>NZ_JAKFCB010000287.1:0-12454 GCF_036676885.1 Aeromicrobium sp.
GGCGACAAGGTCATCTTCAGCAAGTACGGCGGCACCGAGGTCAAGTACGACGGCCAGGAGTACCTCATCCTGTCCGCTCGCGACGTCCTCGCTGTCGTTTCGTGATCTGACGCCCCGGCGCCCATCTGCGGGCGCCGGGGCCTCTCACGTTTCAGCCACCCGTCGCAACCCATGATTTTCGAAAGAAGCTGACAATGCCCAAGATCCTCGAATTCGACGAGAACGCCCGCCGCTCGCTCGAGCGCGGTGTCGACAAGCTCGCCAACACCGTCAAGGTCACCCTCGGCCCCAAGGGCCGCTACGTCGTCCTCGACAAGAAGTGGGGAGCCCCCACGATCACCAACGACGGCGTGACCGTCGCGCGTGAGGTCGAGCTCGACGACCCGTTCGAGAACCTCGGCGCCCAGCTCGCCAAGGAAGTCGCCACCAAGACCAACGACGTCGCCGGTGACGGTACGACCACCGCGACCGTGCTGGCCCAGGCCATGGTCCACGAGGGCCTGCGCGCGGTTGCCGCCGGCGCCAACCCGGTCGGCCTCAAGAAGGGCATCGAGGCGGCCGTCGAGGCCGTCGTCAAGCGCCTGCACGAGGTTGCCCGCGACGTCGACTCCGTCAAGGACATGACCGACGTCGCGACCGTCTCGTCGCGTGACGGCGTCATCGGCCAGCTCATCGCCGAGGCCTTCGACAAGGTCGGCAAGGACGGCGTGATCACGGTCGAGGAGTCCAACACGATGGGCACCGAGCTCGAGTTCACCGAGGGCATGCAGTTCGACAAGGGCTACCTGTCGCCTTACTTCGTGACCGACACCGAGCGCATGGAGACCGTCCTCGACGATCCCTACATCCTCGTCAACCAGGGCAAGATCTCGTCGGTCAGCGACCTGCTGCCGATCCTCGAGAAGGTCGTCCAGGCCGGCAAGCCGCTGTTCATCATCGCCGAGGACGTCGAGGGCGAGGCACTCTCGACGATCGTCGTCAACAAGATCCGCGGCACGTTCACGTCGGCGGCCGTCAAGGCGCCCGCGTTCGGTGACCGTCGCAAGGCCATGCTGCAGGACATCGCGACCCTCACGGGCGCGCAGGTCGTCACGCCCGACGTCGGCCTCAAGCTCGACACGATCGGCCTGGAGTCGCTCGGCACGGCTCGTCGCGTCGTCATCACCAAGGACGACACCACGATCATCGACGGCGGCGGCGACAAGGCCGAGGTCGACGGCCGGGTCAGCCAGATCAAGGCCGAGATCGAGAACACGGACTCCGACTGGGACCGCGAGAAGCTCCAGGAGCGCCTCGCGAAGCTCGCCGGCGGCGTCTGCGTCATCAAGGTCGGCGCGGCCACCGAGGTCGAGCTCAAGGAGAAGAAGCACCGCATCGAGGACGCCGTCTCGGCGACTCGCGCGGCGATCGAGGAGGGCATCGTCGCCGGTGGCGGCTCGGCTCTCGTCCACGCCGTGTCGGTGCTCGACGGCAACCTCGGCCTGACCGGTGACGAGGCGGTCGGTGTCCGCATCGTCCGCATCGGCGCCGACGCCCCGCTCGAATGGATCGCCCGCAACGGCGGCGTCTCCGGCGAGGTCGTCGTCAACAAGGTCCGCGAGAGCGGCCAGGGCTACAACGCGGCCACCGAGGAGTACGGCGACCTGGTCGCCCAGGGTGTCCTCGACCCGGTCAAGGTCACGCGTTCCGCGCTGGCCAACGCCGCGTCGATCACCGCGATGCTCCTCACGACCGAGACGCTGATCGTCGAGAAGCCGGCCGAAGAAGCCGCCGACGCACACGCGGGTCACAATCACTGAGAGCCGGACCGCTTGATGGCGGGCCCCACCTCCGGGTGGGGCCCGCTTCTGCGTTCCCGGATAGATTCGTCCGGGTGAGCGCTCCACGGCACGACTTCGACGGCGTACGTGCCGAGCTCGAGCTCCCGCCGGCCGCCGAGACGGACCGCTTCCCGTCCGACGCCCTCGCCGAGGCCGCGACGATCGCCGCAGCGGTGCGCGACGGCGTCGAGGACGCAACCGGGATCCCCTTCGTCACGATCGACCCACCCGGCGCCCGTGACCTGGACCAGGCGATGTTCCTCGAGCGTGTGGGCGACGGGTTCCGGGTCACCTACGCGATCGCCGATCTGGGCGCGGCGATCCCGCCGGGCGGCGCGGTCGACACCGAGGCACGCCGTCGTGGCCAGACGATCTACCTGCCCGACGGCCGGGTGCCTCTGCACCCGCCGACGATCTCGGAGGACTCGCTGAGCCTGCTCGTCGACCAGGTCCGTGGTGCCGCAGTGTGGACCATCGATGTCGCGTCCGACGGCACGTTGAGCAACGCGTCGGTGCGCCGCGCGCTCGTGAGATCAGTCGCCCAGCTCGACTACGAGGGCGTGCAGAAGTCGTTCGACGCCGGCTCCCCGCACGCGTCGCTCGAGCCCCTCGCCGATCTCGGCCGCCTTCGCCAGAAGGTACGCGTCGCCCGTGGCGCGATCGAGCTCGCGCTGCCGGAGCAGGAGGTCGAGCGCGACGGTGGCGGCTCCTCGGCAGGCTCGGGACGAAGCTGGCGGGTCGTGATGCGCGTCCGGACGGAGGTCGACGGGTGGAACGCCGAGGTCTCCCTGCTGACCGGCATGGCGGCCGCCCGACTGATGCTCGACGCCCAGGTCGGCCTCCTGCGTACGCTCCCGCCTCCGGACGATCGGGCTCTGGCCGGATTCCTCAGCACGGCGCGTGCCCTCAAGGTCCCGGTGACCGACGGCGCGACCCCGGCGGAGGTGCTCGTGGCACTCGACCCGGAGCTGCCGGCATCCGTCGCGCTCATGACCGAGGCGACCCGGATGCTGCGCGGGGCCGGTTACACGGCATTCGACGGACCGGTCCCGGCGCAGGTCGACCATGCCGGTGTCGGTGGTCCGTACGCCCACGTGACCGCTCCGTTGCGGCGACTGGCCGACCGGTTCGGCACCGAGGTCTGCCTGGCGATCTGTGAGGAGCGACCCGTGCCCGAGTGGGTGCGTGACGCGCTGCCGGAGCTGCCGGGGATCATGACGACGTCGGACCAGCGCGCCTCCAGGGCCGATCGCACGTGCATCGACCAGGCCGAGGTGTGGTCGCTCTCCGGTCGCATCGGCGAGTCGTTCGAGGCGGTCGTGATGCATGCCGACCGTGACGGTGGTGAGGTCGTGCTGCTGGATCCGCCGGTGATCGCCCGCTGCCGCGGCGCCGGCCTGCACGAGGGCGAGCGGGTCAGCATACGTCTGGCCGCGGTCGACGAGCGCCGCCGTGAGGTCGAGTTCACATATGGGGCGGCGTCACGGCGCTAGCCACTTAGGTTAGGCTGCCCTTATGAAACTAAGACTCCTCGCGACTCTTGCCATGCTCTCTCTGCTGACCCTCGCTGCGTGCGGCTCGTCGGCGTCCAATGCCGAGGGCTCCGGCCCGTGGACCTACAAGGACGATCTGGGCACCTCGATCTCGCTGGACCAGGCGCCGAAGCGGCTCATCGTGCAGTCGTCGGTCGCGGCGGCGCTGACCGACCTCGGCCTCGGCGACAAGATCGTCGGGACGTTCGGGCCGCTCAAGAACGCCGACGGCGAGCCGGACTCGCAGGTTGCCGGCCTCGACATCGGCAAGGCGACCGACGTCACGGGTGGCGGCGAGTACGGCTCGATCGACCTCGAGAAGGCCGCAAGCCTCAAGCCCGACCTCGTCGTCACGAGTGCCTACCTCGAGAGTGATCTCTGGTACGTCAACGACGCGACCGCCAAGAAGCTCGAGCAGCTCGCGCCGATCCTGGTCGTGAGCTTCGACGGCAAGACGCTGCCCGAGATGCTCGACTCGACGGAGCGGGCGGCCAAGGCGCTGGGCGCCGACGTGGACACGGACGCCGTCACCAAGGCGCACGACGACTTCACCGCTGCGGCAGGCAAGGTCGAGCAGGCCGGCAAGGACCTCGGCGCCAAGAAGATCGTCGTCGGCTCACCGGCCAAGGACGTCTTCTATGTCTCCAACCCCGAGGTCAGCCCCGACCTGAAGTACTGGCGCGACCAGCTCGAGCTGCCGATCACGGTGCCCACGAAGCCCGACGAGGGTGGCTACTTCCAGACGTTGAGCTGGGAGAAGGCCGACCTCTATCCCGCCGACGTGATGCTCTACGACGACCGGGTGGGCAAGGCCGGCCTCGCGATCCTCGACGACCAGCCGGTGTTCCAGACGCTCCAGGCCGCGAAGGACAAGGCGTACATCCCGTGGACGTCGGTCGCGCCGCCCAGCTACCGGGCGTACGCGGACATCATGAACCGCCTCGCCACCGAGCTGGAGAAGTATGCGAGCTAGGAGGAGCGACGCCCGTCGAGTCCGGCCAGCACGATGTCGAGCTTCCGGTCGTACCAGCCGCGTCCGCGCCAGACCTCTTCGGTGTCGTAGGCCTTGAGGACCGGCACCCGGGGACCGTCGGCGTGGCTCTTCTCGATCGCCTTGAGCCGGCGCATCTCGGCGGAAGCCGTCAGCGCCAGCGTGATGACGAACTCGACGGCCACGGCGGCGTCCTCGAGCTGGAAGCCCTGGCCCTTGAGCGACTCGATGTACTGCTCGATCCGCTCCTCGACCGAACGAGGCGACTTCGGTGCGCCCAAAGCAGCCGTGTCGAGGCCCGGATGGTCCTCGCACATCTGCCAGATGGTCTCGCCGATGCCCTTGAGCAGGTCCTGCCAGGGCAGGTCGGCGTCCGGCCAGGTCGCTGCGACGATCGCCTTGTCGAGGGCGCGGATGAGCAGGTCATCTCGATCCTCGACGTAGCGGTACAGACCGGAATGAGCTACCCCGAGCCGACGGGCTACCGACGGCATGCTGAACGTGGCGATTCCGTCGTCAAGTGCGGCCTGCGCAATGACGTCGACAGTGAGCGCCCGCGGGCGCCCTGGCTTGCGGTCCATCAGATCATCATACTGCGGGTACGGGTTCAATGCGGGCTGATCTGTGACGCCGGTCGCACAGCGCGCTCAGGGCCGCGGCCGCGATTCGTGGGGGCGATAGGATGTGGCAATGGAGCACACGGGCATTCCTGACAAGTTTGCGTCCCTCGGACTCACGTACGACGACGTCCTTCTGCTGCCCGGTTTCTCCGATCTCAACCCCAGCGAGATCGACACGACATCTCGCCTGACGCGTGAGATCAACCTCCGGATCCCGCTGATCAGCGCCGCGATGGACACCGTCACCGAGTCGCGGATGGCGATCGCGATGGCGCGCCAGGGTGGCATCGGCGTGTTGCACCGCAACCTGTCGCTCGAGGACCAGGCCTACCAGGTCGACCTGGTCAAGCGCACCCAGACCGGCATCATCTCCAACCCCGTGACGATCGGCCCCGACGCGACGCTCGAGGAGCTCGACCGGACCTGTGGCGAGTACCGGGTCTCGGGCCTTCCTGTCGTCGACACCGACAGCCGGCTCCTCGGCATCATCACCAACCGCGACCTGAGGTTCACCCCGGTCGCCGAGTGGGCCACGACCAAGGTCGACGAGGTCATGACCCCCATGCCGTTGATCACGGGGCACGTCGGCATCGCCCGTGAGGACGCGACGCTGCTGCTGCGCAGGCACAAGCGGGAGCGGCTCCCGCTGATCGACGACGACGGCCGGCTCGCGGGTCTCATCACGGTCAAGGACTTCGTCAAGTCCGAGCAGTTCCCCCACGCGACCAAGGACGCCGACGGTCGCCTGATGGTCGGCGCCGCGATCGGCTACTTCGGCGACGCCTGGGAGCGCGCCACGACCCTGATCGACGCGGGCGTCGACGTGCTGGTCGCCGACACCGCCCACGGCCATGTCCGGATGCTGCTCGACATCGTCAAGCGGCTCAAGACCGACCCGGCGACCCGCCACGTGCAGGTCATCGGCGGCAATGTCGCGACCCGCGAGGGCGCCCAGGCCTTCGTCGACGCCGGCTCGGACGCGGTCAAGGTGGGCTTCGGGCCGGGCTCGATCTGCACGACCCGGGTCGTCACGGGCTGCGGCGTCCCGCAGATCACCGCGGTCTACGAGGCGTCGCTGGCCGCCAAGCCGGCCGGCGTGCCGGTGATCGCGGACGGCGGACTGCAGCAGTCGGGCGACATCGCCAAGGCGTTGGTCGCCGGCGCCGAGACCGTCATGATCGGCTCGATGCTCGCAGGCGTCGAGGAGTCCCCGGGCGAGGTCGTCTTCGTCAACGGCAAGCAGTTCAAGGCCTACCGCGGCATGGGCTCGCTCGGCGCGATGAGCAGCCGGGGCAAGAAGTCGTACTCCAAGGACCGCTACTTCCAGGCCGAGATCACGAGCGATGACCAGATCGTGCCCGAGGGCGTCGAGGGCCAGGTCGCCTACCGCGGCCCGCTGTCGGCCGTCGCGCACCAGCTGATCGGCGGGCTCAACCAGTCGATGTTCTACGTCGGCGCGCGTACGATCCCCGAGCTGCAGGACAAGGGCCGCTTCGTCCGCATCACCTCGGCGTCGCTCAAGGAGAGCCACCCGCACGACATCCAGATGACCGCCGAGGCACCCAACTATTCGTCCTCGCGCTGAACGGCGCCGGCGACCGAGGCGTGGTGGCGGGACGCCGCATCGGGACCACCGTTAGCCTCGAGAGGTGACCATTCGCAAGAACGTTGCCGTCTTCATCGACGCCGAGAACCTGTTCAAGGGCTACGGCAAGCTCGACATCCCCGATGTGTCGATGGAGGACATCCTCAACCAGATCGACAAGGCCGCATCGCAGGAGGCGGGAGCCAACGGCATCGCGGTCGCGCGGGCGTACGCCGACTGGAACGCGCTGGGCCTCGAGGACTATCGCCGCGACGTCGAGCGGAGCCGGGTCGAGACGGTCCAGGTCTTCTCGGTGGGCAAGGCCGAGAAGAACGCCGCAGACATCGTGCTCGTCGTCGACTGCCTGCGAGTCGCCGCAGACCTCGACCACATCGAGGTGTTCGTCCTGGTGTCGGCCGACGGTGACTTCGTACCGCTCGTGCGCCGCCTCCACGAGCTCGACAAGTACGTCGTCGGCGCGACCCTGTCGAACCATCCGGTCAACTCGGTGCTCGAGAAGGAGGTCGACCAGTTCGTCGCACTCAAGGTCACGCCGGTCCCTCCGGTGGCGGCGTTGAAGCCGGTGTTCTCCTCGGGAGAGCAGGGCAAGGCGACGGCGCAGCCCCGCAAGGCAGCGGCGAAGAAGATCGTCGAGGAGCCACCGGCGAGACAGGCGCCGGCCAAGCAGGCGCCCGCGAAGAAGGCAGCAGCCAAACAGCAGGAGCCGGCGAAGAAGAAGCCGGCAAAGAAGGTCGAGCCTGCGCCGGACAAGAGCGCAGCGCGCGCCGGCGCCAAGCCGGAGTGGCACAGCATCGCCAAGGAGATCCCGGTGGTCCACCAGGGTCCGGCGACGTCGCCCGACGACTACAAGGCGATCATGAAGAAGGTCCTCTCCGAGCCGAAGGTGCGCAGCTACCTCGACCAGCTCGCCAACCACGGCGGAACGCTGCCGATCCTCGCGATGGCCATCAAGGCGGCGGCGCCACAGGTCAGCCCGTCCAATGCCAAGGTCAGCACGCTGTCCCGTGCGCTCCGGTTCGCGCTGGCCGGCACGCCGTACGCCCTGGCGCGCGAGAGCGACGACGTGCAGCCGGTGCTCGTACGCCGCTCGAGCAAGCCGACCGGCATGCTTCCCGACCTGACGCTCGACGACATCCAACGCGGCGTCCAGTAGGTCAGCCGGTCGGCACCGAGCACTAGTCTGTACGCATGGCAGACATCGAGATCGGCACGGCCAAGCGCGGTCGCCGTGCGTACTCCTTCGACGACATCGCGATCGTCCCGAGCCGGCGCACGCGCGACCCTGAGGAGGTCTCGACGGCGTGGCAGATCGACGCCTACCGGTTCGAGCTGCCGGTCATCGCGGCGCCGATGGATTCGGTCATGAGCCCCGAGACGGCGATCGCCCTCGGCAGGCACGGCGGGCTGGGCGTGCTCGATCTCGAGGGCCTGTGGACGCGCTACGAGGATCCGGAGAAGCTGCTCGAGGAGGTCGCGGGCATCGACGGACCGCTGGCGACCAAGCGGCTGCAGGAGATCTACGCCGAGCCGATCAAGGCCGAGCTGATCACCGCTCGCCTGCAGCAGATGCGCGAGTCCGGTGTCACGGTCGCTGGGGCGTTGTCACCCCAGCGCACCAAGCAGTTCGCCGACGCCGTCGTCGACGCGGGCGTCGACCTGTTCGTCATCCGTGGCACCACGGTGTCGGCCGAGCATGTCTCGGGCCAGACCGAGCCGCTCAACCTCAAGGAGTTCATCTACGAGCTCGACGTCCCGGTCATCGTCGGTGGCTGTGCGACCTACCAGGCCGCGTTGCACCTCATGCGCACCGGCGCGGCCGGCGTGCTCGTCGGGTTCGGTGGCGGTGCGGCCCACACGACGCGCAGCGTCCTGGGCATCGCGGTGCCCATGGCGTCCGCCGTCGCTGACGTCGCCGCGGCCCGTCGCGACTACCTCGACGAGTCGGGCGGCCGCTACGTCCACGTCATCGCCGACGGCTCGATCGGCCGCAGCGGCGACATCGCCAAGGCGATCGCCTGCGGAGCGGACGCCGTGATGATCGGGTCCCCGTTCGCCCGGGCCGTCGAGGCCCCCGGGCGCGGGTTCCACTGGGGCGCCGAGGCGTGGCACCCCGACCTCCCGCGCGGCGCCCGCGTCGAGATGGGCACGGTCGGCGACCTCGAGTCGGTGCTGTTCGGGCCGTCATCCGTCCCTGACGGCACGATGAACCTCATCGGCGCGCTGCGTCGCGCCATGGCGACGACGGGCTACACGGACCTCAAGGAGTTCCAGCGGGTCGAGGTCGTCGTCGGGTGACCGACCTCGAGCGGGTGCCGTTCGACCACCCCGACGCCGTGGCGCTGCGCGCCGAGCACGTCGCATACGGCAACCAGCTCTACGCATCCGATCCTTCGTCGGTGCACCGGTCGGGATCGGAGGGCATCGAGCCGGCATCCGTCGTCGCGACGGTCGTGGCGTACGACGACGACGGTCCCGTGGGCCATGCGTGCCTGCGCGAGCTAGACGGTGAGCTCGAGATCAAGCGCATGTACGTCGTGCCGAACCGTCGCGGGCAGGGCATCGCCGACGAGCTGCTCGCGGCGATGGAGCAGACCGCTCGCGACGAGGGCGCTCGTCGGGTCATCATCCACACCGGCGACCAGCAGCACGCGGCGTTGAAGTTCTACGACCGGCACGGCTACACCCCGATCCCGGTCTACCCGCCGTACGAGGAGGTCACCTACTCGCTGTGCTTCGAGAAGCTGCTGTGATTCGGGTCGAGTCGATCCACGTCTATCCGGTCAAGGCCACGGGACCGGTCGACCTGGCATCGGCTCGCGTCGAGCTCGCGGGGCTGCGCGATGACCGCCGCTGGGCCGTCGTCGACCCGCAGGGCGTCAGGCTCAACGCGACGACGCACGGCCGCCTGCTCACGGTCACCGCGACGCCCGAGGAGTCCGGTGCGCTGACGCTCGCGGCGCCGGGACTGGAGCCGCTCACGGTCGCCGTTCCCCACGGTGGCCCGGTCATCCCGGTCAACGTCACCAGGCTCGCCACGATGGTCGATGCCGGCGACGCCGCGGCGGCGTGGTGCAGCCGGCTCCTCGGGGAGCCGGTACGCCTGGCGTGGCAGGACGACCCGGCTCGCCGTCCTGTCTCGGAGAATCACGGCGGTCTCGGCGCCGAGCCGCTGAGTCTCGCCGACACGGGGCCGCTGCTGCTCACGACGACGTCGTCGTTGGCCCAGCTGGAGGCCTGGATCGCCGAGGACCACGAGCCGCAGACCATGGTGATGCGACGCTTCCGGCCCAATGTGGTCGTCGACGGCTCGGACGTCCCGTTCGCCGAGGACGACTGGCGCGGCATCCACATCGGCGACGTGCCCTACCGGTTCGCCGAGCACTGCGACCGGTGCGTCGTCACGACGATCGACCCGGTCACGCTGGCGCACGGCAAGGAGCCGATCCGTACGCTCGCGCGGTACCGCAAGTGGTCCGGCAAGACGTGGTTCGGCATCCGGATCATCCCGCTCGCGACCGGCAAGATGTCGGTCGGCGACGAGGTCACGGTCGCCTAGGTTGCCGTCGCTCGCAGAGCCGTTTCACACGACGTTGAACCAGGTCTGCAGTCGCGGGATCCGGCGCAGGACCAGCTGATCGAGCAGCAGGGCGATCAGCAGCGTGATGCCGAAGAACGGCAGGAACACGCCGAGGGCGACGATGCCCACCGCGAGCAGCGGGGTGCCACGCATCGGCATACGACCCCGGGGTGCGGCGATGGAGCCGGACTTCCTCGGACGCCGGCGCCACCACATCAGGGGACCCGACACGCACATGAAGATGATCATGAGGCACGACAGCGCCGCGGCCCAGAAGCTCACCGACCCGAGGCTGCGGCCCTCGTGCAGGCCGATGCCCTGCGAGACGACCTTCGCCAGCACGGGGTAGTCGGCATAGCCGTACGTCCCGACGGCCTGCCCGCCGTACTGGTCGATGTGCACGGTCTTCTCCCGTGACGGGTCGTGGAACGCGTAGCTGATGGCAGAGAACACACCCTTGTCGTCGGCAGGCAGGGCGATCGTCAGCGGGTGCTGCAACTCCGCGCGGTCGGCGACCGCGACCGCGGTGTCGACGTTCGCGACTGACACCTTGTCAGCCTTGGCCGACTCGGGAACGGTCTTGTCGCCCTGGGCCCATGGGATCTCGTGAGCGTGGCTGTGCGGCAGCGACTCGTCCAGCGTCGAGCCGGGCTTCGACACCGCGCCCGGATCGGTGCCCCACATCGAGTTGCTGTTGTGGGTGGCCATGGTCTGGGCCTGCTTGCCCCAGAACCCGGTCCAGGGCAGCCCGGACACCAACAGGACCAGGAGGCTGACACCGACCGCGGACCCGATCAGGGCGTGGCGGCTGCGCATCGCAGCGCCGGCGGCGCCCGAGACCTTGCGACGGAGGCGCGCGGCTCGGCCGCGGATGAACAGGTAGTAGCCGGTCAGCGCCATGACGATTGCCCAGCAGGCGCCGAGCTCGATCACCATGTCGCCCTTGGTGCCGAGCATCAGGTCCGCGTGGAGCCGGACCGCCATGCCGCTCAGCGTCGTGTCGGGGTTGAGGTCGCCCAGCACCTCGCCGGTCCACGGATCGACGTACGCGTCGCGGCTCGAGCCGTCCGGCAGGCTCAGGTAGAAGTCGGTCGACCGGTCGTCACCCTTGGGCTCGGTCATCGAGGCGATCGTGGCGTCGGGATACGCCTTGGCGACCGCCGCCCGCTGGTCCTCGTACGGCACGTACTCGCTCACGCCGACCGGTCGCTCGACCTTCATGACGTCGGCGTGCATCAACGGCTCGAGCTGGAACCGCAGCAGGTAGATCAGCCCGGTCGTGGCCAGCACCAGCAGGATCGGCACGACGACGAACGCGGCATAGAAGTGCCAGCGCCAGAACGCCCGGAACAGGCCACCTCGGGGCTGCTTCGACCGGTCAGCCCGGCGCTCGGGCGTGAGGGTGTCAGTCGCCATCGGGATCGACCTCGGACGCCGCG
The DNA here is from genome assembly GCF_036676885.1 of Aeromicrobium sp. Taxonomy (GTDB): domain Bacteria; phylum Actinomycetota; class Actinomycetes; order Propionibacteriales; family Nocardioidaceae; genus Aeromicrobium. The sequence continues at coordinate 11,586 of NZ_JAKFCB010000287.1, forward strand.
GTGTGTGGCCGGGAGGCCAGCAGCAGGAGGCAGAACACGACGATCGACGTGGAAAGGCCGAGCAGCAGGAGGAGCGGGTCCAACGACGCCTCGGACTGGTCCGCGGTGGTCGCCGCGTACGCCGCGCCCGGCGCCGCCGACTCGGTCGTGGGTGTCGGGGTCGGCGTCGCGTGGGTCGCGGACGGCGCGGTCGCGGTGTGGCCCGTGGTGGGGGCCGGAGCCGGCTTCGTGTCGGCGGGCGCGGGCGCGACCGCCTTCGCGTTGGCGGTGACGTTCGCCTTCATGTCCGGGTGGACGCTGCAGGTGTACGAATAGGAGCCGGGCCGGGTGAACGTGTAGCTCCAGCTCTGGCCCTCGGTCAGCATGGGCGAGCGGAACTTCACCGGCCCGTTCGTCACGACGACGTCGTGCGGGACGCTGTCCTTGTTGGTCCAGGTGACGGTGTCGCCCTGCGAGATGCCCATCGAGCCGGACCCGTACGCGTAGTTCTTGATCGTGATCTGGTGCGTCGTCGCGGAGGCCTCCGAGGCTGGCGACACCAGGAGGGTGAGGGCCGTGAGGAGGCTGGCGAGCAGGACCCGCGGACCCTTGCGCGAGGTGGAAAGAGGAGACGACATGGAATGTCCTTCCGAGGCTGGTGGGTCCGGTCATACTTGGTGCGTGGTGGTCCGGCCGGTTGCGACTCGGCCGGACCACCACACCAGGCGTGCTGCTAGCAGGAGCTCAGGTCCTCGCCGGCGAGCGGTTTGAGCATGTTCTCGAGCATCACGGTGTGCGTCTTGGCGTACTGGTCGATCGCGAGAGCGTCAGCCACCTGCTGGCCCGGGCTCGTCTCGAGGTGTGCCGCGTAGACGTGCTGCAGGAACGTG
>NZ_JAKFCB010000288.1:0-12451 GCF_036676885.1 Aeromicrobium sp.
TGGTGCTTCTTCTTCTCCAGCGCCTCGCGGAACTTGGCCTTCATGTCGGACTTGTTGTCGGTTCCCTCTGATTCAGCCATACCGCCACCCTATGCCCCCCATGTGGTGAGATCGACCCATGGACAAGGACTGCCTGTTCTGCAGCATCATCGCCGGCGCGACGCCGGCGACGATCGTCCTGGAGACCGACGACGTGGTCGGCTTCCTCGACGTACGCCCGGTGTTCAAGGGCCACACGCTGCTCGTGCCGCGTGAGCACGTCGTGACGCTGTCGGACCTGCCGGAGTCCCTCATGGTGCCGCTGCTCGGGACCGCCCAGCGGGTCACCGACGCCATCACGTCCGGGCTCGGCGCGCAGGGCACGTTCGTCGCGATGAACAACGTCGTCTCGCAGAGCGTCGCGCACCTGCACCTGCACGTCGTGCCACGCACCAAGGGCGACGGCCTGCGCGGCTTCTTCTGGCCACGCACCAAGTACGCCGACGGCGAGGCCGAGGAGTACGCCGTCAAGATCCGCGCCGCGCTGGACGGCTGACCAGCTCGCCATACCTTGTCGAATCGCCTCAACAGGTTCACTCTCGAAAGATCGGGGGCCGACCGAAAGAGGCAGACGATGGCAACCGACTATGACGCGATCATCGTGGGCGCAAGATGCGCCGGATCGCCGACCGCAATGCAGCTGGCCCGCAAGGGTCACCGAGTTCTCCTGGTCGATCGAGCGGAGTTCCCCAGTGACACGCTTTCGACCCACATGATCCACGCTCCCGGCGTCGCGGCCCTCGACCGCTGGGGCCTGCTCGACCGGGTCACCGCCACGGGCTGTCCACCGGTCGAGCGCTACTCCTTCGACTTCGGGCCGTTCACGATCGCCGGGTCACCGCGGCCGTACCAAGGTCACTCGACCGGCTACGCCCCCCGCCGCACGGTCCTCGACAAGATCCTGGTCGACGGCGCCCGCGAGGCGGGGGCAGAGGTGCGCGAGCACTTCAACGTCGACGAGGTCGTCACCGAGGACGGCGTCGTCGTCGGCATCCGTGGCCACAGCAAGGACGGCGGGGAGGTGGTCGAGCGAGCCCGCGTCGTCGTCGGTGCGGACGGCCGCAACTCCCACGTCGCCAAGGCGCTCGACCCCGAGGAATACAACGAGAAGCCTCGCCTGCAATGGAGCTTCTACACGTACTTCAGCGGCTTGCCGGTCGAGGGCTTCGAGGTCCACGTCCGCCCCGGCCGCGCTTGGGCCGCCATCCCGACCAACGACGGCCTGACGCTGGTTGTCGTCGGCTGGCCGTATGCCGAAGCAGGAACGTACAAGGCCGACGTCGAGAGCAACTACCGCCAGACGTTCGAGCTGGCGCCGGAGTTTGCCCAGCGCGTCAAGGTCGCCAAGCGGGTCGAGCCGTTCAACGGCGGCGCTGTGCCCAGCTTCTTCCGCAAGCCGTACGGCCCGGGGTGGGCGCTTGTCGGCGACGCGGGCTACAACAAGGACCCGATCACCGCGATGGGAATCACGGATGCGTTCCGGGACGTCGAGCTGTGCACCACCGCGCTGGACGAGTCACTCACGGGTGCCCGGTCATACGACGACGCCATGGCGGACTACCAGCGCAAGCGCGACGCCGAGGTCGGGCCGATCTTCGAGTTCACGACCGACCTCGCCCGGCTGGAACCTCCGCCGCCGGAGACCCAGCAGCTGCTCGGCGCCGTGCACGGCAACCGGGAGGCGATGGACGACTTCGTGAGTGTCAACGCCGCGACCCTCTCCCCCGCCGAGTTCTTCGCCCCCGACAACATCGGCCGCATCATGGGCGCCGCCGCGACAAGGTAGAGCTCAGTCGCGCCAGGCACCAGGCCCGGCGCCCGCTGAGCTTCGCGGCAACCGACGCGTCGCCCACACGACACCAGTCGGCGCTCGACTGACGCCCCGTCGCTGCGGCTCGGCTCAGTCGCCGAGCCGCAGCTGCGATGTCGCCTCGGACACGATCGTGGTCCGCGACGTCCAGCCCGGCGGAGCGAAGGCGAGGCTGACGGTGCGCTCGAGTCGTACGTGCACCTGGTCGCCATCGGTCCTCACCGCGACGACCCGGATGCCGTCGCCGGTGACGTACTCGCCGATCAGCCGCCTGGCCTCCGAGCCGTCGAGACGCACCTCGCCCCGGCGGTAGAAGTCGGCACGACTCAGGCCGTCCGCGGCGGCCAGCGCCGCACCGTCGGCGACGTTGTCGAGCTGTTGCCGCTGCAGGAACGCGGCGGACGAGTTGATGACCACGACCGCGAGCAGGCCGAGGAACACGAAGAACCCGATCGTCATGACGGTGATCTGGCCGGCCTCGCGCCTCATCGCTGCCTCCGGAACGTCCCGTAGGGCTGGGTGTGGGTGCTGTCGACCGTGATGCCGCCGAGCTGCGACCCGAGTGCGCTCGGGGTGAGCGGGAGCGCCTGGGTCGTACGGACGACGACCCGGACCGACGAGCCGGGCTGGAGGCAGTCAGCAGGTGAGGGCAGGCACGTGATGTGCACGCTGGCGGCCGGCAGGCCCTGGTCGTCGAGCGCCACCCGCGCCGCGAGCCTCGCGCGCTGATCACCGGACGCCACATCGGGCGCCTGGAGGAACGCCCGCGCCGCGGAACGGCTCGCGGTCGAGACACCGTACGACGCTCGCTGGGTGTCGAACACCGCCACGAGGATGTAGACGAAGGGCACCAGCAGGAGGATCGAGAGCCAGACGAATTCGATCGTCGCGGTGCCGTCGTCGCGGTTCATGGCTCGACGTCGCTGACGGCGTGGCCGCGCACGGTGACCGGCACGGACGGGCCGAGCAACCCGAGCGCCGGGACCCGGGCGCGTACGACGACCTCGGTGCCGGGGACGCCACCGATCGTCGTGCGCGTCGCGGTCACGTCGTCGGCGTATCGGTCGGCCAGGGCGTCGCGGATCATGGTGCGGGTTCGCGCGGCCCCGTCAGCCGGCGTCGCGCCCAGCGGCGCCGCCGCGCGAGCACCGTCGGACGCCGCGGCCGCTGCGGTGTTGCGTACGTGGAGCACGAGGGCGACCTGGGCGACGCCGAGCACGAGCGGGACCAGCAGCACCATGATCAGCACGAAGTCGACGACCGCTGCACCTCTGTCAGGCGCGGCGCCACCGGGCAGGCGCATGGGTCAGCCGCCGACCGCCGACAGCGCCTGCGTCAGCATCGAGCGAAGCTGCGGGCCGGCGACCGCGGACAGCACGGCCACGATTCCCGCACTCATCACGGTGATCATGACCCAGCCGGGCACATCGCCCCGCTCGTCACGGCGAGGTGATCGGAATTGCCACATGTGAGTTCCTTCCTACATACCTGAGGTCAGATGGAGTCCGATGTAGCCGGGGAAGAACGCGAACACGATGGTGACCGGGAGGATCAGGAAGACGACCGGAACCATCATCGCGACCTCCTTGCGACCGCCCGACTCCATGAGCTCGCGGCGCCCCGCCTCGCGTACGTCGGCCGCCTGCGCGTGAAGCACGTCGACCAGCGGCGTGCCGCGCTCGACGGCGATCGCAAGACCTTCGGCGAATCGCGCGATGCTGGTGACCCCCGTGCGTGCCGCGAGCCCGTCGAAGGCCTGCGCCATGGGTGTTCCCGTACGGATGTCGGCGACGACCCGTGCGAGCTCGTCCGACAAGGCACCGTGGCAGACCTTCATGATCCGCTCGAGGCCCGCGACCGGGCTCTCGCCCGCGGCGACGGCGAGCGCCAGGAGGTCGGCGATGACGGGGAACTCGGTCTGCAGCTCCTGCTCGTGGGCTTTGACCCGGGCGGACAGGTTGGTGTCGCACAGCAGGACGCCGCTCACGAACCCAACAACGCAGATGACCAACAGCACCGGCACCGCCGCTCCACGCTCGGACCAGAGCAGTGCGGAGATGCCGATGGCCACAGCGAGCCCCGTGACGCCCCACAGCACCTGCCGGATCCGGAAGTCCTCGAGCGTCATGGTCGACCCCAGCCGGACCAGACGGCGAGACACGCTCGCCGACCCGCCGAGGAGGTCGCCCACGACCTGCCCGGTCCTTCGGATCGACGGTCCGAACACCGCGTCGACAACACCGTGGGACCGGCCGGGCACGACGGCGTACGGGTGGACGTCGCGTACGTAGGGCGTCAGCCGTTGGTCCAGCGACGGCCGTCTCGTGCGCGCCCAGCCGGAAGCGACGAGCAGCAAACCGCTGGAGAGCAACAGTCCGATCAGCGCCCCGCTCACGCGAGGATCCGCTTCTCGGTGGGCAACCGGCCGATCCACAGCATGAGCCGGTAGGCCACGACGCAGAGCACGGCGCCGCTCGCGAGGACGACGAGCCCCGCCGTCGTGGCGAAGCGCTGGACGACGTCCTGCTGCAGGCACATGAACAGCAGGACAGCCCAGGGCGCGCCGACGGCGAGCCGTGCGCCGTTGACGGTCCAGGACTGCCGGGACTCGAGCTCGCCGCGCGTGCGCAGGTCGTCGCGCAGGAAGCCCGACAGTGAGCGCAGCATGCGGCCCAGGTCGCCGCCGCCGACCTCGCGCGCGATGCGCAGTGCCTCGATGACCCGGTCGCCCACGGGGTCGGCGAGCCGCGCCTTGAGCAGGTCGAGCGAGTCGTGGAAGCGTCCCGTCGCCTGGTAGTCGCGGCCGAACTGCCGGAACGGTGCCCGCAGGCCATCCGGCCCCCGCTCCCCCAGCTGCATGAGGGCTTCCGGCAACGAGAGTCCAGCGCGCACCGCCGACGAGAGGTTGTCGACGGCGTCCGGCCACAGCGCGGCATGCTCATGCACGCGTCGGGCCGCGCGGCCGCGCAGCACCGAGATGGGCAGAGCGCCGGACATCAGGCCGAAGATCGCACCGATCGCGGGGACGCCGGACGCTCCCGTCACGACGGCTGCAGCAAGCACGAAGGCGACGGCACACATCGCCACGACCTGGGCCGGGGACACGCCCTCGACCCCGGCGCGGGCCAACAGGTTGGCGATGCGACCGGTGCGCCGTACGCTGCGCTGGGCCGGATGCCAGCCCGGCTCTGCGAACGTCCAGCCGATCAGCAACAGGCCGAGGCCCGCCATCAGGCCGATCAGGGCACCCATCGGCCGACTCCCAGCACATCGTCGAGGTCGATGCCGACCTGCTCGTACGCGTCGCGCCGCAGCGGCACGCCATGGCCGCGCTCGAGCCGGCCGGCCCGGCGTACGAAGACCGGTTCGGACTCGATCAGGTCGTTCTCGACCCGGCCGGTGACGGCGACGATCTCACGCACGGCGCGCGATCCGTCGGGGCCGATCCCGGTATGGACGACCAGATCGACCGACGAGGCCACCGTCGGCACGACGAACCGCGAGCCGATGTTGTCGCCGGCGAGGAGCGGGAGCGTGCACATCTTGACCAAGGCCTGACGTGCCGAGTTGGCGTGGATGCTCGCCATCCCCGGAAGCCCGGCGTTCAAGGCAAGCAAAAGGTCGAGGCATTCGGCGGCGCGAACCTCGCCGACGATGATGCGCGATGGCCGCATGCGCAGGGCCTCCTTGACCAGCACGCGAAGCGAGATCTCACCCGTGCCCTCCAGTCCCGCCTGCCGGGTCTGCATCGCGACCCAGTCCGGATGGCCGCACTGCAGCTCGAAGACCTCCTCGACCGAGACGAGCCGCTGGGAGCCCGGGATGGAGGCGGCGAGGCAGTTGAGGAGCGTGGTCTTGCCGGCCTGGGTGCCTCCCGAGACCACGATGTTGAGTCCGGCCGCGACGCTCGCGTCGAGGAAGGCCGCGCTCTGCTCGTCGAGCGTGCCCAGCGTGACCAGGTCGCTCAGCGAATGCGCGCGGGCGACGAACTTGCGGATGTTGACCGCCGCGAAGCCGCGCGAGATGCCGTCGAGGACGACGTGCAGGCGGTGACCTCCCGGCAGCATCGCGTCGACGAACGGCTGGCTGATGTCGAGCCGGCGACCCGACGAGCTCAGCATCCGCTCGACCAGCTCACGCACCTGCTCGGCGGTGAGGATCAGCGACGTCAGCTCGTGGCGGCCACCCCGGGCGATGAACACGCGCGACGGGTCGTTGATCCAGATCTCCTCGACCGAGTCGTCGTCGAGGTACGGCTGCAACGGCCCGAAGCCGGAGACGTCGGCCACGATCTGGCCGATCACGAGCTCCGGCTCGTCGAGCGAGCGTACGGCTCCGGTCAGACTGCGGGACTCGTGCTCCGCGATGACGTCGAGCGCCGCCTGGCGTACGGACACGGCGTCGGTGCGTGGGTCGATGCGGCGCTGGCGTACGAGGTCACGCACACGGTCGGACAGGGCCGACGTCGACGATTCCACTCCCGATACCTCTTCCCCCGAAGAAGTGACTTGGCAAGAGATAGTGCCCGAATCACAAGGCGTTTGGGAAGAGCCTGTCGCGCGTGCCTGTGGAGACTGCTGCTTGACGGAGCCGGTGCCCGGCGGGACTCTCGATGTGGGGGATGGCGCGGAGGTCACTCGTGAGCAGGTTCAGGCATTGGATGAGGCACGCCGGGGGCCAGATCGGCGTGTGGATGTACAAGCGGTTGGACGGCCGCCTGTCGAGCGGCAGCAAGAAGGTCCACGTGCTGATGATCACGACGCCGGGACGACGTACGGGCAAACCGCGGTCCACGTGCGTTCGCTTCCTCGAGCGGTCCGGGGGGTATGTCGTGTGGGGCACCGGCTCGGGCTCCAAGACCGATCCCGAGTGGTTCCGCAACCTCCGCAAGGCAGACGTCGCCGACGTGCAGATCATGGCGTACCGCCTGAAGGTTCGGCCCCGCGAGCTGGTCGGCGCAGAGCGCGATGCGATGTGGCGCGACGTCGTGCTGGCGGAGGCGCCAGAGGTGGAGAAGTACGCCCGCAAGGCCGGCCGGGTGATCCCCGTGGCGATCCTCGAGCCGATTACGCGTCCTGTGGCAGCACCGTGATCACGAGCTTGCCGCGGGCTTTGCCGTCCTCGAGGTGCTTGAGCGCCTCGGCGACGCCGTCAAGCGGATACGTACGCTCGACGGCCGGCGTGACGGATCCCGCGACGATCAGCTCGGCGACCTGCTCGAGCTCGTCGTGGCGCTCCTTCGCGGCCATCATCACGAACCGCTGACGCACGAACGGCGAGCGCAGCGCGGCCCGCATCCCGCGACCGATGCCGCCGGTGACGTTGCCGCCACCCTCGCCGCCGACGAACACGATCGTGCCGGTCGGTGTCAGGGCCCGGCGGAGGCGGCGCAGCGGCGTGTTGCCACCGATGTCGAGGATCAGGTCGTAGCGATCCGGCAGGTCGCCCGGCTGGGTGTGGTCGACGACGTGATCGGCGCCGAGTGAGCGTACGAAGTCGAGCTTCGCCGTGCTGGCGACGCCCGTCACCTCCGCGCCGTGCGCCTTGCCGAGCTGCACCGCGTACGAGCCGACGCCGCCGGAAGCACCGTTGACGAGCAGCTTCTGGCCGGGCTCAAGCCGGCCAGCAAGGTGCAGCGCCTGGTGCGCGGTGCTGGCCGAGACCGGCACCGCTGCGGCCTGCTCGTACGTGATGCCGGCCGGCTTGAGCGCGAGCTTGCTCTCCTTGGCAGCGGCGAACTCGGCGAACGAGCCGCGGCTGATGCCGAACACCTCGTCGCCGACGGCGAAGCGGGTGACCTTCGGGCCGATCGCCTCGACGACGCCCGCGACGTCGAGGCCGGGCACCCGGTTCTTGGGCCGGCGGAAGCCGAAGCCGATGACGCGCATGAGGTAGGGCCGGCCCGTCATCAGGTGCCACGTCCCGCGGTCCACGCCGGCGGCGTGCACGCGGATCAGCACTTCGTCGTCGGCGATCACCGGCACGTCAGCGCGCGAGGTGCGCAAGACGTCCGTGGAGCCGTATGCGTCCTGGACGACCGCCCGCATCGTGTCCTGCTGCACTGCCTGGTCTGACCTGCTCATGTCTGCTCCTGTCGGCGCCGCACCGGCGGCGAGGCTAAAACGTACTTAGTACGGTACGCGCTACAGTGAACCACACCACCGAGCAAAAGGGGAAGATCGTGACCGAACCGGTCAAGACCGCAAGGACGCGACTGACCCGTGACCGCGTGCTGCAGCAAGCCGTGTCGATCGCCGACGCCGACGGCCTCGCCGCGCTGACGATCCGGGCCCTCGCGGGCCGGCTCGACGTCAAGCCCATGGCGATCTACCACCACGTCGCCAACAAGGAGGAGATCCTCGACGGCATCGTCGACATCGTGTTCAGCGAGATCGAGCTGCCGGAGCCAGACGACGACTGGCTGACCGGGATGCGTCGCCGGGCGCGCTCGGCGCGTACGACCATGGGTCGGCACACCTGGGCGATCGCCCTGATGGAGACGCGTACGAGCCCGGGGCCGGCGACCCTGCGCCATCACAACGCCGTCATCGGGGCGCTGCGCCAAGCCGGGTTCTCGATCGCCATGGTCGCCCATGCGTTCGCGCTGATCGACGCGTTCGTCTACGGCTTCTCGCTCCAGGAGGCGACGCTGCCGATGAGCGGACCGGACGACGTCGCCGAGATCGCCGGGCCGATGCTGGAGCGGATGTCACCGGTGGACTACCCGTACCTCACGGAGTTCGCGACCGAGCACGTGATGAAGCCCGGATACGACTTCGGCGAGGAGTTCGACTTCGGTCTCGAGCTGATCCTCACGGGCCTGGCAGCTGCGAACGCGTGACACGATCGGACGCATGACCTGGACCGTCCCCACACCCGCTCCCGCCCCCGAGGGCCCCATGACCGGCCCCGACCGTCCGCTCCTCGAGGAGATGCTGGCGCACCACCGGGCGACGCTCCTCAACATCTGCGCGGGACTCACCGCCGAGCAGCTCGCGTCACGGCCGATCCCGTCGACGAGCCTCACGCTGCTGGGCCTGGTGCGACACATGGCCAAGGTCGAGCGGGTGTGGTTCCGCAAGCGGCTGGCCCGGCAGGACATCGAGCACCTGCACAACTTCGAGGCGCGCGACGACACGGACTTCAACGTCATCGACCCCGCCGACGCCGAACGTGCCGTGGCCCAGCTGCTGGAGGAGCAGCACGCGGCCGACGCCGTGGCCAAGGACCTCGACTTCGACGTGACGTTCGACAGCCACGGCGAGGACATGTCGCTGCGCATGCTCTACATCCACATGGTCCAGGAGTACGCCCGGCACAACGGCCATGCCGACCTGATCCGCGAGGCGATCGACGGCGTGACGAGCCGCTAGCGACCGCCGAGGTGTAACTCCGCGTCACCCTCGATCGTTGTGACCTGCAACACAATCGAGACAGAGGAGCACCTACGTGCGTCGTGCCGCCATCACCGCCCTCAGTGTCCTGGCAGTCGGAGCGGCGGCGGCGATACCCGCCCACGCGGCGACCACACCCTCCCCCGCGACCGCCGACTCCTACGGGACGGTCCGCAACATCGTGCCCGCCGGTCAGCGCGGCTCGATCAACGCACTGCAGCTCGCGCAGGTGCTGCTCGGCGGCGGCCTGACCGCGACGGAGGGCAAGAACGCACCGAAGAACTACGCCGATCAGCTCGAGATGTATGACGACCTCGCGAAGCACAAGCCCGGTGAGATCACCGAGGCCGTGGTCGACAAGGACTACAAGAAGGCCGGCTTCGTGCCCGAGAAGGTCGTCAGCACCGAGACGCCCAAGGCCGGCGTCACGATCGTGCGCGACGCGTACGGCGTCCCGTACATCACCGGCCAGACGTACAACGACACGATGTTCGGCGCGGGCTTCGCGGGGACGCAGGACCGGATGTTCCTGATGGACGCGCTGCGGCACCTCGGCGCGGGGCGCGGCGCCGAGTTCGTCGGCGGCACCCCCGGCAACATCGCGATGGACCGCGCGCAGGTCCGCTCGGCGTACTACACGCCCCAGGAGGCGGCAGACCAGCTCGAGATCATCGCGCAGGAGAACGGGGCCGAGGGCCAGCGCCTGCTCGAGGGCGCCGACGCGTACCTCGCCGGCATCAACGCCGCGCAGGACCGGATGTGCCCGCTCGGCCTGCCGACCGGGCTCAACTGCCCGGCCGAATACGCCGCGCTCCAGAAGAAGCCGACCCCGTGGACGCGTGCCGACCTGACCTACGTCGCCTCGCTGGTCGGCGGCATCTTCGGCAAGGGCGGCGGCCAGGAGTACGCCAACAGCCTCTACTACGGCGAGCTCGTCAAGAAGTACGGGACGACCAAGGCCGACAAGATGTTCGCGAGCCTGCGGGAGAAGAACGACCCGGAGGCGCCGACCACGTCGACGCTGTCGTTCCCGTACGACAACTTGGCGTTCAACCCGCACCAGCCCGGGGTGGCGATCCCGGACCTCGACGGCGCGCACGGCACCGGATCCGGCGACGACGCCGGCACCAGCAACCCCATCGAGACGTTGCTGGACGCGCTCAGGCTGGGACTCACCGGCGTGCCGGACGAGGTGGAGACGCCTTCGGGCACGATCGACCTCAGCAGCCTGTTCTCGGCCAACGGCATGAGCAACGCGTTGCTGGTCGGCGCCGGCAAGACCACGACGGGGCACCCGCTGACCGTGTTCGGGCCGCAGACCGGCTACTACAACCCGCAGCTGCTCAACGAGCAGGTGCTCATGGGTCCCGGCGTCTTCGCCCGCGGCGTGTCGTTCGCCGGCACCAACCTCGTCGTCGAGCTGGGCCACGGTGTCGACTACGCCTGGTCGGCGACCAGCTCCGGCAGCGACAACGTCGACACCGTGATCGAGAAGCTGTGCAACGCCGACGGCAGCGCGCCGACGGTCAACTCGACGTCGTACCGCAAGGACGGTGGCGCATGCGTCCCGATGCGGTACAACGAGCACAAGCAGACCGTGGTCCCCAACATCTCGGCGCCCACCGCGCCCCAGACCATCAAGATGCAGGTGTGGCGCACCAACCACGGCATCGTGCAGACCCGCACGACGGTCAAGGGCGTGCCGGTTGCGGTCGTCCTCGAACGCAGCACGTACGGACGTGAAGCCGCGTCGATCCTGGGCTTCTCACGCCTGAACAACCCCGACTTCGTCAAGGACGCGACGACGTTCAAGCAGGCCGCCAACGGCATCGACTACACGTTCAACTGGTTCTACTCCGACGACCGCGACATCGCGTTCTTCTCGTCGGGGCGCCTGCCCGTACGCGCGGCGGGCACCGACACCGACCTGCCGCGCTGGGCCGGCAAGGCGTTCGAACCGACGGGGTGGCTCAGCGCCGCCAAGCACCCGCAGCAGACCAACCCGTCGACCGGCTACCTCGCGAGCTGGAACAACAAGCCCGCGCGCGACTTCGCCGCGGCCGACGACAAGTGGTCGGACGGATCCGTCCACCGCTCGCAGGCGCTCAGCCGTCGCGTGACGAAGGCGATCGCGGCGGGCAAGATCGGCCGCGCACAGCTGGCCGGCATCGTCGAGGACGCCGCGACCGAGGACGTGCGCGCGAAGGAGCTGCTCCCGATCCTGCTCGAGGTTCTCGGAGACGATCCCAGGACCGCCGAGGCGCGGTCGTTGCTGTCGGCCTGGCTGGCCTCCGGCGCCAACCGCGTCGACTACGACCGCGACGGCTCGTACGCCCACCAGGCCGCGATCCGGATCTTCGACACGTGGTGGGAGGACGGCGACCAGTCACTGGCACACGACTTCATCACGCCGAGCCTGGGCGCCGCTCTCGCGCGGTCACTGCCGCAGCCGCTCGACGACCATCCGCGTGGCGGCGGCGGATCGGCCTGGCTCGGCTCGCCCTGGTACGGCTACATCGACAAGGAGCTGCGGCAGCTGACCGGATCGACGGTGCAGGCGCCGTACGCCTTCCGGCTGTGCGGCACCCTGTCGACGTGCCGCACGACGCTGCGCACCTCGCTGCTGGGCGCGGTCCAGCGGGCCCAGGCTGCGCAGGGCGTGACGAGCCCGGGTCAGCTGACGTACGACAAGTCGATCGACTACATCCGGTCGACGCCCGGGGGCATCGTCGGCGTCCGGCCGATCGACTGGCAGAACCGGCCGACGTTCCAGCAGGTCGTCGACTACCGGACGCACCGGACGCGGTGATCTACTGACCTGTATGAGACGCACCCTGCCGGGAGCCATCGCGATCCTGCTGCTCACTGCGGGGTGCAGCGGTTCGGACGACCCCAAGGGCGGTGAGGAGAAGACGACCGCTGCTCCCACGTCGACCGCGTCGACCGCGACCACGACCCCTGTTCCGGCCCCGACGAAGTCCACGAGCGCGTCGACGCTGATCGACTACGGCGACGACGAGGTCATCGTCGCGAACCCCGCCGACGTGGCCAGGCTGACCGGTGCACCGGAGGACTTCAAGGCGTTCATCGCCGCCGACCTGCTGCGCCAGCACAACAGCGAGAACGGCGCGTGCGTCCAGGCGCCCGAGATCCATGTGGCCCGGATCGACACCCGGGGTTGGGCAGCAGGCGGCAACTTCATCCCGAA
>NZ_JAKFCB010000289.1:0-4487 GCF_036676885.1 Aeromicrobium sp.
AGACCCGCTTCCGAGCGGACAACGAGATTCGAACTCGCGACCCTCACCTTGGCAAGGTGATGCTCTACCACTGAGCTATGTCCGCACTGCCTCAACTTGAGGCAACACGAGACTTTAGCCGATTCGTGCAGCCGAACCCAAACCGGGGTCGGGGTAGCGTGGCGGCATGAAGACATGGCTGAACGGCGACCTCCTGCAATCCCCGGAAGCACCGTCCATCAGTGCCCTCGACCACGGCATCATCGTGGGCGACGGTGTGTTCGAAACCATCAAGATCGAGGGTGGACAACCGTTCGCGCTGACCCGGCACCTCGACCGTCTCGTGCGTTCGGCGGAAGGCCTCGGGATCGGCAAGCCGGACGTCGGCGCGATCCGCGAGGGCGTCGCCGCGACGATCGAGGGCCAGGACCTGCCGTTCGGTCGTGTCCGGGTGACCGTGACGTCCGGGCGCGGACCGCTGGGATCGCCGCGGGGCAGCTCTGGACTGACACAGGTCGTCATCACGGAGCCGTGCGAGCGTCCGCCGTCGGTCAGCGCCATCGCGACCGTGCCGTGGCCCAGAAACGAGCGTGGAGCGCTGGCCGGCCTCAAGACGACGTCCTACGCCGAGAACGCCCTGATGGTCGAGCACGCCCTCGGCCGGGGCGCCTCAGAGGCCGTCATGCCCAACACGGCCGGGATGCTGTGCGAGGGGACGGGATCCAACATCTTCTACGTTGTCGGCGAGCAGCTCATCACGCCGACGCTCGAAGCCGGCCCCCTCGCGGGCGTCACCCGCGCCCTGGTGCTCGAGTGGTGCTCCGGAGAGCTTGACGTGATCGAGCGCGACGCACCGATCGACGTACTCCAGACGGCTGACGAGGTGATCCTCGTCGGCACCACCCGCGACGTGCAGGGCATCTCGCGCGTCGACGACCGTGAGATCGCCGCGCCAGGGCCCGTGACGCGCAAGGCCCAGGAGATCTGGGCCCGCGAGGCGGCCAAGGACATTGATCCCTAGACCGGCCTCGTTCGGAGCCCTTACGGTCGATGGGTTAAGGTTTCTGACGCACCCGGGCGATTGGCGCAGTGGTAGCGCGCTTCGTTCACACCGAAGAGGTCACTGGTTCGAACCCAGTATCGCCCACCCACCGAGTATGGCCCTTGACCAGCAGAAATGCGGTCAGGGGCCTTTCCCGTGGCGCTGACGGGTTGACCCGCGTCCAGACGGCGAACATCACCGGGGCAGGTCGACGCGCAGGAATCGGGGTCTGTACAGGAACGGATTGTTGGCGACCTCGCCGAGGTCGGTGCTGTTCTGGCTGTACGACACCACGACCGAGCCCTTCTCGGGGAGGAGGTCGGGATGCGCGAGCGGCATGTAGCGCAGGGTCCCGGACGCGATGTCTGAAGGGATCTCTGCAACGGATGGGCCCTCGGTGAAGGGTCCCGTGGGGCTCGGCGACGACCAGACGACCAGGTGGGAGCCGAGGAACTCATCCTGCTTGCTGACGGCGTACCAACGACCGTCCTGCTCGAACACGCTCAGGGTCTGGGACACGCCGCCTTCCGCGGGGATCAGCGTGGCGGCCTTCGCGGCCGAGCGTTGCCAGCTGGAGCCGCTCCAGTAGCGCCACTTCGATGTCGCCAGGATGTCGTTGGGGCGTACGCGTGCGACCTGCAGCGAGTAGCCGAAGACGCCCTTCTTCTGCGGGTTGGCCGTGCCGTAGAGATAGACCCAGCCGTCGTGCACGGCCGACGCGGCACCCCAGGTCGGCCGCGTGGTCCCGTCGTGGTCGGGGCCGATGTCCTTGACGGTCAGGAGCTGTGGAGTCTGACCACGGACCACGATGAACAACGCGATCGCGGGGCCGAGGTTCCTGAACGCGAACGCGCCGTCAGGCGTGCCGCTGCTGCGTACGCGTTGGGCCGCGATTCCGACGAGGTCGTAGCCCGTACGTTCGACCTTCGCGATCGACATGGGCCAGTATCCGACGCCGTCGTCCCGGTCGGGGATCAGAGCGCCGTGATCTGCCGGGAGGACGACGTTGGCGCAGCGTTCCTGGAAGACCAGCATCGAGTTGCGCACGAACCGCTGACCGTCGAAGTCTTGCGATCGCAAGGTGTCGCCGAAGACCCACAGCCGTCGGCCGTCCTGCAGCAGCACGTCCGCGCCGACATCGGCGCCCTGGAACTCCGAACCTCCGCGCACCTTCGTCACAAGCCGGTTCATCCCTTCGACCGACGTGACGGGTTCGATCGGTACGCAACGCGTCTCCGCCGCGAGCTCGGCCGGCGGTACCGGCTCGTCGGCCGCCTCAGGAGCGAGCGCCACGGCGGCGAACATCGCGGCGGCGGCGGGCACCGTCACCAGCGCGACACGAAGGCGCCACGGTAGCCGGCGGGAGATCATGTCCTCACGGTTTCACACAGTTAGTGTCAGGGATCATGGGACGACGGCGGATCGGTGCGGTGCTCGCGCTCGGGCTGCTGCAGGTCGTCGTCGTGATCTCGTTGGCGTTGGCCGCACCATCGGACCACCCGCACGAGGCTCCGGTCCGCCTGGTGGCTCCGCCGGTCGTCGCCACGGCGATGATCGCGCGTACGAACTCGGACCGCGCGCTCGAGGCGCGTGTGCTGGCGACGGCGGAGGAGGCTCGCGACAGTGTCCGTGCGGGCCACAGCGTCGCTGCCGTCGTCGTCGACCTCCGCGGTGAGCAGGACACGCTCTATGTCGCCGGGGCGAACGGCAGCGCGCTCAACCGTGACCTCCGCGAGCGGGTCGAGCGCATCGAGAGGTCCTTCGGGCGGGACGTCGTCGTCCGTGATCTGGTGCCGGCGCGCGCCGGCGATGCCGACCATCGTGGTGTGTACGTGATCGCCGCGTTGTGCAGTGTCCTGGGGTTTGTCGTCGCCCTCGTCGTGACCTGGCTGCGGGGTCCCATGGAGCAGACGCTGGTGCTCGGAGCGCGGCGAGTCGCGGCATCCGCAGCCGTCGCGCTCACTCTCGGTGGTCTGGTCGGCGCCGGCGCATCGCTTCGGTACGACGAGGGGTTCCTCATGTGGTGGGCGATCGCCGCGCTCACGGTGTTGGTCGGCACGTTGACGACGCTTGCGCTCGAGAGCGTCTTCGGTGTACTCGGCATCGGAGTGGCGACGACGCTGTTCGTGCTGGCTGCGGCCCCACTCGTACGCCTGACGCACCCGCTGTTGCTGCCCGAACCGTGGGCGACCATCACGCCGTGGCTGCCGCACGGTGCGGCGCTGGACGCCGGGACGGCACAGGCGTACTTCGGCGGGCCCGAGCTCCGCTCGCTGCTGATCGCGATCGTGTGGACGATGCTCTCGATCCTGACGATGATCGTGGCACGCCGCGAACGGGCACGGAGGTTCGGTGCGGCACCGCGCCAACCGTGAGCGTGCCCGCGCCGGGACTCGACCCAAATGTCGCGGGACGAATGCCCCTGTTCGGCGCTGACACCGCGCGTTTGACTGCCCCCGAGATGACAGCGATGCGCGCACGGGGGAGCGCCGGACGAGGACGATCTGATGACGAGACAGACACACCCGAACGGCCACCCTGACCGGAAACAGCGAACGAAGGAGGGAGGGCTGTCGACGAGCATCCCACTGGGTCACTGGGGTGGGATCGAGGTCGACGCCCACTGGTCAGTCCTCTTCACGGTGGTGCTGTTCGCGGCAGTCCTGGCGACGGGCACCTTGCCGGAGGCGCATCCGGGCGACACCCGGACGGCATACTGGCTGGTTGCCGTCGGCACCTCCGTCGTCTTCTTCGTGACCCTCCTCGCTCACGAGCTCGCGCACGCTCTGGTGGCTCGCGCCTACGGGATGAAGGTCGAGCGGATCACGCTCTGGTTGCTCGGTGGGGTGTCCGAGCTCGGCAGCCCGAGCCCGACCGCACGTGCTGATGCGCTCGTGGCGCTCGCGGGTCCGGCGACGAGCCTGGGCATCGGCGCTGTCGGCCTCATCCTTGCGGCGGTGGTCGGGACCTCGGGTCTGGCGGGTACTGCGCTGGTCTGGCTGGCGTCGATCAGCATCGGGCTCGCCGTGTTCAACCTGCTTCCCGGGGCTCCGCTCGACGGTGGTCGGGTGCTGAGGGCAGTGGTGTGGTGGCGTGGAAAGGACCGGGACCGCGCTGCTCTCGTCGCCGCGCGCTCGGGACGCGTCGTCGGCTATGCCCTCATCGCTCTGGGCCTGTTCAACGTGATTGCCGGATTCCCAACGGGTCTGTGGCTCGCCCTTGTCGGTTGGTTCATCGTCAGTGGCGCCGACGCCGAGCGGGCGGCAGTCGGTGATGAGCACCTGTCCGAGCTGAAGGCCTCAGATGTCATGACACCCACGCCTGTCCTCGCACCTGCTTGGTGGACCGTCCAGCAATTCGTCGCACACCTGTCGCCGGGGCAGATCGCAGCCGAGGTCTTTCCCGTGGTGGACCTCGACGGGCACACCTCCGGTGTCTTCACCCTGGCCGACCTCGAGGCGATTCC
>NZ_JAKFCB010000290.1:0-7592 GCF_036676885.1 Aeromicrobium sp.
GCGGCGAGCCGGGAATCTCACGGCGAGTTCGTGCGTGGATATCCGCCGATTCGCATGAAAAGCCAAATAGACTCCCCCAAGCGGCTGGCTTTGTCAAGACCCGCCCTTGCTTCGCTGTGCCCTGCGGGTTACACTGAACTTTCGCGCCCGCTCTGTCTGCCCATGTCCCCTTGACCGGGGTCGATTGGCGTGCGCGCAGCAAGATCCATCGAGCCACCCGCCTGCGAGCCCTTGGAAGGACCCCTCTTGGCCGCCTCGCGCACCTCCGCACCTGTTCAGCCCCGCCGCATCTCCTTTGCAAAAATCTCAGAACCCCTTGAGGTCCCAGAGCTTCTGGCTCTGCAGACCGACAGCTTCGCCTGGTTGATCGGCGATGACTCGTGGAAGGCCGGTGTCGAGGAAGCCCTCGCCGGCGGCCGGACCGACATCTCCACGAAGTCCGGGCTCGAGGAGATCTTCGAAGAGATCTCCCCGATCGAGGACTTCTCCGAGACGATGAGCCTGTCGTTCCGTGACCACCGCTTCGAGCCGCCCAAGTACTCCGTCGAGGACTGCAAGGACCGCGACGTCACCTACGCGGCTCCGCTGTTCGTGACCGCTGAGTTCATGAACAACGAGACCGGCGAGATCAAGAGCCAGACCGTCTTCATGGGCGACTTCCCGCTGATGACGGACAAGGGCACCTTCATCATCAACGGCACCGAGCGTGTCGTCGTCTCGCAGCTCGTCCGCTCGCCGGGCGTCTACTTCGAGCGGGTTCCGGACAAGACGTCCGACAAGGACATCTACACCGCGAAGGTCATCCCGTCGCGTGGTGCGTGGCTCGAGTTCGAGATCGACAAGCGCGACCTCGTGGGCGTGCGGCTCGACCGCAAGCGCAAGCAGAGCGTCACGGTGCTGCTCAAGGCGCTGGGCTGGACCGAGGCACAGATCCTCGAGGAGTTCGGCCAGTACGAGTCGATCCGCCTGACCCTGGAGAAGGACAACACGACGACCCAGGACGAGGCGCTCCTCGACATCTACCGCAAGCTGCGTCCGGGCGAACCGCCCAGCCGCGAGGCCGCGCAGACGTTGCTGGACAACTACTACTTCAACGCCAAGCGCTACGACACGGCCAAGGTCGGTCGCTACAAGATCAACAAGAAGCTCGGCGTCGAAGAGGCCTTCGACCAGCAGACGCTGACGATCGACGACATCGTGTCGACGATCAAGTACATCGTCGCGCTGCACGCCGGCGAGGAAGAGCTGACGACGGCCGCAGGCCAGACGATCGTCGAGGCCGACGACATCGACCACTTCGGCAACCGTCGTATGCGTACGGTCGGCGAGCTGATCCAGAACCAGCTCCGCACGGGCCTGGCCCGCATGGAGCGGGTCGTCCGCGAGCGCATGACGACTCAGGACGTCGAGGCCATCACGCCGCAGACGCTGATCAACATCCGCCCGGTCGTCGCAGCGCTGAAGGAGTTCTTCGGCACGTCGCAGCTCAGCCAGTTCATGGACCAGAACAACCCCCTGGCCGGACTGACGCACAAGCGTCGCCTGTCCGCCCTCGGACCTGGTGGTCTGTCCCGTGAGCGCGCCGGCTACGAAGTCCGTGACGTCCACCCGTCGCACTACGGCCGCATGTGCCCGATCGAGACCCCGGAAGGCCCCAACATCGGCCTGATCGGCTCGCTCGCGTCCTACGGCCGGATCAACTCGTTCGGCTTCGTCGAGACGCCTTACCGCAAGGTCGTCAAGGGCAAGGTCACCGAGCAGGTCGACTACCTCACCGCGACGGACGAGGACCGCTTCATCATCGCTCAGGCCAACTCGGTCCTGACCGACAAGAGCACGTTCGCCGAGGACATGGTCCTCGTACGCCAGAAGGGTGGCGAGGCCGAGCTTCGCCCCGCTGCTGACGTCGACTACATGGACGTCTCGCCCCGACAGATGGTGTCGGTGGCCACGGCGCTGATCCCGTTCCTCGAGCACGACGATGCCAACCGCGCCCTCATGGGCTCGAACATGCAGCGTCAGGCCGTGCCGTTGATCCGCAACGACGCCCCGCTCGTCGGCACCGGCATGGAGTTCCGTGCCGCAGTCGACGCCGGTGACGTCACGGTGGCCAAGGTCGCCGGTGTGGTCAACGAGGTGTCCGCGGACGCGATCGAGATCATGCAGGACGACGGCTCCTACTTCACCTACCGTCTGGCGAAGTTCCGTCGCTCCAACCAGGGCACCTGCACCAACCAGCGTCCGCTGGTCGAGCAGGGTCAGCGCGTCGAGGTCGGCACCCCGCTGGCCGACGGCCCGTGCACCGACGAGGGCGAGATGGCCCTCGGGACGAACCTGCTCGTGGCGTTCATGCCGTGGCAGGGTCACAACTACGAGGACGCGATCATCCTCTCGCAGCGAGTCGTCCAGGACGACCTGCTGACCTCGATCCACATCGAGGAGCACGAGGTCGATGCCCGCGACACGAAGCTGGGTCCCGAGGAGATCACCCGCGACATCCCCAACGTCAGCGAGGAAATGCTGGCGGACCTGGACGAGCGCGGCATCATCCGCATCGGTGCCGAGGTCGGCAACGGCGACGTCCTGGTCGGCAAGGTCACGCCCAAGGGCGAGACCGAGCTGACCCCGGAGGAGCGCCTGCTCCGTGCGATCTTCGGTGAGAAGGCGCGCGAAGTGCGCGACACCTCGCTCAAGGTTCCGCACGGCGAGTCGGGCACCGTCATCGGCGTCCGGGTCTTCGACTCGGCCGAGGGTGACGAGCTCTCCCCGGGCGTCAACCAGCTCGTACGCGTCTACGTCGCCCAGAAGCGCAAGATCTCCAACGGTGACAAGCTCGCCGGTCGCCACGGCAACAAGGGCGTCATCTCCAAGATCCTTCCGGTCGAGGACATGCCCTTCCTGGAGGACGGCACGCCCGTCGACATCGTGCTCAACCCGCTCGGTGTCCCCGGTCGCATGAACGTCGGACAGGTGCTGGAGACCCACCTCGGTTGGGTCGCCAAGACCGGCTGGCAGATCCCGGACGACGAGAAGGACGAGTGGGCGCAGACCCTCCGCAAGATCAAGGCGGACAAGGCTGAGCCCTCGACCAACATCGCGACGCCGGTGTTCGACGGCGCCCGTGAGGACGAGATCCAGGGCCTGCTGGCCTCGACTCTCCCCAACCGGGACGGCGAGCGCATGGTCAAGCGTGACGGCAAGGCGGTGCTCTTCGACGGTCGTACCGGCGAGAAGTTCCCCGACCCCGTCTCGGTGGGCTACATGTACCTGCTCAAGCTGCACCACCTGGTCGACGACAAGATCCACGCACGTTCCACGGGTCCCTACTCGATGATCACGCAGCAGCCTCTCGGCGGTAAGGCGCAGTTCGGTGGACAGCGCTTCGGCGAGATGGAGGTGTGGGCCCTCGAGGCCTACGGAGCGGCGTACGCGCTGCAGGAGCTCCTGACCATCAAGTCGGACGACATCCTCGGACGCGTCAAGGTCTACGAAGCGATCGTCAAGGGCGAGAACGTCCCCGAACCCGGCATCCCCGAGTCGTTCAAGGTTCTCGTCAAGGAGATGCAGTCCCTGTGTCTCAACGTTGAGGTGCTCTCCAGTGACGGCTCGGCCGTCGAGATGCGCGACGCGGAAGAGGATCTCTTCCGTGCCGCCGAAGAACTCGGCATCGACCTGTCCCGGCGTGAGCCTTCCAGTGTCGAGGAGGTCTGATCCGTACGGATCAGACCGCCCCCGACGCTCCAGCAAGAATTTCTGAAAGGGAAAGAAGACAACGTGCTTGACGTGAACTTCTTCGATCAAATCCGGATCGGTCTCGCGACCGCCGACGACATCCGCGGATGGTCGTTCGGCGAGGTCAAGAAGCCCGAGACGATCAACTACCGCACGCTCAAGCCCGAGCGTGACGGCCTCTTCTGCGAGAAGATCTTCGGTCCCACCCGGGACTGGGAGTGCTACTGCGGCAAGTACAAGCGGGTGCGCTTCAAGGGCATCATCTGCGAGCGCTGCGGCGTCGAGGTCACCCGGTCCAAGGTGCGCCGTGAGCGGATGGGCCACATCGAGCTCGCCGCCCCCGTCACGCACATCTGGTACTTCAAGGGTGTGCCCAGCCGGCTCGGCTACCTGCTCGACCTCGCCCCGAAGGACCTCGAGAAGGTCATCTACTTCGCGGCCTACATGATCACCAGGGTCGACGAGGACGCGCGTCACAAGGACCTCTCGAGCCTCGAGACCAAGATCGAGCTCGAGCGCAAGCAGCTCGAGAACCGTCGTGACAACGAGGTCAACGAGCGCATGCAGAAGCTCGAGGAGGACCTGAAGGCACTTGAGGACGAGGGCGCCAAGGCCGACGCCAAGCGCAAGGTCAAGGACGCCGCCGAGCGTGAGGCCAAGCAGCGTCGCGACCGCACCCAGCGCGAGATCGACCGTCTGGACGAGGTCTGGAACCGGTTCAAGAACCTCAAGGTCCAGGACCTCGAGGGCGACGAGCTGCTCTACCGCGAGATGACGTACCGCTTCGGCAAGTACTTCGAGGGCTACATGGGCGCCACGGCGATCCAGAAGCGCCTGCAGGACTTCGACCTCGACGCCGAGGCCGAGTCGCTGCGCGAGATCATCGCGACCGGCAAGGGCCAGAAGAAGACCCGTGCGCTCAAGCGCCTCAAGGTCGTCTCGGCGTTCCTCGGCAGCAGCAATGCGCCCGAGGGCATGGTCCTCGACGCCGTACCGGTGATCCCGCCGGAGCTGCGCCCGATGGTCCAGCTCGACGGTGGACGCTTCGCGACGAGCGATCTCAACGATCTCTACCGCCGCGTGATCAACCGCAACAACCGGCTCAAGCGACTGCTCGACCTGGGTGCTCCGGAGATCATCGTCAACAACGAGAAGCGGATGCTGCAGGAGGCCGTCGACTCGCTGTTCGACAACGGCCGTCGTGGCCGTCCGGTCACCGGACCGGGCAACCGCCCGCTCAAGTCGATCTCCGACATGCTCAAGGGCAAGCAGGGTCGCTTCCGTCAGAACCTGCTCGGCAAGCGCGTCGACTACTCGGGCCGTTCGGTCATCATCGTCGGCCCGCAGCTCAAGCTGCACCAGTGCGGTCTGCCCAAGCAGATGGCGCTCGAGCTGTTCAAGCCGTTCGTCATGAAGCGGCTCGTCGACCTCAACCACGCGCAGAACATCAAGAGCGCCAAGCGCATGGTCGAGCGTGCTCGTCCGGTCGTGTGGGATGTCCTCGAAGAGGTCATCACCGAGCACCCCGTGCTGCTCAACCGCGCACCGACGCTGCACCGTCTGGGCATCCAGGCATTCGAGCCGCAGCTCATCGAGGGCAAGGCCATCCAGATCCACCCGCTCGTCTGCTCGGCGTTCAACGCCGACTTCGACGGTGACCAGATGGCCGTGCACCTGCCGCTGAGCGCAGAGGCGCAGGCCGAGGCCCGCGTGCTGATGCTGTCGACCAACAACATCCTGAAGCCGTCCGACGGCCGTCCGGTCACGATGCCGACCCAGGACATGATCATCGGCCTGTACTTCCTCACGCTCGAGCGTGCGGGGCACATCGGTGAGGGTCGCGCGTTCAGCTCGGTCTCCGAGGCGATCATGGCGTTCGAGCGCCACGAGATCACGCTGCAGAGCCACGTCAAGATCCGCATCGACGGCGAGATCCTCGACACGACCCTGGGTCGCGCGATCTTCAACGAGGCACTGCCCGAGGACTACCGCTACGTCAACTACCAGGTGGGCAAGAAGGAGCTCGGTGTGATCGTCAACGATCTCGCCGAGCGCTACTCCAAGGTCGACGTCGCCAACTCCCTCGACAACCTCAAGGACACCGGTTTCCACTGGGGCACCCGCTCCGGCGTGACCATCTCGATCGAGGACGTCGTGACCCCGGGCCGCAAGCCCGAGATCCTCGCGACGTACGAGACGCAGGCCGCCAAGGTCCAGACGCAGTTCGACCGCGGTCTGATCACCGAGGACGAGCGTCGTCAGGAGCTCATCGAGATCTGGACGCAGGCAACTGCCGAGGTCTCGGCCGAGATGGAGAAGGGTTTCCACGAGGACAACCCGATCTACATGATGGTCGACTCCGGTGCCCGCGGAAACATGATGCAGGTCCGTCAGATCGCCGCCATGCGTGGTCTGGTCGCCAACCCGAAGGGCGAGATCATCCCTCGTCCGATCAAGGCCAACTTCCGTGAGGGCCTGTCGGTGGTCGAGTACTTCATCGCCACCCACGGTGCCCGCAAGGGACTCGCGGACACCGCTCTGCGTACGGCCGACTCGGGCTACCTGACGCGTCGACTCGTCGACGTCAGCCAGGACGTCATCATCCGTGAGGACGACTGCGGCACCGAGCGTGGCCTGCCGAAGGTCATCGCGACGAAGCTCGACGACGGCCGCCTGGTCGCCGCAGAGAACGTCGAGACCTCGGCCTACTCGCGCACCGCCGCCACTGACGTCACCGACGCCAAGGGCAACGTGCTCGTCGCGGCCGGCGGCGACCTCGGCGACGTCGAGATCGAGCAGCTCATCGCTGCCGGTGTCGAGGAGATCAAGGTCCGTACGGTCCTGACGTGTGAGGCCAAGGCCGGCACGTGCGCGAAGTGCTACGGCCGTTCGCTGGCGACCGGCAAGCTCGTCGACATCGGCGAGGCGGTCGGCACCATCGCCGCCCAGTCGATCGGTGAGCCCGGCACGCAGCTGACGATGCGTACGTTCCACACCGGCGGTGTGGCCGGAGACGACATCACGCACGGCCTGCCGCGCGTCGTGGAGCTCTTCGAGGCCCGTCAGCCCAAGGGCCGTGCGCCGATCACCGAGTCCGCTGGTCGGGTCGAGATCGACGACTCGGACAAGACGCGCAAGCTCGTGGTGACGCCGGACGACGGTTCCGAGGTGCTGGAGTACCCCGTGACCAAGCGTTCGCGCCTGCTCATCGCCGACGGCGACCACGTCGAGGTCGGCCAGCAGCTCACGCACGGCACCCCGGATCCGCAGGAAGTCCTGCGCATCCTCGGTGTCCGCCGGGCTCAGGAGCACCTCGTGGACGAGGTCCAGGAGGTCTACCGCTCGCAGGGCGTGGCGATCCACGACAAGCACATCGAGATCATCGTGCGCCAGATGCTCCGTCGCGTGACGGTCATCGAGCAGGGTGCGTCGAACCTCATTCCCGGTGACCTGGTCGATCGGGCCAAGTTCGAGGAAGAGAACCGTCGCGTCGTCGCCGAGGGTGGCACCCCCGCCTCCGGCCGTCCGGTCCTGATGGGCATCACGAAGGCCTCGCTGGCCGTCGAGTCGTGGCTGTCGGCCGCCTCCTTCCAGGAGACGACCCGCGTCCTCACCGACGCCGCCATCCACGGCAAGTCGGATGCGCTGCGCGGCCTCAAGGAGAACATCATCATCGGCAAGCTCATCCCGGCCGGTACCGGTCTCGACCGTTACAAGAACATCCGGGTCGAGCCCACCGAAGAGGCCCGTCAGGCCGCCTACGCCGTCACCGGCTACGGCGACTACGACTACGGCTTCGGCGCCCCGGACTCCGCTCCGGTGCAGCTGGATGACTTCGACTTCACGTCGTACGAGAAGTA
>NZ_JAKFCB010000291.1:0-4021 GCF_036676885.1 Aeromicrobium sp.
CCCGACCCCGACAAGGGCAAGGCGCTCAACATCCTGCTGATCGGCTCCGACAAGGGCAAGAAGATCGAGGGCGAGGCCCAGGACACCTCGATCGCCGAGGACGCCAAGGCCGACAAGTGGCCGACCGGCAAGTACCGCTCGGACACGTTGATGATCGTGCACATCACCGCCAACCGGAAGTACGCCTTCTTGATGTCGATCCCGCGCGACACGCTCGCGACGATCTACAACGAGAAGGGCGAGCCGCAGGGACAGCAGAAGATCAACGCCGCGTTCTCGCAGTACGGCCCCAGCGGCACGATCTCCACCGTCGAGCACCTCACCGACCTGCGCATGAAGCACATGGCGATCATCGACTGGGAAGGCTTCAAGGACCTGTCGTCCGCCGTGGGCGGGGTCCCCGTCACGATCCCCAAGGCGTTCTACGACCCCAAGCAGAAGATCCAGTGGGAAGCCGGCACGCAGAACCTCGAGGGCAAGAAGGCGCTCGCCTACGTCCGCACCCGCTACGGCCTGCTGCGGGGCGACTTCGACCGCATCGCCCGCCAGCAGAACTTCCTCCGCGCCCTGATGGGCAAGATGCTCGCCAAGGGCACGATGCGCAATCCGGTCAAGCTCATCAACACCGTCGGCGCCCTCACCAAGAACCTCACGGTCGACCAGACCTGGACCGCCGGCGACATGCGCGGACTCGCCCTGTCGCTGCGCGGCATGCAGACCGAGGACGTCATCTTCCTCACGGCGCCGGTCGCCGGCACCGAGACCATCCCCGTCTACGGCAGCGTCGTGCGGCTCGACGAGGCCAAGTCACAGGAGATGTACACCGCGTTCCGCAAGGACAACCTGCGGGCCTACCTCAAGAAGTACCCGGACGACGTGCTCAAGCCCCCGGACCAGGTCGACTGACCGACGTCAGGAGCAGGCGGACTTGACGACGACGTCGTTGGGCGAGCTCTCGATGCCGGGCGTCGTGGAGAACACCGCATCGCCGCGCTGACCCCGGGCGGCGATCATGGTGGCCGTCACGGTGTGCTTCTGCCCGGGCTTGAGCGTCACGGTCGCCGTGGCGATGTTGCGGCCGTCGACCCGACCCGCGGACACCGCCCGCTGATCGCCGTCGACGCGCAGGTCGGTGATGCCGCCTTCGAACGGCGAGTACACGCGCACCGTGATCCGCATGGTCCCTCTCGGCGTGAACGTTCCATCGCCGGTGATGAACTTCGACAGCTTGGCGGCGTCGGTCGGCGCGTTCGAGATCAGCTCGGTGCTGGTACTCAGCTCCTGGATGTCTCCTGGCAGGCATCTGCCCGAACTGACCAGCGTCGTGTAGCCGAGGTAGTACTCCATCTTCGTGGAGGCCGAGTCACTGAGGTAGACGCCGACATGCGGCCGGTCGCCGTCGTCGCCGCCGACCACGCCCGCCAGTCCCGTGGGCGCGATCTCCTTCTGCTCGGTCTCATGGCTCGACCACACCGTCAGCCGGTTCTCATTCGCCGCGCTCACCAGAGCGGAGATGACGGCGCGCGAGTCGCCGCGACCGGACTTGACGACGTCGAAGATCTTGCGGGCGGCGCTTTGGAACACGTCGTCCTGCTTGTCGTTGTCCTGGTACCTCGCATAGATGCCGTTGAGCAGCACACTGACCGCGTTCGACTGATCGAGCGTCGTGCCGTCGGACAGCTGCACCGGTCCGGTGCCCGCCAGGATGTAGGAGAGCGCGATCGGATCGACCGAGATGACTCCGTCGACGTCCACGTCGAGCCCCTTCTCGACCATGGCCCGCGCGATCTCAGCGGAGCGCGGGAAGCTCGGCGTGGTGTTGACGTCGCGGATGTCGGTCACGAGGTTGTCGGAGAACACCGACTTCTCGTCCGCCGTCATGCGCACGACCGGGTTCTTGAATCTCGGCAGGTCCTGGATCGACCCCTGCTTGCCCATGGACAGTCGGCCCTTGCTGGCCTTGAGGATCGCGAACGAACCTGCGATCCCGCCGGTGGGACGCACTTCGGCGTTGTTCTGGATCAGCAAGAGGTAGCGACGCGTGGACTTGGCACCGAGCATCGAGGGCATCAGGCGGGCGGCGGAGCGGCTCGTCACCGCGGCTGACTGCGCCGAGGCGATCTTGAACTGGATCGTGCCGACCGGACCGCGGATGGGTACCAGCAGCGATGAGACATCGATGCCGCTCAGCTTGTCGTCGGCCTGCGTCAGAGCGTCTGCGGCCGCGATCACGGATGGGCGGATCTTCTTGATGGTCGCCAGATCGACCTTGCCGTCGCGCGGACTGAAGGCGTTGAGATTGACCTGGGCGGAGAGGTTGACCAGCGGCGGCATGGCGTCGGTCGCCAGGTCGTCGGCCACGACTGCAACAGTGCGCACCGCCGAGACGTTCTTGCCGAAGTACGGCACCTTCGCACCCAGGGCCCAGAGGGGGCCATCGGTCTTGGCGCGAGCGCGATCAGTGGATTCCTGAAGTCCGCTGAGGGTGGCTTTCGCCCCCTCCTCGTCGCCCGCGACGATCTGGGTCTGGAGCACCTGCGCCTGGTTCGACGCCAGTCGCAGGGAGGAGCTCGCCTGCGATGCCTGGAACGCGAACACGATGCCCAACACGCACATGACGGCGCCGACCGCGACTGCGACCTGCCCACCGGTGATCCGGCGATACCACGGCCGGTGATGCCGACCGCGGGACAGCGGTCCTGGGAACTGAATTCTCATGACTGAAGGGTCCGAAGGTCAGTCATGCGAGCCCACGTAGTGGGCTCGCATGACATGAACCATCAACGATTTCAGTGCGAGGACTTGCGGCGCTGTGCAGCGTAGGTCACGCCGGCGCCCCCGGTGACCAGTGCACCACCAAGCAGCAGCAGCCACAGGTTGGAACCGCCCGTGTCGGGCAGTGCGCCGTCGTCCTCGTCATCCACGCCACCCTTGGGGAGCAGCGTCACGGTCGCGTCCACCGGGCAAGTGGTCGTCGTGGCGGCCGGCAGGACCGCGCTCGACTCCGCGGAGTAGAAGGCGGGTGTCACAGCGGAAGACGCCGTCGCCGGAGCCGCTGAGGCGCCGAAGGCCGCGTGCTTGCAGGTGGCCCTGATCTCGGACGTCGACTTCTTGGTGACGACCGGAGTGGAGTACGAGCCGGAGATCGAGGTGCCGGAGCCGGTCTTGGTCTTGCCCCGGTAGGTCACGGTCCAGTCACAGTCGACCGAACCGGCGTCGGCGGTGAACGAGAAGCTCTTGCCGCCCACGAGGGTCGAGGAGCTGAGTTTGAGCGAAACGCCGCAGTCGGGGTATGCCTGCGCGCCCGAGGACAGCAGAGTCACCGCGCATGCGATGGCCGCTGCGGCAGCAAGCCGAAGTTTGAACATTAAGCACTCCCGATGGTGTCCGATTTGGCGAACCGTGATTCTGACAGAACAGCGTGTTACGTATTGTGACACGAGATGCGTATGGAACAACGACGGCCGTTGGCGGTTCGTTACGCGGAACTTTAGCGCAACCGGAGCCCGACGCGCGCACCTTTCGTGTCTGCCTGTCCTCCCAGTTGTCTTGCCGGTCCGGCAGGACAGACGAAGAGGTGCACCCGGCAGAGCCGGATGCACCTCGACACATTGTCTCCGCGGGTCAGACCGCGACGGCAACCTCTGCGACGACGCCCTTGGCGGCGGTCACGGCGTTGTCGACCGAGATCGCCTTCGGGGCGAGCGTACGGAGGGTCCACTCGCCGGGGCCGGCGAAGAAGCGGAACTGCCCGGTCGCCGAGGTCGGGACCTCGGCGGTGAACTCACCCGTGCGGTCGAGCAGGCGTACGTACGCGTTGCCGACCGGCTCGCCGTCACGCGTGACGATGCCCTGGATCACAGCTTCGTTGGCGACGTCGACGCCTTCGAGGCTCGGACCGCCCTTGATCGCGCCGCACATCAGGCGACACCCGGCTCGTCGCCGAGGGCGACCGGCACGGCACGCAGAGCACCGTATTCGGTCCACGATCCGTCGTAGTTCTTGACGTTCTCGTGACCCA
>NZ_JAKFCB010000292.1:0-4609 GCF_036676885.1 Aeromicrobium sp.
GATGACCTCGTCACCGGGACCGATGCCGAGCGCGAGCAATGACAGCTGGAGAGCCGAGGTGCCGGAGTTGACGGCGACGCAGTGCGCCCCGCCGACCACCTCGGCGAACTCGTCCTCGAAGCCTTTGACCTCTGGACCCTGGACGACCATGCCACTGCGGAGGACGCGCACGGCAGCCTCGATGTCCTCCTCAGCGATGACCGGACGCGCCGAGGGGATGAATGATTCGTTCATAGGTTCGCCACACTATGACAAAGCCAAACCCGTCCGCCAATTGCCCTGATTCTCGGCTGCGGGACGCATTCGCCGCCGTCCGCGGGTGCGGACGTTCATCCACCCGTTGGTGGATCCTCGCCGCCGGCTGATCCGGCCAGGCCTTCGGCACGAAGGCCGACGGCCACCAGGTCCGACTGGAGCGCGCGCGCCTCGGTGACCACCCGCGCAGACACGTTGGTGACGTCACGGCTGAGCCGCTCGAGCGCTGCGGTGTTGCGGCCGCTGCGCCGGACCGCCTCCAGCATGACGGCGAGGGTCGACGCCTGGAGCAGCAGCACGCAGATGACCGCGAGTGGCCAGGCCTCCACAAGGGCGGCAACTGCTCCGACCACCAGCACCGCGCCGACGCCTGCGCCGACGAGGAGGAACTTCCGATTGGGCAACCTCACGCTGATTCCTTCCGTTCCGCCCCCGCGAGGAGAGCCCCGATCCTGGCGGCGAACACCTCGGCGGACAGCTCCGAGTCGAGGAACTCGTAGCCCCGTGCCTGCTGCTGACGATGGTGGTCGGGCCGCGAGACCATCTCGTCGACCAGCTGGCGAGCAGTCGTGTCGCGCAGATAGAGCGCGGCCGGCCCGAACACCGGCTCGTAGGCCGGGTCGAGGATCACCACGCACCCGTGGGCCAGCGCCGACAACGCAGCCTGCACGGGTTCGACGCCCGCCGAGCTGAGCGGCAGACCGACCAGGAAGTCGAGCTGACCGACGAACTCGCCGTCCGACGGCTCGGTGGTTCGCAACCAGTTGGGGGGGATCGCGCGGCCGGCGGCCACCGAGGCGAACGCGCGCTCGGAGTCACGTATGCGCACGTCGTAGCCGTCGTCGTCGGGGAAGATGTCGAGCCACTGCTCCCAGCTCGGCGGGTCGTGCGGGCGGGCGTCGGCCGTGGCGCCCATGATCGGACGCATCCCGCCGCGCAGACCGGCGCGACGGATCGCGGCACGGGACACCGCGCCGAGCACCACCGGCGGATGAACCGCGTGGTCGGAGACGGTGGCCAGCGAACGCGCGATGCCCTCGCTCGCGGGCAACCACTCGGGCTCGGTCCCGAACAGCTCCCGTGCGTGTCGCTCGACCACGACGGGGTCGTAGACAAGGTCCCCGGCCGGCGACGTCGGAGGATGACCCGCCACGATCACCACCCGCTCGGCGCTGATCCGGCTCGAGTCGGTCGGTCTCGGATAGCTCAGCAGCTCAGGGTCACGGACCAGCACCAACCGGGCCTGGAGGGGGTCCTCCCAGCGCACAGGGGTCAGAGCTCCGGAAGCGCGCAGGTCCATCGTCTCGGGTCCTGGAGGAAGTCGCTCCCGCCGGGCGAACCGCATCGTCACGGCGTGCGCCGACGCGACCGTCAGACCTGCGGCTGCGAGCGCTGCGACCTCGGCGGGACCGCCCTCGTAACGGCTGACCTGTTGCCGCCAGTCGGACATCAGCACGACGTCGAAGCGGCGTTCGGGGTCGAGCGGCACACCGAGGTAGGGCGGCGGGGCCGGGAACGGGCGCGGCCGGCCGGGCACGAGCCGCGCCTCCTGGCGAGTGGCGATTCCGGTGGCGTGCCAGTGCATGTAGGACTCGCGGTAGAAGACCCGGTTGGCGTTGCGCCAGCCGAACATGAAGTCACCGCGCGACAACGAGTCGCTCGTCAGCTGCACCAGAGCCAGCGGCAGGTTCATGTCCTGGATGCTGTCGTTGCCGAACACGACCTCCAGGCGGGAGGTGAACTCCGAGTCGGCCGCCTTGCGCACCTCGTCGTAGCCACCGAGCGCCGCGAGCACGGGCTCGCGCCGGAACAGCAGCGACGAGGCATTCTGCCGCATGGAGCTGAAGCCGATCTTGTTCTGGCTCAGCCCGGAGTCGAGGCGCACCGCGCGGCTGAGCGATGCCACCAGGCTCGGGTCGTCCAACAGCGGCCGGAGCTGGCGCTCGATGCGCTCCGGGTGGGACCAGTCGTCAGAGTCCTGGAAGGCGATGAACTCGCCACGCGCCAGCGCCATCGCGAAGTTGCGGATCTTGTAGGTGCCGCCGTTGACCGGCATGCGGAGCAGCTCGATGCGATCGTCCAGCGCGACCGCCTCGGCGATCAGCGGCTGGTATTCGTCGGGCGAGCGGTCGTCGACGACCAGCACCTGCAGGTGTGGCCAGGTCTGCGACAGCAAGGAACGCAGCGACGTCACCAGGCTCGCGTCCGGCTTGAAGACCGACATGATGATCGAGACGGTCGGCCCGGGTTCGGCCACGGGCACCGGAGTCGTGGCCGGCTCGATGCGGTCGAACGGCGAGTCGTCGCCGTCTCGCAGCGTGATCGGCAGCAGACCACGATCCTCGAACAGCCGGTTGAACGAGCGCAGCCAGCCCTCGATCGTCGAGCCGGCCCGACCCATCTGCGGGTGGGCGAGCTCGGTCTCGAGCATCCAGCGCGACTCCTCGTCCAGACGGATCTTCGGCAGGATCGAGCTCACGTAGTCGACGCGACCCACCGCGAGGTTGGTCTGCGCGTCGAGTCGGTCGGTGTGACCCGGCAGGCCGAGGCCGACCCTGGACCGACCTGCGAGAAGCAGCCGCAACGCCTGGTGCAGGTCCGCCGACTCGGTGTAGTCGAGAACCGCGCCGGGCCAGCCTGCCCTGGCGCGCGCAAGTGCCGTGACTGCCACGACATCGAACTCGTCGCCGGTTGTGGACGACCCCGACGCGACCAGCTCGCGCAGCCTGCTCAGCACCTCGTCGTAGCCCATGGTGCCCCCGGTCGCCATGGCCGCGAGGAGCTCGAGACCGGCCTGCGACTGATAGCGCATCGTCGTGCTGGCGATCGTCAACGGATGCTTCCGGAGGTGCCGAGCGTGATCGCGAACATACTGCGGCACGGACGTTTCCATGGGCGAGCGGACTCCAGGCGATCGGTGGCGGGGTTGGCGCTCGCGCGCCTCGTCGAGCGTATCCGGTGCCCTCGACGCGCCGCGAGCCACGTGGCTCAGCTACCCCAGGTCGGGCGGAGTGGCCAGTCTGCGTTGCCGTGCGCGTCAGTCTTGACCGCCAGCACGTGGTGCAGCTCGATCTCGTTGCGCTCGAACGCGAGCCGTGATCCGGCCATGTAGATGCCCCACACCTTGGCGCGGCCGAGGCTGACCTCGCCGAGCGCCTCGTCCCAGTGCTCGGCCAGGTTGTCGCACCAGCCCTTGAGCGTCAGGGCGTAGTGCTCGCGCAGGTTCTCGACATGGCGCACCTCGAGGCCCGCATCCTGCGCCGCCGTGGTGATGCGGCCGACGCCGGTGAGCTCGCCGTCCGGGAAGACGTAGCGGTCGATGAACGCGCCGGTCGACATGGTCTTGTTGTGCGGCCGCGTGATGCAGTGGTTGAGCAGCCGGCCGCCGACCTTGAGATGGTCGCGCAGGAACGTGAAGTAGGAGTTGTAGTTGCGTACGCCGATGTGCTCGGTCAGGCCGATCGAGCTGATCGCGTCGAAGTTGGTCTCGGTGACGTCGCGGTAGTCCATGAAGCGGACCTCGGCGAGGTCGTCAAGGCCTTGGCGCTTGATCTCTTCCTGCGCCCACGCGGCCTGCTCCCGCGACAGCGTCACGCCGATGACCTTGACGCCGTAGTGCTTGGCGGCATGGCGCACCATGCCGCCCCAGCCGCAGCCGATGTCGAGCAGGCGCTGCCCGGGCTGCAGGTTGAGCTTGCGGGCAACCAGGTCGTACTTCTCGAACTGGGCCTCCTCGAGCGTCGAGTCGAGCGTCGGGTAGACCGCGCACGTGTAGGTCATCGACGGGCCGAGCACGAGCTCGTAGAAGCGGTTGGAGACGTCGTAGTGGTGGTGGATCGCGTCGGCGTCACGCTTCTTGTTGTGGCGCAGGCCCTCCATGGCGCGGCGCCACTTGGGGAGGTGCTCCTCCGGGGGCGGCGGCGGGGGCTTGAGGTTGCCGAAGCCCAGGCTGCGGACGATCTGGACCATCTCGGCGGCCGACGGCACCTTGAACTTGAGCTGGCTCATGATCAGGACCATGGCGTCATAGGGGTTGCCCGGGTGGACACCCTCGAGCTCGAGGTCGCCCGACACATAGGCCCGCGCGAAGCCCAGGTCGCCCGGCGCGGTCATCAAATAGGACAGGCCGCGCTCGTTGAGCAGGCGCAGCTTGATCGGTGCGTCCTCCGGCCCCGCAACGCTGCCGTCGAAGGCCTCGAAGCGGAACGGCAGGCCGTCCTTCATGAGCCGTCCGAGCGCGTCCGCGATCGTCAGCCGTACTCCCACGTCTGTGGTCATGAGTTCCTCACCGCTTTCTCGTACAGGGTGCTCAGTCTGCCCTCGGGGTCGTATCGCCTGCGGGCGGCGGCGAGCA
>NZ_JAKFCB010000293.1:0-14907 GCF_036676885.1 Aeromicrobium sp.
ACCGCGAGGTCGGCGATCGTGGTGTCCTCGGTCTCGCCCGAGCGGTGGCTCATCATGCAGGCGAAGCCGTGACGGTGCGCGAGATCGACCGAGTCGAGCGTCTCGGTGAGCGAGCCGATCTGGTTGACCTTGACCAGGAGCGCGTTGGCGGCGCCCTCGGAGATGCCGCGGGTCAGCCGCTCGACGTTCGTCACGAACAGGTCGTCGCCGACGATCTGGACGTCGTCGCCCAGGTTGTCGGTCAGCGTGGTCCAGCCGGCCCAGTCGTCCTCGTCGAGGGGGTCCTCGATCGAGACGATCGGGAACGCCGCGACGAGCTCGGCGTAGTAGGCCGACATCTCCTCGGCGGTCTTCTGCTGGCCCTCGAACGCGTACGTGCCGTCGGAGAAGAACTCCGAGGCGGCGACGTCGAGCGCGAACGCGATGTCGGTGCCGACCTTGAGGCCGGCGCCCTCGACGGCGGTCGAGATGAGCTCGAGCGCGGCGCGGTTGGAGTCGAGGTTGGGCGCGAAGCCGCCCTCGTCGCCCAGACCCGTCGACAGTCCCTGCTTGTTGAGGACCGACTTGAGCGAGTGGTAGACCTCGGCGCCCATGCGCAGGGCCTCGGAGAACGTCGGCGCACCGATCGGCGCGATCATGAACTCCTGGACGTCGACGTTGCTGTCGGCGTGCGAGCCACCGTTGAGGATGTTGAGCATCGGGACCGGCAGCACGTGGGCGTTGGGCCCGCCGACGTAGCGGAACAGCGGCAGGCGGGCGGAGTCCGCGGCGGCCTTGGCTGCGGCGAGCGAGACGCCGAGGATCGCGTTTGCGCCGAGCTTGGCCTTGTTGTCGGTGCCGTCCAGGTCGATCATCGCCTGGTCGAGTGCGCGCTGGTCGTCGGCGTCGAAGCCGACGAGAGCGGGGCCGATCTTGTCGTTGACGCCCGCGACGGCGTTGAGCACGCCCTTGCCGACGTAGCGGTCACCTCCGTCGCGCAGCTCGACGGCCTCGAACGCGCCCGTGGAGGCACCGGAGGGCACCGCTGCGCGGCCGATCGTGCCGTCGTCGAGAGCGACCTCGACCTCGACGGTCGGGTTGCCCCGTGAATCCAGAATTTCCCGTGCTCCGACGGCGTCGATGCGTGCCAAGACTGCTCCTCGTTAGCGGTTGAACGTGCGGCTACAAGCCTAGTCCTGCCGGCCCGAGGTCCCGCACCGCCTCGCCAGCGTGGGACGGGAGCGGCTCGCCCCATGCCGGAGCGGTGAGTTGGCGTCCACTCGGCAGGTGATCTTGGACGCCAAGTCACCGCCCACACGAATCGGCGGCTAACCCAGCAGGCGTACGGCCTGGCGCAGCACGGCTTCGGCGTTCTGGCCCTGCGCGCGGGCCTCCGCCACGAGGGCGAGCAGGCGGGCGCCGAGGTCGTCGCCGGTGACGTCGACGTCGCCGAGGCGGCTGAGGACCTTGTCGGCGTACGCCAGCGCCGGCAGCGTCGCCGGGATGCCCTCGAGCACGGAGGCGCGCTGCTTCTCGGTGGCCTTGAGGCGCTGCCAGTTGGCGTCGACCTCGTCGGCGCTCGAGACCGTGGCGTCGCCGAAGACATGGGGGTTGCGGTAGACCAGCTTCTCGGCGATCCCGGCGGCAACGTCGTCGATGTCCCAGCCCTCACCCTCGGCGGCGATGCGCGCGTGGAAGACGATCTGCATCAGCAGGTCGCCGAGCTCCTCGCGCAGGTGGTCGCTGTCGCCGCTGTCGAGCGCCTCGAGCGTCTCGTGCGCCTCCTCCAGCAGGTAGTGGGCGAGCGTCTCGTGCGACTGCTGAGCCGTCCAGGGGCACTCCCGGCGCAGGCGATCCATGACCTCGACGACGTCGAGCAGGGCCGAGCCGGGCAGGTCGTACGAGCCGAAGACGACCTCGATGCCGGACGCCTCTCCCCCACCGGCCATCAGGTCGTCAGCCATCGAACGGGCCCACGCGGTGTCACCCGTGGGGGCGATCCACACGGCGTCCGGTGCGTACGAGGGGCGCTCCGCCGTGATCTCGACGGGCACGCCGGACGACACGATCGCGCGCACGTGCGGGTCGTCGACGGATGCGCGTACGACCGACGCGTCCCGCAGCGCGTCCCACGCCGCCAGGGTCAGGATCCCGGGCGCGACGCGGGGGCTCAGGACGATGATGCGCATCAGGTGCAGCGTTGCGTTGCTGGCAGGTTCTTGTCTTCCTCGCCGAGGTCTGTCGGTGCCACGGAGAGCGATCCGGTGCTGGCGATCGGCTCGGCGGTCGAGTTGCTGAGGCCGAACCGCGGCGCGAACTCGACACCGTTGGCCTTGAACGCCTTGGTGATCTCCGCCTCGCCGACCGCGCCGATCTGCGCCTCGTTCTCCGGCGTGGGCTTCTGGCCGGTGCGCTTCTCGCCGAGATTCAGGGTGATGGCGGAAAGCTCCCGGCTCTGCTCGATCAGCTTGTGGAGCTCGTCGAGGTCCTTCTCCTTCGGGAACGCCTCGGCGACCTGGTCCTCCTCCGTGGCGCTCAGCTCATAGTCGCCGGGCTGCGGCGTGATCCCCTCCTCCTCGGCGATCTTGCGGGCCACGATCAAGGACACGAGCATCGTCAGGGCCTGGCGCCGCATGTCGGCGTTGCTGGGCGGCGTTGCGCCCTGTGCGCTCGGCAGGGTCAGCGTGCAATAGGCCTCCGCCGCCTTGTCGAGCGACTTCATCGAGATCGTCTGGTTGTCGACCACCGCCGCGGCACCCGGATGGGTGTTGCCGCAGGCCGCCAGCGTCAGGCCGGCAACGACGAGGACAGCGGCGCGCACACGTGTCAGCATGATCACACGTTATCCGACCCTCCCCGCGCGATCTGTGACGGTCAGCCGACAGGCGCAGGTGCGGGAACCAGCGTGTCGATCACGGTGCGGGTCCACTCGAGCAGCTCGCGGCCCACGAGGGGCTTGCCACCGACCGGCGCGGACTTGGGCCGCGGCACCAGAGCCACCTCGGCGGCGACCTTGTAGGTGCTGCGGGGATAGATCCGCTGCAGGCGCAGCTGTGCCGAGTCGGGCAGCTTGAGCGGCGCGAAGCGTACGTTCGGCCCGGCGGCGGTGACCTCGGTGAGTCCGGCCTCGCGGACGCGTACGCGCAGCCGCGCGACGTCGAGCAGCACCTCGACGGCCTCGGGCGGCTCGCCGTACCGGTCGACGAGCTCGGCGCGCAGGTCGTCGATGTCCGCGAGCTGGCGTACGTCGGCCAGTCGCTTGTACATCTCGAGCCGCAGCCGCTCGCTCTGGACGTACTCGTGCGGCAGGTGCGCCTCGATCGGCAGCTCGATCTTGACCTCGCGCTCGGGCTCGGCGTCGCCGCGGAACTCCGCGACCGCCTCGCCGACCAGGCGGACGTAGAGGTCGAAGCCGACATCGGCGATGTGGCCGGACTGCTCGCCGCCGAGCAGGTTGCCGGCGCCGCGGATCTCGAGGTCCTTCATCGCCACGGCCATGCCGCCGCCGAGCTCGGAGTGCTGCGCGATCGTGGCGAGC
The DNA here is from genome assembly GCF_036676885.1 of Aeromicrobium sp. Lineage (GTDB taxonomy): Bacteria > Actinomycetota > Actinomycetes > Propionibacteriales > Nocardioidaceae > Aeromicrobium. The sequence continues at coordinate 3,518 of NZ_JAKFCB010000293.1, forward strand.
CGGTCGTGCGCCGTCTCGGTGAGCGGCTTCTCGGGCGGGTAGAGGAAGTAGGCGTATGCCCGCTCGCGCGAACGGCCGACGCGGCCGCGCAGCTGGTGCAGCTGCGACAGGCCGAGGGTGTCGGAGCGCTCGATGATCATGGTGTTGGCGTTGGACACGTCCAGGCCGGACTCGACGATCGTGGTGCAGACCAGGACGTCGTAGCGCTTCTCCCAGAAGTCGACCATGACCTCCTCGAGCTGGTGCTCGCCCATCTGGCCGTGCGCCGCGGCGACGCGCGCCTCCGGCACGAGCTCCTTGATCCTGGCGACGGCCTTGTCGATGCTCTGCACGCGGTTGTGGATGTAGAACACCTGGCCCTCGCGGAGCAGCTCACGACGGATCGCCGCGATGACCTGCCGGTCCTCGTACGGTCCGACGAACGACAGCACGGGGTGGCGCTCCTCGGGCGGCGTCGCGATCGTCGACATCTCCCGGATGCCGGTGATGGCCATCTCGAGCGTGCGCGGGATCGGAGTCGCGGACATCGACAGCACGTCGACGGCGGCGCGCAGCATCTTGAGCGCCTCCTTGTGCTCGACACCGAAGCGCTGCTCCTCGTCGACGATCACGAGCCCGAGGTCCTTGATACGTACGCCGGGCTGCAGCAGGCGGTGGGTGCCGATGACCAGGTCGATCGTGCCGTCCGCGAGGCCGGCGAGGGTCTCCTTGGACTCCTTGTCGGTCTGGAACCGCGACAACGGGCGGATCTTGACCGGGAACTGGCCGAACCGCTCGGCGAACGTCGCATAGTGCTGCTGCACCAGCAGCGTCGTCGGGACGAGCAGGATGACCTGCTTGCCGTCCTGGATCGCCTTGAACGCCGCGCGTACGGCGATCTCGGTCTTGCCGTAGCCGACGTCACCGCAGACCAGCCGGTCCATCGGCACGGTGCGCTCCATGTCGCGCTTGACCTCGTCGATCGTCACCATCTGGTCGGGTGTCTCGACGAACGCGAACGCGTCCTCGAGCTCGGCCTGCCACGGCGAGTCCGGCCCGAACGCATGACCCTTGGTCGCCTGGCGCGCCGCGTAGAGCTTGATCAGCTCGCCGGCGATCTGGCGTACGGCCTTGCGGGCCTTGTTCTTGCGGGTCGTCCAGTCCGATCCGCCGAGCCGGTCGAGCGACGGCGACTCACCGCCCACGTAGCGGCTGATCTGGTCGAGCTGGTCCATCGGCACGAACAGCCGGTCGGCGGGCTGCCCGCGCTTGGACGGGGCGTACTCGATGACGAGGTACTCGCGCGCCGCGCCCTGCACGACCCGCTGCATCAGCTCGACGTAGCGGCCGACGCCGTGCTGCTCGTGCACGACGAAGTCGCCGGTCTTGAGCTCGAGCGGGTCGACCTCCTTGCGCCGGCGGGCGGGCATCTTGCGGTCACTGCGGTCAGCTGCGCGCTGGCCGACCAGGTCGTCGTACGTCAGCACGGCGAGGCCGAGCGGCGGCGAGACGAAACCGTGGTCCAGGTCCGCACAGCTCACCTGCACGACACCCGGTGTCGGCGCCGTCACCTCGTCATCGAGGGCCGCGGCGACGTCGTTCTCGGCGAGCCACTCGCTGGTGCGCTGCGCCTGGCCGTGGCCGGGCGCGACGAACACGACGCGCATGCCGGCCGCAACCCACTTCTTGATGTCCTCGAGTGCGGCCGTGGTGTCGCCGCGATAGGCAGCGGCGGCCTCCATGTCGACCGCGCGAGTCTGGTCGTCCGTGTCCAGGCCGAACGGCGACACCGTGAACCAGGTGTGGCCGAGGCCCAGGCTCGCCAGGCGTACGTCCTCGAGCGTGTGGAACGCGGCCGAGCCGAGGTCGATCGGCGCCTCGGCACCGGTCGCTGCGGCGGCCCACGACGCCTGCAGGAACTCCTCGCTCGTCGCCACCAGATCCGCGGCACGTGCCCGTATGCGCTCGGGATCGCACAGCACGATCGCCGAACGCTCGGGCAACAGGTCGACGAAGAGCTCCATGTCGTCCACGAGCACCGGCGTCAGCGACTCCATGCCCTCGACGGCGTGGCCCTCGGCGATCTTCGTGAAGATCTCCGCCAGCGACGGGTGCGCGACGGCCAGCTCGGCGGCGCGCGCCTTGACCTGATCGTCGAGCAGCAGCTCGCGGCACGGCGGCGCCCAGACGTGCGTGACCTCTTCGAGCGTGCGCTGGTCGGCCACCGCGAACCGGCGGATCTCGTCGACCTCGTCGCCCCAGAACTCGATGCGGAGTGGGTGCTCCTCGGTCGGCGGGAACACGTCGATGATGCCGCCGCGCACGGCGAACTCGCCGCGACGCTCGACCAGGTCGACGCGGGAGTATGCCGCGCCCGCCAGCTGCCGGACGACCTCGTCGAGGGCGATCTCGTCACCCTTGTGCAGCTCGACCGGGGTGAGGTCGGCGAGCCCCTTGACCTGCGGCTGGAGCAACGAACGTACCGGCGCGACCACGACGCGGAGCGGCCCGGTCGAGGTGTCCTCGTCGTTGTCGGCGGTCGGGTGCACCAGCCGGCGCAGGACGGCGAGGCGCCGGCCGACGGTGTCGGAGCGCGGCGAGAGGCGTTCGTGCGGGAGCGTCTCCCACGCGGGGAAGTACGCGACGGCGTCCGGGCCGAGCAGCTCGCCGAGCTGGGCGACGAGATCCTCGCCCTCACGGGCCGTGGCGGTGACCGCGAGCACGGTCGACTGCTGTGCCAGGGCATGCGTGAGGAACGGCCGCAACGGCTCGGGCGCCTGGACGTTGAGCGTGCTGAGGCCGTCCGATCGATCCTGGAGCGCCTGCTGGATCGTGGGCTCGGCGGCGACGAGGGTCGCGAGTCTGGTGAGTGTCATCTCTACCGGTTGAACGCGCTCTGCGTGGCTTCTAGTCCCTGCATCAGCAGGCTCTCGACCGCGTCGGCGGCCTCCTCGACGTATGTCGGCAGGTCCTTGCGCTCCGCTGCGCTGTAAGGCTTGAGCACGAAGTCGTGGACGTTCTGCTGGCCGGGCGGACGACCGATGCCGACACGCACGCGATAGAAGTCGCCGGTGCCGAGGGACTGACGGATCGACTTGAGGCCGTTGTGGCCGTTGTCGCCGCCGCCGAGCTTGATCCGCAGCATGCCGTAGTCGATGTCGAGCTCGTCATGGATCACGACAAGGTGGTCGGGCTCGACGTCGTAGAACTTCGTGAGCGTCGACACCGGGCCGCCGCTCTCGTTCATGTACGACCGACAGCGCCCCAGGACGGCGCGTTCACCGGCCAGCCGCCCTTCGATGACATCGGCGCGGCCGGACTTGTGCTTCTTCCACGATCCACCCGTACGGGCGGCGAGCACATCGGCCACGAGGTAGCCGACGTTGTGACGGGTGCTGGCGTACGTCGGGCCCGGATTGCCGAGCCCGACGACCAACCAGGTCACTCGGACTCGGAGCTCTCCGCAGCCTCGCCCTCGGCCGATGCCTCGGCAGCGGCTTCGGCCTCTTCGGCGTCGCTCGCCTCGTGCTCGATGCCGGCCTCGGCCTCAGCCTCGGCGAGCTCGGCCTCGAGCTGAGCCTCGGTGGGTGCCGCGGTGACGTTGACGATGAGGAGCTCGGGATCGACGTGGAGCGCCGAACCGCGGGGCAGCACGAGGTCGCTGGCGTGGATCTGCGCGCCGGCGTCGAGGCCCTCGACCGAGACCTCGAAGGACTCGGGGATGTGGGTCGCCTCGGCCTCGACGGAGACCGACGCGTTCTCGAGGATGACGAGGTTGCCGCTGATGGCGTCGCCGACGACGTTGATGCGGACGTCGACCGTGACCTTCTCGCCCTTGCGGACGATCAGGAGGTCAGCGTGCTCGATGAAGCCCTTGAGCGGGTCGCGCTGGACCTGCTTGGGGATCGCCAGGTGCTGCTCGTCGCCGAGGTCGATCGTCAGCAGCGCGTTGGAGTTCTTGAGCGCCAGCATGAGCTGGTGACCCGGCAGCGTGACGTGCACGGGGTCGGAGCCGTGTCCGTAGAGGACGGCAGGCACGTTGTCGGCGCGACGGATGCGGCGGGCGGCGCCCTTGCCGAACTCGGTGCGCGCCTCGGCGGCGATCTTGATCTCAGCCATGGGGAAATGTCTCCTGAAGAGTGTTGCGTGAAAGTCGGCTGTCACCAGGCGCTCGACACAGCACTCCGCGGAGCGCCCTGTCGATCACGGCCCTGAAGGACCCTCGCCGAGGCAACCTGACGATCTTATCGCAAGGAAACCCATGCACGAAAACGCGCACCGTTCGCCAGCGAGCGCCCTCAGCCTCAGGACTTGAACAGCGAGGTGACCGAGCCTTCTTCGAAGACGGCGGCGGTGGCCTGGGCCAGCAGCGGAGCGATCGAGAGCACCGTGAGCTTGTCGAAACGCTGGTCCTCGGCGATCGGCAGCGTGTTGGTCACGATGACCTCGCACGCCGTCGAGTTCTTGAGCCGGTCGACGGCCGGTCCGGAGAACACCGCGTGGGTCGCGACGATCACGACGTCCTCAGCACCGTCCTCCATGAGCGCCTCGGCGGCCTGGACGATCGTGCCGCCGGTGTCGATGAGGTCGTCGACCAGGATGCAGGTGCGGCCCTCGACGTCACCGACGACCCGGTTGGCCTTGGACTCGTTGGGCTTGCGGGGGTCGCGGGTCTTGTGGATGAACGCCAGCGGGGCACCGCCCAGCGCATTGGCCCATGACTCGGCGACCTTGATGCGGCCGGCGTCGGGCGACACGACGGAGAGTGGCTTCTTGCCGTACCTCTTCTTGACGTGGCGCGTGAGGATCGGCATCGCGAGCAGGTGGTCGACCGGCCCGTCGAAGAAGCCCTGGATCTGCGCCGTGTGGAGGTCGACCGTCATGAGCCGGTCGGCACCGGCGGCGAGGAACAGGTCGGCCATGAGGCGCGCCGAGATGGGCTCGCGGCCGAGGTGCTTCTTGTCCTGGCGGGCGTAGCCGTAGAACGGGAGGATCACCGTGATCCGCTTGGCCGAGGCACGCTTGAGCGCGTCGATCATGATGAGCTGCTCCATGATCGCGTCGTTGATCGGCGCCGCGTGGCTCTGGAGCACGAAGGCGTCGCAACCGCGCACGGACTCGTCGAAGCGTACGTAGATCTCGCCGTTGGCGAAGTCGTAGGCCGTCGTCGGCACGAGGTCGACCTCGAGGAGATCGGCCACCTCCTGCGCCAGCGTCGGGTGCGAGCGGCCGGAGAACAGCAGCATGTTCCGTGTCGGCGTGCGTTTGGACAGGCTACTCACCGGGGGTCTCCTCTGCCGCTGGATCCAGCGCCGCGCGTGCGGCGCGGGCGGATGCGGTGTCCGCACGTTTGTCGGCCACCCACCCCTCAATGTTCCTCTGTGGCCCTGCGCTGACGGCCAGCGCCCCCGGTGGTACGTCCTCACGGATCGTGGCACCGGCTCCCGTGAAGGCTCCGTCGCCGATCGTGACGGGCGCGACGAACGTGTTGTTGGAGCTCGTCTTGGCGTGCCGCCCGATCGTCGATCGGTGCTTGTTGACGCCGTCGTAGTTGGCGAAGATCGTGCCCGCGCCGATGTTGGCGCCCTCGCCGATGTCGGCATCGCCGACGTACGTCAGGTGCGGCACCTTGGCACCCTCGCCGATCGTGGAGTTCTTGACCTCGACGAACGTGCCGATCTTGCCGCGGGCGGCGAGCTCGGTGCCGGGACGCAGGTAGGCGAACGGGCCGACCGTGGCCTCCTCGCCGATCACGGCGTCGGAGCCGTGCGTACGGATGACGGTCGCGCCGGCGCCGATCTCCACGTTGCGCAGCGTCGTGTCGGGGCCGATCGTGGCCCCACCGGCCACGACGGTGGCGCCGAGGAGCTGCGTGCCGGGCAGGATCGTGACGTCGGGCTCGATCGTGACGGCCGAGTCGATCCACGTCGTCGCAGGATCGACGATCGTGACGCCCTCGGACATCCATTGCGACGTGATCCGACGGTTGAGCTCGGCACCGAGGCGGGCCAGCTGCGCGCGGTCGTTGACGCCTTCGGTCTGCCAGACGTCCTCGAGGATGTGCGCGCCGACCGGAAGGCCATCGGCGACGGCCTTGCCGACGATGTCGGTCAGGTAGAGCTCGCCCTGTGCGTTGTCGGTCTCGAGGCTGGCCACCGCCTCGGTGAGGAACGCGGCATCGACGACCAGGATGCCGCTGTTGATCTCGCGCACGGCGCGCTCGTCGTCGGAGGCGTCCTTGTGCTCGCGGATCGCGGTGACGGCGCCGTCGGGTCCGCGCAGGATACGGCCGTAGCCGGTGGGGTCGTCGACCTCCGCCGTCAGGATCGTGACGGTGTGGCCGGCGGCCCGGTGGTCGACGATCAGCTCGGCGAGCGTCTGCGCCGTCAGCAACGGCACGTCGGCGTACGTCACGATGACGGTGCCCTCGGGCGGGGCGTCGAGCGACTCGAGCGCGACGTGGACGGCGTGACCCGTGCCGTTCTGCTGCTCCTGCACGGCCTGGACGATCGCCGGGTCGTGCGCGGTGATGGCCTCGGAGACCTGCTCACGGTCGTGGCCCACGACGGCGACCGTCGTGTGCACGCCGGCGCCCGCGACCGCGACCAGCGCGTGCTCGAGCATGCTGCGGCCGGCGATCTCGTGCAGGACCTTGGCGCGCGAGGACTTCATCCGCGTGCCCGCCCCCGCCGCCAGCACGATGGCTGTGACCGCCTCTGAATGCGGGTTGGTGCTCACCAGACTCCTTCGTCGACGGACCAGCGGATCGTTGCTGGCTCCCCGGGTAGGAGTCGAACCTACGTCGCTTGTCCGCATTCAAAGTGCGGCGGGCCCTGCCGGCAGACCAACCGGGGATCGTCCCGGGTGGAGCCGGGATCGTCAGCAGCACCCCTAAGGCTACCGGAGTCAGTCCTCCCGCCGGGCGACGGCAAACGTACGGCTGAACGGCAGGACCGTCCCCCACGGCTGGGCCGGATAGGCCTCGCGGAGTGCGGCTTTGTACGCACCGACGAACTCCTCACGCACCCCGTCGGGCAGCGCCTGGAGGATCGGGCGCGCGCCGGTGCCGGAGATCCAGTCGAACACCGGGTCATCTCCCTGGAGGACATGCAGGTACGTCGTCTCCCACGCGTCAACCGCCCAGCCGAGACCGGTGAACAGCTCGAGGTAGGTCTCCGGATGCGTTCCGCGGTCGTCGTGCAGTCCCGCGGTGTGCTCGCCGTACGGAGGCTGCGACGAGATCTCGTGCAACAGCCGGTGGCTCGGCGCGTCGTAGTTGCACGGCACCTGGAGCGCGAACGTGCCGCCGGGTGCGACGTGGGCGGCGAGGCGCCGGATCACCTCGAGCTGATCGGGCACCCACTGCAAGAGCGCGTTCGAGATGATCAGGTCGACCGGCTCGGACGCGGTCCAGGTCGTCACATCGGCGAGCTCGTACGTCACGCGGTCATCGGCACCGTCGCCGTTCGCCCGGTCGATCATGTCCGGCGAGGAGTCGACGCCGTGGATCGTCGCCTCGGGCCAGCGGCTTCTGAGCACCGCGGTGAGGTGGCCGGGCCCGCAGCCGAGATCGACGATCGTGGCCGGCTCGCCCTGCACCCTGGCGACCAGGTCGATGAACGGGCGGGAGCGGTCGTCGGCGAACTGCAGGTAGCGATTGGGGTCCCAGGTCGTCATGAGTCCGACCGTACGACTCAACTATCTTGATGTCAAGATACTTTACGTCAAGCGTTGCGCCGCTCGAGCTGGCCGGCCAGCGACATCAGCCGGGCATCGTCGCCGCGGCGGGCGATGAGCTGGACCGCCAGTGGCAGCCGGTCCTCCGTCACGCCTGCGGGCATCGAGACGGCCGGCAGCCCCGCGTGGTTCCACTGCGCGGTGTAGGGATAGACCGCGTTCATCGACAGCAGGGTCGAGAGCGCGCCCTTTCCGCGCCAGCGCTCGACCTCGATCGCCGGACCCGACATCACGGGCGTCAGCAGGACGTCCACTCCCAGGTCGTCGTGCACCGAGTCACCCCAAGCCCGGCCCTTGCGCTTGGCCCAGTCGACCGATCTCGCGCCGAACGGCCGGCCCAACCGGGCGATCCCCTTCGTACGCTTCTCGAGCCTGCTCGGGTCGTCCGCGCCGTCGGCGTCGTCGCGGATGCCGGCGAGGTAGCGCACCGTCAGCGCCTTGGCGTCGACCTTGTAGGGGATCTTGACCTCGGTGACCGTGTGGCCGGCGGCGCGAAACGTGTCCGCCGCCTGCTGGACCGCGGCCCGCACGCGCGGGTCGAGCGGGAGCGCCCTGGTCGCGGCGGAGGCACTGAACGACATACCGATCCGCAGGGGCGCGGGGTCGGTTGCGGCAGCAGGGACGAGCGGATCCGTGAACCTGCCGAACGTGTCGAGGAACAGGGCGCTGTCGGCGACTCTCGCGGCGAGGCAGCCCTGCGTCGACATCTCGTGCCACCCACCAGAGCTCGGCATCGTGCCCTGGGTCGGCTTGAACCCGACGAGGCCGCAGCAGGCCGCCGGGATGCGGATCGACCCGGCGCCGTCCGAGGCGGTGGCGATGCCGACCGCGCCGGCGGCGATCAGGGCGGCTGAACCACCGGACGAGCCTCCGGTGGTGTGCCCGAGGTTGTGCGGATTGCGGGTGATGCCGTGCGCGTCGGACTCCGTGAACCCGTGGATCGCGAGCTCCGGCAGCGCCGACTTGGCCACGATGACCATCCCGGCCGCGCGAATCGCGGCAACGAGATCGGCGTCCTGGCTCGCCGGGAGCAGCATCGCCCTGCTGCCCAGGCCGGTCACCTTGCCGCCGATGTCGAGATCGTCCTTGACCGCGATCGGGATGCCGAGCAGCGCCCCGCTCTCGCCTCCGGCACGGCGCCGGTCGGCCTCGTCGGCGGCCGCGAGCGCTTCGTCGGCGAACACGGCGACGGTCGCGTTGATCGCCGGGTTCTCCCGTTCGATCGCCTCGAGCGTCGCCTCGGTGAGCTGCCGGGAGGTGAGCGTGCCTGCGGCCAGCAGCTGGCCCTGTCGGGTCGGTCCGGCGGCGACGGCCTCGGCAGGAGTCATGCGGAGAGCGTAGTCAGGTTCAACAATCTCTACATCAAGAATCTTGACGAACTAGGATGGAGACGTGGAAGACGATGTCGATCGACTGATCGCGGCATGGCAGCGGGAGCGTCCCGACATGGACGTCTCCCCCATGCACGTGCTCAGCAGGGTCACGCGGCTGGCGCTCCACCTCGACCGGGCCCGCAGACAGGCATTCGCCGACCACGACCTCGAGCCGTCGGAGTTCGACGTGCTGTCGGCGCTGCGCCGTTCCGGCGAGCCCTACCAGCTCTCCCCCGGCCAGCTCGTGCACGAGACGCTCGTGACGAGCGGCACCATGACCAACCGCGTCGACCGCCTGGTGACCAAGGGCCTGGTCGAGCGGCTGCCGGATCCCGCCGACCGGCGCGGCGTGCAGGTCAGGCTCACCACCCCCGGCAAGAACGCGGTGGACGGCGCGCTCGACGCGCTGCTCCAGCACGAGCAGAAGCTCCTCGCCGACCTCTCGGCCGACGAAGCAACCGCGCTCGCTGGCGCCCTGCGTACGCTCTCGCTGCCGTTCGACCGCTGAGCGGCCGTCAGTGCTTGGGGATGACGCCTTCCTTGACCGGGATGAGCTGATCGGCAAGCAGCCCGTGCGCCTCGCGATGCACGCGCTCGGCGGCCTCGGCATTCGGCGCGTCGACCAGGCAGAACACCTTGCCCGAGTCCTCGTCGAACCAGTACTGCTTGTAGTCGACGCCGTACTGGTCCTGGATCTCGATGTCCTTGGCGTGTGCCCCGGCAACGGCCTCTGCCGTCAGTCCTTCGACCTTGTCGTGAATGTCCATGAAGAGTGCCATGAGATTCTCCTGTCGGTGATCGGCCCCTTCCATCGTGCGCCGCGGGATCGCCGATGGAAATGGCTCGGGAGAACCACTCGCCACGCGTACGCATCCCGCGGTTTCCGCCGTGGTCAAGGAGCTGCGCGCAGCCGCCTAGACTTCTTCGGTGGCACATCTCCTCGGCGTCGAGTCCATCGCGCTCGACTTCCCGACCAAGACCGTCTTCGACTCGGTGACCATCGGCATCGACGAGGGTGACCGGATCGGCATCGTCGGTCGCAACGGCGACGGCAAGTCGACGCTCCTGCGCATCCTCGCCGGCCTCATGCAACCCGACTCCGGCCGCGTGACGACCCGTGGCGGCGTGCACATCGGGATGCTCGACCAGACCGACACGCTCGACCAGACCCAGACCGTCGGCCACGCGATCGTCGGCGACAAGCCCGACTACGAGTGGGCCGGCGATGCGAAGATCCGCGACGTCATCGCGGGGCTCGTCTCCGACATCCCATGGGACGCCACGGTCGGCAACCTCAGCGGTGGGCAGCGGCGCCGGGTCGCCCTCGCGGCGCTGCTGGTCGGCGACGACGACGTGCTGTTCCTCGACGAGCCCACCAACCACCTCGACGTCGAGGGCATCACCTGGCTCGCCGGACACCTCAAGACACGGTGGTCGCCCAACGCCGGCGGGCTGCTCGTCGTGACGCACGACCGGTGGTTCCTCGACGAGGTCTGCAATGCGACCTGGGAGGTGCACGACGGCATCGTCGAGCCGTTCGAGGGCGGCTACGCGGCGTACATCCTGCAGCGGGTCGAGCGCGACCGGCATGCGTCGGCGACCGAGTCCAAGCGGCAGAACCTGATGCGCAAGGAGCTGGCCTGGCTGCGCCGCGGTGCCCCCGCGCGTACGTCGAAGCCGAAGTTCCGCATCGACGCCGCCAACGAGCTGATCGCCAACGAGCCGCCCCCGCGTGACCCCATCGTGCTCAAGCAGATGGCGACATCACGGCTCGGCAAGGATGTCGTCGACATCCTCGACGTCTCGGTGTCGTACGACCACGAGGTGCTCAAGCACATCGAGTGGCGCATCGGGCCCGGCGAGCGTACGGGCGTCCTCGGCGCGAACGGTGCCGGCAAGTCGACGCTGCTGGGGCTCGTGACCGGCGCCGTGCAGCCGACGTCGGGGCGGGTCAAGCGCGGCAAGACCGTCAAGGTCGTGACGCTGACGCAGGAGCTCGACGAGCTCAAGGACGTCGGCTCCGACCGGGTCAGCGACGTCGTCGGCCGGCAGCGCACGGCATACGTGTCAGGCGGCAAGGAGATGACGCCGAGCCAGCTGCTGGAGCGGCTCGGGTTCTCCAACGAGCAGATGGCGACGCCCGTGCGCGACCTGTCGGGCGGGCAGAAGCGGCGGCTCCAGCTGTTGCTGATCCTGCTCGACGAGCCCAACGTCCTGGTGCTCGACGAGCCGACCAACGACCTCGACACCGACATGCTGGCGGCGATGGAGGACCTGCTCGACTCGTGGCCCGGCACGCTG
>NZ_JAKFCB010000294.1:0-13570 GCF_036676885.1 Aeromicrobium sp.
CAGCCCGACCTCCATGTAGTCGATGCCCTCGCGTTCACAGTGCGCGCGTACGAGCGGCTGCGCCTTCTTGAGGTTGCAGCGCGGCATGTTGGGGAACAGGTGGTGCTCGATCTGATAGTTCAATCCACCCATCGCCCAGTCCACCACCGGGTTGCCCCGGACGTTCCTGGACACCATGACCTGACGGCGCAGGAAGTCCAGCTTCATCCCCTCCGGGATGATCGGCATGCCCTTGTGGGCCGGCGCGAACGACGCACCCAGGCAGAACCCGAACACCGCCATCTGGATCGCGAAGAACGCCACCGCCTTCCCCAACGGCAGAAACGTCAGCAAGATCGCGACATAGGCGCTCAACCGCGTCACCACCAGGAACAGCTCGACCCGCCGCCACGGCTGACCCGACTCCGTGTCGCGGGCCGCACGGATCGACTCGGCGTGCAGGTTGAGGCCCTCCAGGGTCAGCAACGGGAAGAACAGCCAGCCCTGCCTCTTGACGAACCAGCCGGCGAACCCGTCCTGGCGTTGCGCCACGATGCCGGGTGTGAACGCGATCGCGCCCGGACCGATGTCGGGGTCATAACCCTCGAGGTTGGGGCCCTTGTGGTGCATGTTGTGCTTGGCCCGCCACCACGCGAAGCTCAGCCCCGCGAACGCCCCGGCGAGGATGCGCGCGGTCCAGGAGTTCCACGCCGCCGACGTGAACATCTGGCGGTGCGCGGCATCGTGGCCGAGGAACCCGAACTGCGTCACGATCACGCCGAGCGCGGCGGCCAGGATCAGCTGGAACCACGAGTTCCCGAGCCAGAAGAACCCCACCCAGATCGCGAAGAACGCACCCACATGCGCGCCGATCTGCAACCAGTAATAGACGTGCGCCCGCTCCAACAGGCCCGCCTGCTTCACATCGTGAACCAGCTCGGTGAAATGACTGACGTACTGCTCACTGGGAGCTGTGGCGACCTGGGCCGGCAGCGCGATGCGCGTGCTCACGGATTCACCACCTGGCACTCGTGCGAGAACGTGACCGTGGCGTGCCGGTCAGCGGCCATGACGACCTGGGTCGCACGACCCTCGTCCGACACCGCGTCCCAGTCGATGACGACGAAGGTCTCGCTCCCGCGCTGGGTCCCGATTGCCGTCAGGTCGGCGCGGCCGAGCCGTCGGAGTGCCCGCAGGACGCGCTGCTGGGCCACGTGATCCTCGACCCGGAAGACGCTCAGCGCCCAGGTATGGGCAAGGACGGATCGGGGTTCCGGGGTGAAGAGAGATTCTGAGATCATCAGCGTTCCGCCTGACGGCTGGAACCTGCGCCATACCGAAATCGGTCGTCGTTTGTTCGACGTGCGCAGCGTCCTGGCGTTGCCTGGGGGCGACAGTCGGGACTTCTTCAGAGTACGCCCGAAGTGACACGGATGCGACTACCGCCTAGGTTCGTGGAATCCTGGGCCGACAGCATGGCGGTCGAGTGCCGACAACGAGCAGAATGAGCAGAGGATGGACGAAGCCGACTTCCTGTCACGCATAGCCCTCGAGCTCGACGCCGAGCTCACGATGTCGTCGACGGCTGAGCTCATCGCCGAGTATGCCCGCCTCACGACGGCGGCCGACGAGTGCGGCATCCTCTTCTCCCAGCCGGCGAACACCTGGTCGACACCGGCTGCCACATCACCGCGGGTGACGGAGCTCCACCAGCTCCAGATCTCCCTCGACGAGGGTCCCTGCCTCGATGCGATACGCAAGCAGTCGACGTACATCTGCGACGACACCCGGAACGACGACCGATGGCCGACCTGGGGGCCGGCCGCAGCGGAGCTCGGCATCAGCAGCACGCTCAGCATCAGGCTCGAGTCCAAGAACCGGAACCTCGGCGCCCTCAACCTCTACGCGGAGCCCGTCGGCGCCTTCGGCACCCAGGACGTCGCGATCGCCAGCAACTTCGCCCGGCACGCCTCGATCGCCCTCTCCACGGCCTTCACCGAGCAGGGCATGGCGCTCGCGATCGACGCGCGCACCTTCATCGGTCAGGCCCAGGGCATCCTCATGGGCCGCTACGGCATCAGCGCCGAGCAGGCGTTCGAGTACCTGCGACGACGGTCCCAGCAGGAGCACATCAAGCTCACCGACATCGCCCACGAGGTGATCGAGGACCAGAGCAGCAAGAGCACAGGCGAGGAGCCGGAGCTGCCCTGATCCGGGACGCGGGACTCAGGTCAGGGCACGACGGAGCGCGTCGATCCGCATGCCCCAGATCCGTTGCGACAGGACTGACTGTGGCGCGACGAGCTCGGTGGCGTGGAACGCGCCAGGGTGGATGTGCAGCTCGGTGGGGACGCCGGCCTGCATGAGCCGCCGGGCGAACTCGATGTCCTCATCGAGGAACAGGTCGATCGTCCCCACATCGATGAAGGCGGGCGGCAGACCGCTGAGGTCCGCGGCCCGGGCCGGAGCGGCGTACTGGTCGGCCTCCTGCCCACCGAGGTACCACGCCCACGCCTCGATGTTGCCGGCCCTGTCCCAGATGCCGATGTCCGTGATCTCGTGGCTGGACGGGGTCTCGTTGCGGTCATCGATCATCGGGTAGATCGGCATCATGAACGACAGCTGGGGGCCGCCCCGGTCCCGGGCGAGCAGAGCCGTTGCCAGCGTCAGGCCGCCTCCGGCACTCGCGCCATAGATCGCGAGGCGCTCGGCGTCCACACCCAGCTCGGCCACGTTCTTGGACAGCCACTCGAGGCCCGCATAGCAGTCCTCAACAGCGGCCGGATAGGGGTGCTCGGGAGCGAGCCGGTACTTCACGGACACCACGACGGCCCCGACCTGCTCGCAGATGAGCTCGGCCGCGGGGTTCTCGTCGTCGAGGTCACCGAGGACCATGCCGCCGCCGTGGATGTAGTAGATGCCGGGGAGCGGCCCGCTCGCGTCGACCGGCCGGTAGACGCGGACGGTGACGTCCGGAGCGCCGAGGGGTCCGGCGATCGAGATGTCCTCGTGGGTGACGCGGGGATTCTCGGGGATCTCGAGAGCAGCCAGTACGGCGGCGGCCGCCGCCCGGCGCGCCTGCACGTCGGGGATCGCGTTGAAACCACCGGGCAACACCTCGAGAAAGGCGTCGAGGCTGGCGCGGGACTCGGGATCGATCAGGTCACGACGGGACATGGCACTCCTTGGCAGCGGGCTGAGGCGGCACAACGTACCGACCGCGACTCCTGGCCCGGAAGGACGTTTTCAGCCAACGAAAACCGCGTCAGCCGAACTCGATCTCCGGTGTACGGGCGATCAGCAGTCTGCGGACCTTGTCGGCCGCAGGATCGAGCTCGGCCGAGACGTTGAAGGCCGCCTCGAACTTCCCGTCGCGCGTCGTCTTGCCCAACGCCAGCTCGACGTCGCCCACGCGGGCACCGTGCGTGATGTGATGCACGAGCACGCTGACCTCGCGCTGCTCGAGGTATGCCACCAGCCCCGCCCGGTCGCCGAGGAACTCCGACGCGTTGCCGGCACCCGTCGAGAACTGGATCGACATCTCGAAGTCCGGGGTGATCAGGTCGAGGACGCGCTCCGGCCGGTCGGAGTCCATGAACTCGAACCACGCCTCCAGGAACGGCGTGCTGCTCATGCGTTCTCCTCCATCGGAACCACGACGAGCTCGAGGTCGAACGTGACCTGGTACGCGTCGATCATCCCGGCGCCGTCGACGTGGGCGACCGCCGTGAAGCGGCCCGTCACGTTGCCGTCGTCGGTGACCGCGCCATAGACGAACTCCGCGTCACCGTCGCGCGCCGAGCGCAGGAGATGGTGTTTGCGTTGCACCGGCGGACGGGACTCCAGGTATGCCTGCATGTCCTTGCGATGGGAGCCGCGGACCACGCCGTTCGGCAGGACGATCGCGTACTGGACGTCCTCATGAAGCAGGGAGACCGCGTCCGCGATGCGTCCGTCGTCGAGGGTCGAGTAGTAGTGCGCGAGCTGAAGGTCGATCGAAGCCACAACATGAACCTAGTTCAGTTTCTGGAGCATGTCGAGTATCTTCGCCACCATGCCTGTCACTTCCACGTCGATGCGTGCCGTCCAGCTCACGGCGTGGGAGAGCGAGCCGGAGGTCCGCGACGTCCCGGTCCCCCGGCCCGGCCCCGGCGAGCTCCTGCTGCGCGTCGACGCCGTCGGCCTGTGCCATTCGGACATCCACGTCATGTCCTGCCCGCCCGGCACACTGCCGTACGCCCTCCCGATGACGCTCGGGCACGAGGTCGCCGGGACCGTCGTGGAGGTCGGCGACGGGGTTGCGGCGAGCTGGCTCGATCGCCTCGCCGTGGTCCACGGCGTCTGGTCGTGCGGCACGTGTCACAACTGCCGGCGCGGCCAGGAGAACCACTGCCTCAAGCTCGACGGCCGGGTCGGCTGCGGACTGGGCAAGCCCGGCGGGCTGGCGGAGTACGTCCTGGTGCCGTCGGAACGACAGCTGGTGTCGGCCGACGGCATCGCGGCCACCAAGCTCGCGCCGCTCGCCGACGCCGGGCTGACGGCGTACCACGCCATCCGGCTGCACCGCGATGCCATCGCGGGAGGCAGCACCGTCATGGTCATCGGCGTGGGCGGGCTGGGCCACCTCGCGGTCCAGATCCTGGCGCGGACGACGGACGCTCACATCGTCGCCGTCGACACCCGTGAGGCCGCCCTCGAGTCGTCCCGGTCGCACGGCGCGCACACGGCTGCGACCTCGATCGGCGACGCGACCGAACAGCTCCGCCGGGATCGCGGCTCCTCGCTCGTCGACGTCGTCCTCGACTTCGTGGGCGCCGACAGCACGCTGTCCCAGGGCAGCGGCGCGCTCGCCCCCGGCGGCCGGCTCGTCATGATCGGCGGCGCGGGCGGCTCGATGACGGTCGCGAAGGGCCGCGACCTGCCGCTCGGCTGGCACGTCAGCGCGCCGTTCTGGGGTCCTCGCCAAGACCTCGAGGCCGTCGTCGACCTGGCCCAGCGCGGCCTGATCGAGGCCGACATCGAGATCGTACGGTTCAGCGAGACCCTCGAGGCGTACCGGCGGCTGCGCGCCGGCGACGTGCGCGGCCGCATCGTGGTGGTCCCTGACTAGGCGGCGGTCCAGCCCCCGTCGGCGTAGACCTCGGAGCCGGTCATGAACGTCGAGTCGTCGCTGACGAGGAACGCGACGACAGCGGCAATCTCGTCGCCCCGTCCGAGCCGTCCCATCGGCGTGCCCGCCAGCATCGCCGCATGGCGTTCGGACCCCTCGTGTCGCGCCAGCAGCTGATCGGTGCCGATGAAGCCGGGGTGCAGCGAGTTGACCCGTACGCCTGACGCCGCCCAGTGGAGCGCCGCGTTCTTGGTCAACGTACGCACGGCGCCCTTCGCTGCGTGGTAGGCCGCGCTGTTGCCGAACCCGCCGACCGTCCCGAGGATCGACGACACATTCACGATCGAGCCACCACCGGCAGCGTCGATCAGCGGCCCGCAGTGCTTCATGCCGAGCCACACGCCGTTCACCCCGACGGTCATGACGCGGTCCCAGTGCTCGACCTCCTCGTCCTCCACGGTCGCGATGCTCCCGATCGCGGCGTTGTTGACCAGCGCGTCGAGCCGGCCGTACTCGCGGCCGACCATCGCCGCCACCTCGCGCCACTGTTCCTCGACCGCGACATCGAGCGCGATCGTGGTGTGCCGGCCCGGCGTGTCCGCCAGTGTCTCGGCGAGCGCGTCACAGGCCTCGACCTCGAGGTCGGTCAGCACGAGGTTGCCGCCCTCGTCAGCGATACGGCGCGCGGCGGCCGAGCCGAGCCCACCGGTTGCCCCGGTCAGGAGCACGACCTTGCCGGCGATCCTGGTGCTCATCGTGGTCATGAGATCCAACCCTTCAGCCTGCGTCGGTGATGTGGACGAGCGTCTTGCCGGTCGTTCGGCCGGCGATCATCTCGATGAGTGCCTGAGGAGCGCCGGCCAGTCCGTCGAAGACCGTCTCGCGCTGCTTGAGCCGGCCGTCGGCCAGCGCGGCCCCGAGCTCGGCCTGCATCGTGTGCAGCAGGTCGAGGTTGCTGCTGCCCCTGAATCCCCGGATCGTCAGGTCCTTCGCGACGGCGAGGAACAGGTTGCGGGGGCCGGCCGGATCCGACTCGTACTCCGAGATCGAGCCACAGATCGCGATCCGACCCCCTCTGCGCATCGCGTCGAGCGCGGCCTCCAGGTGGTCACCGCCGACGCAGTCGAAGTAGACGTCGATGCCGTCCGGGGCAGCCGCTGCGAGACCATCGCGGACCGGACCGGAGCGATAGCTGAACGCCGCGTCGACCCCGAGGTCGTCGACGAGCCACCCGACCTTGTCGTCGGACCCGGCACTGGCGACGACCCGGTTGCCGTGCAGCTTCGCGATCTGGACGGCCAGGCTGCCGACGGCTCCGGCAGCCGCCGAGACCCACACGGTCTCGCCGCCCTTCAGCGCGCCGACGACCGACAGCCCGGCGTACGCCGTCAAGCCCATGCCACCGAGCGCCCCGAGATACCACTGCGGCTCGGCGATCGACGTGTCGAGCGTTCGCAACGTGCCGAGTCCACTGAGCTGCACGGCGGAGGCATCGACGACGGCATAGTCGCGCCAGCCGAGCGCATGCCACACGGTGTCGCCGACCGCGAATCCCTCCGCTCGCGACTCGATGACCACGCCGATCGTCATGATGCCGTCCATCGCCGCGTGCAGCGGGAACGCCACGAAGTAGCCCTCCGGCGCGGCCTCACGCAGGCGCAGCCGCAGGCCGGGGTCGACCGACGTCCAGGTGTTGCGCACCAGCACCTCGCCCGGACCGACCGGATCGACCGGCACGTCGACCACCTCGAAGTGCTCCGGACCGACGGGCCCACGGGGATAGGACGTGACCTGGACCTGCCGCCCTGTGAGGCTCACCGGACGTCTTCCGAGCATTTCGTGGCACTGTGCGTCATACTGAACTCATATCAGTTCTGGACGCGTTTTCACAAAGGGCCTGAATTGCCACACGCTTTCACCCGTGGCACTGTACGAGTGAGCCGAGTTCAGGTCACGGCATCGAGAGTTGGGACATCGCACCGATGAGCACAGCGGACAACGCACAGCGCACCGAGAGCCCGCGCTCCAAGCGCGCCGTCATCATCTCCACCGCAATCGATCGATTCGGCGAAGAGGGCTTCGAGCACACCAAGTGGGCCACGATCGCCGATGACGTCGGCATCGGCCAGACCGCGCTCTACCACTACTTCGAGTCCAAGGTGCACTGCCTGCTGACGATCATGCGGCTCGAGCTGAGCAACTCCGTCGAGCGCTTCCAGGCGGCCACCGCATCCGCCCCCGACTCCGCAGCAGCCCTGACCGCCGCAGTTGCGAGTGCGTACGAAGCCTCCCCACGCGACGCGTTGCAGCGACGCATCCTGCAGAACCACATGGACCTCCTCGCGACCCCGAGGCCGTCGAAGAAGGAGGAGGAAGAGCGGCTGCTGTGCCGCTCCCTCGTCCAGGAGATCGAGCACAACTGGACGGGACTCGTCCAGAAGGGCATCGACGAAGGCGTCTTCCGCGTCGACGACGCGCTGCTGACCGCCCGCATGCTGCTGGCGCTCGTGGTCGGCGTGTGGCGCTGGTACCGCCCCGGCGGCGAGATGACCCTGGAGCAGATCACGGACGTCATGGCCGATGCGGCCGCCCGGCTCGTCGACTCCGCGGACGTACGCGTCGCCTCCTGACGGAGCCTCATCGGGCCAGCTCTGGCTTGTGCGTCCTCGCTGACATAAACTGAATTCGTCTCAGTTTGCTTCAGCCACGACACCGAGGTCCCTCATGCCACCCAGCTCCCCCGCCGGCCCGCGTACGTACGACGTGTCGCCCAGTGCCGATCCGTCGATCCTCACGCCGGTCGCCGAGCACGACGACCTGCGCGACATCGTCCGCGCCATCGTCGCGAAGTCCGACGACACGTGGCACCGGCTGATGTCCGAGGTCCAGATCGGCACGCTGGCCGTCCCTGAGGCGCTGGGCGGCGCCGGGTTCGGGCTGCGCGAGGTCGGCGTCGTGCTGGAGGAGACCGGCGGCGCCCTGCTCGCCGAACCGGTCCTCACCTCGGCGGTCGTGGCCGTTCAAGCGCTGCTGACCTCAGCTGATCCGGCGAACGGCCTCATGGACGCGGTCGCGTCCGGACGGGAGATCGCCACCGTGGCCTGGTCCTCCCCGACCGACGTCACGGCCGAGCCGGCGGACAGCGCATGGTCCCTCACCGGGTCGGTCCAGCACGTTCTGCAGGCCGCGACCGCAGACCACCTGATCCTGCCCGCAGCGACCCCGACCGGAACCGCTCTCTTCACGGTGGACCTGCACCACGAGGCCGTCTCGTTCCAGGGTCGGCGGGTGCTCGACGAGACCCGCCCCTTGGCTGACGTCTCGCTGGCGGGCGCCGAGGCAGCGCTGCTCGTCGGACCGGACGACTTCGCCCAGGCCTGGAGCAGGGTGACGACCGCAGCCGCGATCGGGGTCGCGGCAGAGCACACCGGCATGGCGGCACACCTGCTCGAGACCACCACGGCGTACCTGCTCGAACGCCAGCAGTTCGGCCGTGCCATCGCGTCGTTCCAGGCCATCAAGCACCGGCTGGCGGATCTGCTTGTCGATCTCGAACGGGCTCGCTCCGCCTCGCGCTATGCCGCGGCGGTGTTCGACCAGGATCCGGGCGAGGCAGTCCTCGCCGCGCGCGTCGCTGCCGCGGTGTGCCAGGACGTCGCGATCCGCGCCGCGCACGAGTCCGTCCAGCTGCACGGCGGCATCGGATTCACGTGGGAGCACCCGGCTCACCTGTACGTGCGACGCGCCCTGAGTGACGAGGGCCTCTTCGGCGGCTCACGCACGCATCGCGCCGCCGTCGCAGAGCTCGTCGGGCTCTGAATCACACACCCTCCTGTTGACCGCCGACCCATCGTCACCCATACTGAAATGAATCCAGTTCATTTTGAAAGGACATGCCGTGATTGACACCGACCACATCGTGCTCGAGAAGGATGGCGAGGTCGCACGCGTGTGGCTCAACCGCCCGCACAAGAAGAACGCCGTCACCCTCGAGCTGCTCCACCGGCTCGACGAGATCATCGTCGAGGTCGACAACGACCCCGATCTCAAGGTCCTCGTGCTCCGCGGGCGCGGCAACACGTTCTGCTCCGGCTTCGACCTGGACGAGCTGCTGGCCAACTACGTCGGCACGACCACCGCGATGGAGGTCGCCGTCATCTCGGCGAAGGTCTGTGACCGCCTCTACTCGATGAACACGCCGTCGGTCGCGGTGCTCGAGGGCTACGTCACCGCGGGCGGCTTCGAGCTGATGATCTCGTGCGACTTCGCGATCGCGAGCGACGACGCCCTGATCGGCGACTTCCACATCCGCCGCGCCCTGTTCGGTGGCGCCGGGCCGATCTACCGCCTGCCCCGCATGATCGGCATCCGCAAGACCAAGGAGCTCATGCTGACCGGCAAGCTGCTGACCGGCCAGGAGGCAGTCGACTTCGACCTGATCAACGCCTCGGCCCCGGCCGACGAGCTCGACAAGACCGTCGCCGACTTCACCGCGCAGCTCACCGACAAGAGCCCGTTCATGATGCGGCTGACCAAGATGACGATCGACCGCGGCCTCGACGCCGACATCCAGTCGCTCATGGTCATGGAGCACCTCGCGGTGGGCAACGCGCTGCAGTCCGAGGACGCCAAGGAAGGCGTCCAGGCATTCCTGGAGAAGCGCGAGCCCAAGTGGGTCGGCCGCTGACCTGAACCGCCGACGACCCCGCCGACCGACCAGGAGATGACGTGAGCACGAGCAAGACCCCCAGGCTGCAGGGCAGCCGGTGCGAGCACTGCGGCAATGTCGCGTTCCCGGTCGCCGACGGGTGTCAGCGGTGCGGCCGGCAGGTCATGCAGGCCATCGAGCTGTCGGAGCACGGCACGGTGTGGGGCTTCACGGTGCAGCGGTTCGCGCCGAAGTCCCCGCCGTACGTGCCGCCGGCCGAGGGCTTCTCGCCGTTCGCGGTGGGATACGTCGAGCTCGCCGAGGGCGTCAAGGTCGAGGCGGTGCTCGACTGCGTCGACTTCGGCGACCTCGAGGACCACGCCTCCGTACGGCTGACCGCGACCGAGCCGGTCCCCCGGTTCGCGACGACGACATTCACGGAGGTTTCAGCATGAATGGGGTCTCGATCGTCGGAGCGGGGCTGTCGGCCTTCGGGCGGCAGCCCGGTGTCAGCGGGCGGGAGATGGCGGTCCAGGCGATCCGTCACGCGCTCGTCGACGCCGGAATCGAATGGTCGGACGTGCAGATCGCGTTCGGCGGCAGCGATGGATCGGGCCTTGCCGACACCTTGGTGTCCGAGCTGGGGCTGACCGGCATCCCGTTCACGAACGTCAAGAACGGCTGCGCGACCGGCGGCAGCGCCCTGGTGTCCGCCGTCAACGCGATCCGCTCCGGCTCGGCCGAGATCGCCCTGGCGGTCGGGTTCGACAAGCACAGCCGTGGCGCGTTCGCGCCGCTCCCCGAGGAATGGGGCCTCCCGTCGGGCTACGGCGACGCCGGGCTCATGGTCACGACCCAGTTCTTCGGGATCAAGATCGCCCGCTACATGCGGGAGTACGGCATCACGGCGCCGACGCTCGCGAAGGTCGCCGAGAAGGCGTACGCCAACGGCACGCTCAACCCCAATGCGTGGCGGCGCACGCCGATGTCGGCCGAGGAGATCGCCGCCGCGGACATGGTCAACGACCCGCTGACGCGCTACATGTTCTGCTCCCCCGGCGAGGGCGGCGCCGCGATCATCGTGGCGAGCGAGGCCGTGGCGACGCGGCTCGGTGGGCGACCGGTCTCGCTGCTGTCGGCCGTCACGCGTACGAGGGGCTTCGGCACGTTCGAGGTCTTCGCACCGGCGATCCAGGGCTCAGGAGCCCCGACCAGCGTCAGCACCACGGCGGCCGCTGCGGCGTTTGAGGCCGCCGGCGTACGCCCGGACGAGATCGACGTGCTGCAGCTGCAGGACACCGAGAGCGGCGCCGAGATCATGCACATGGCCGAGTGCGGCTTCTGCGAGCACGGCGAGCAGGAACAGCTCCTCGACAAGGGCGCGACCCTGATCAACGGCAGCATGCCGGTCAACACCGACGGCGGCTGCATCGCGAACGGCGAGCCGATCGGGGCCTCCGGCTTGCGCCAGGTGCACGAGATCGTGACCCAGCTCCGCGGCGAGGCGGGCGAACGCCAGGTTCCCGGCGGCCCACGCCTGGGCTTCACCCACGTGTACGGCGCACCGGGCATCAGTGCCTGCACCGTCCTGGCCGTCTGAGAGGCAGCGCCGTGCCCACACCCGACACCACGGAGTTCATCGCCGAGGCCCGCGCCTGGCTCGCCCAGCAGGCGCCGCCCCGGCAGGCAACCGCCTGGGGCGATGGCGACGACTCGGTCGCGGTCTTCGAGAACTGGACCGCGGCCGAGGAACGCGCGGAGACGGACCGGATCCGGCGCTACGAGCAGGCCCGGTTCGACGCCGGCTGGGGCGCCCTGACGTGGCCGGCCGAGTACGGCGGCCGCGACCTGCCCCTCGCACACGCCCTGGCGTTCCAGCGCGAGGAGGCGGCCTTCGACGTGCCGCGCCGCACCGAGATGTTCTCGGTGACGCAGCAGCTCGTGGCCCCCACGATCGCGCAGTGGGGCACCGACGAGCAGAAGGCGACGTACGTCCGCGCGATGCTGCGGACCGACCTCATCGCGTGCCAGCTGTTCTCCGAGACCGAGGCCGGCTCCGACCTCGCCGCCGTGCGTACGAAGGCGGTCCAGCACGACGGCGCCTGGGTGCTCAACGGCCACAAGGTCTGGACGTCGGGCGCGCGCATCGCGGACCTGGGCATCGCGGTGTGCCGCACGGATCCCGCAGCCGCCAAGCACGCCGGGCTGACGGTGTTCCTCGTGCCGATGGATGCTCCCGGTGTCGAGGTGCGGCCGATCCGGCAGATGACCGGCGGCAGCAGCTTCAACGAGGTCTACCTCGACGGTGTCGTGCTCGACGACGCGCAACGGCTCGGCCCCGTCGGCGAGGGCTGGAAGGTCGCGCTGACGGTGCTCGCCGCGGAGCGCCTGGACTCCGGCAACCTCGGCCTCGACAACGCCGACCGGGCCGTCGAGCTCGCCCGGCACCGGGGACCCCTGTCGGAGATCGAGCGCGACGCCGTCGCCGACCTGGTCACCCGCAGCTACGTCCAGCGGATCACCGGTATGCGGGTCGCCGCTGCCGTCGTCGCCGGCGAGGCACCCGGACCCGAGGCATCGGTCGGCAAGCTGCTGGCCACCGACACCATGGCGCGTACGTCCGAGGTGGTCCGCATGCTGCTCGGCCCCGAGCTCACGGTCGACTCCGGAGCCTGGGGCACGTGGGCGTGGACCGAGCACGTCCTCGGGGCCCCGGGCTACCGCATCGCCGGCGGGACCGACGAGATCCAGCACAACATCCTCGCCGAGCGTGTGCTCGGCCTGCCGCGGGAGCCACGAGCATGACCTTCGAAGCCACGCTGGGCGCCCGCGTCGCCGCCGCGCTGCAGCGAGTCGAGCCAGGCCTCGAGGTGCAGGAGCTCGAGCCGCTGCTCGGCGGCCACTCCGGGCTCACCTATCGCGTCCCGACGTCGAACGGCCCGGTCGTCGTCAAGGCCGTGCCGGAGGGGCAGCGCCCGGTCGGCCGGCACGACATGGTCCGCCAGGCGCGGATCATGCAGGCACTCGCACCGTCGGACGTACCCGTCCCCGAGATCATCGTGATCGACGAGACCGAGACGGCATGGTTCGCGATGCAGTTCGTCGTCGGGGAGTCGCTCGAGCCCGTGCTGGACGACCCGGCGGTCGAGCCGGACCTGGCCGCAGCCCGGATGCGGCGGGCCGCCGAGATCCTCCCCGCGCTGCATGACATACCGCTCGACAAGATCCCCGTCGACGGCCCGGCGCTCAGCCCCGCCGACGAGCTGCAGCGGTGGTCGCGGACCATGGCCGCCGTGCCCCCCGCGCTCGTGCCGGGAGCCGCCGACCTCGAGGCGCGACTCGCGTCGTCGGTCCCGCCTGCCGTCGCGCCGACACTGGTGCACGGCGACTACCGGCTCGGCAACATCATCTCCACGGGCCTCGACCCGGCAGCGGTCATCGACTGGGAGATCTGGAGCGTCGGCGATCCGCGCGTCGAGCTCGGCTGGTTCCTGGTGTTCGCCGACGGCGCCAACTTCCCAGGCGTGGGCCGCGAGGTCCCCGGCCTGCCCAGCGAGGACGAGCTCGTGGAGCTGTACGGCAGGCCGGTCGACGACCTCGCCTGGTTCAACGCCCTGGGGCGCTTCAAGATGGCCGCGATCATGGGCCACAACCTGCGCCGCCACCGCGAGGGCCGCCACGTCGACCCCGACCAGGAACGACTCCCCGAAACCATCATCACGCTCATCCGTACCGGCCGCGACCGGCTCGGCTGAGCACCCGGACACCAGAGAGGGTTCCTCGTGGACTTCGACTACTCACCCCGCACCACCGCGCTGCTCGAGCGGCTCGAG
>NZ_JAKFCB010000295.1:0-1527 GCF_036676885.1 Aeromicrobium sp.
CCTCCAAGGAGCGGATGACCGAGCTGATCGACAACCTCCTCGAGGCGTACCGGCAGAGCATCTCGGCGCTGCCCTGGATGAGCGACGAGACCAAGAAGCGCGCGCACGAGAAGCTCGACACGTTCAACCCCAAGATCGGTCACCCCGACGAGTTCAAGGACTACTCGGCGCTGGAGACGGCGCCCGACGACCTGCTCGGCAACGCCCGGCGGGCGATCGCCGTCGCGACCGACCGTGAGCTCGCGAAGATCGGCTCACCGATCGATCGTGACGAGTGGTACATGACGCCGCAGACCGTCAACGCCTACTACAACCCGACGATGAACGAGATCGTCTTCCCGGCCGCGATCCTCCAGCCGCCGTTCTTCCACGCCGAGGCCGACGACGCGGTCAACTACGGTGCGATCGGCGCCGTCATCGGGCACGAGATCGGTCACGGCTTCGACGACCAGGGCTCCCACTACGACGGCACGGGCGCGCTGCGCAACTGGTGGACCGATGAGGACCGGGAGTCCTTCGAGAAGCTCACCTCGGCCCTCATCGCCCAGTACGACGCGCTGACGCCCGAGGGCGCCGACGGTCGTACGGTCAACGGCTCGCTCACGATCGGTGAGAACATCGGCGACCTCGGCGGCCTCGGCATCGCCTACAAGGCGTTCCGGCTCACCGATCCCGACGAAGGCGAGATCGACGGGCTCACGCCCGACCAGCGGTTCTTCATCTCGTGGGCGCAGGCCTGGCAGTCGAAGGTACGCCCCGCCGAGACCGTGCGCCGCCTCGCGATCGACCCGCACTCGCCGCCGGAGTTCCGGTGCAACCAGGTCGTGCGCAACATCGAGGCGTTCTATGCGGCGTTCGGCGTCACGGTGGACGACGAGCTCTGGCTCGACGAGTCGGCCCGCGTGGTGATCTGGTAGGACGCGCGCGGCTTCGCCGCCCCAGCAGCTCGTTCCGCCCCCTGCCGCTGGCGGGCTTCGCCCGAGCGCCTGCCTTCGCTCGCTCGGCCCATGGTCAGGACGATAGGTTGCTCTGGTGAATCCCCCCTCGTCTGTCGACCCCGCTCAACGCAGGATCGTCTCGGTCCTGTCGCTCGTGCAGGTCGTCGGCGGCGTCGGCAACGGTGCTGGACTCGCGGTCGGCGCGCTGCTGGTCAAGGACGTCAGCGGTTCCTCCGGCTGGGCCGGCATGGCGGTCGTGATGCTGACCCTCGGCGCGGCCGCGTTCACGATGCCGCTGTCGTCGATCGCAGCGCGTACGGGTCGCCGTCCCGCACTGACGCTCGGGTGGTTGTTCGGCGCGGGAGGCGCCTGCGTCATCATGGTCGGCGCCGAGCTCGGGTCGCTGCCGATCCTGCTCCTCGGCCTCCTGCTGTTCGGGTCCAGCACCGCCGCGAACCTGCAGTCGCGATTCGCCGCCGTCGACCGGGCCGCGCCGGGCCAGGTCGGCCTCGCGCTCTCCCTTGTCGTCTGGTCGACCACCGTCGGCGCAGTCATCGGGCCCAACCTGACGGGCCCCGGAGCGTCGGTC
>NZ_JAKFCB010000296.1:0-2996 GCF_036676885.1 Aeromicrobium sp.
GGTCGGCCGCAACGACCCCGAGCGCGACGCCGCAGTCATCGCCTACTTCGGCGACGGCGCGACGAGCCAGGGCGACGTCAACGAGGCGTTCGACTGGGCCGCGGTGTTCAACGCGCCGGTCGTGTTCTTCTGCCAGAACAACCAGTACGCCATCTCGGCCTCGACCGATCACAACACTCGCGGCCCGATCGCCCAGCGTGCGGGCGGCTTCGGCTTCAGCGGCATCCGGGTCGACGGCAACGACGTCCTCGCCTGCCACGCCGTGACGACCGCGGCGATGCAGAAGGCGCGCAACGGCGAGGGTCCGAGCCTCATCGAGGCCTACACCTATCGCATGGGCGCCCACACGACGTCGGACGACCCCAGCCGCTACCGCGACAGCTCCGAGGTCGAGACGTGGAAGCTCAAGGACCCCATCGAGCGGGTCAAGCGCTACCTCCTGACGCAGGGCACGCCGCAGGAGTTCTTCGACGACCTCGACGCCGAGGCCGAAGAGCTGGGCAAGCACCTCCGCGAGACCTGCAAGGCCCTGCCGGAGCCGGACCTGGCGGAGCTGTTCGACCACGTCTTTGTCGACGGTTCGGCCGAGCTCGAGGAGCAGAAGGCGCAGTACGTCGCCTACAGGGACAGTCTCGAGCCTGAGGGGAGCGAGTCATGACGAGGATGCCGCTCGGCAAGGGCCTCAACGCCGGCCTGCGGGCCGCGATGGAGGCCGACGACAAGGTCCTGATCATGGGCGAGGACGTCGGCAAGCTCGGCGGCGTCTTCCGCATCACCGACGGACTGCAGAAGGACTTCGGCGAGAGCCGGGTCATCGACGCGCCACTGGCCGAGAGCGGCATCGTCGGCACCGCCGTCGGTCTGGCCTTCCGCGGCTACCGCCCCGTCCTCGAGATCCAGTTCGACGGCTTCGTCTACCCGGCGTACGACCAGATCGTCAGCCAGGTCGCCAAGCTGCACTTCCGCAGCAAGGGCCGGGTCAAGATGCCGATCGTCATCCGCATCCCGTTCGGCGGCGGCATCGGCGCGGTCGAGCACCACTCCGAGAGCCCCGAGGCGCAGTTCGCCCTGACCGCCGGCCTCAAGGTCGTGTCGTGCTCCAACGCCAACGACGCCTACTGGATGATCCAGCAGGCGATCGCGAGTGACGACCCGATCGTGTTCATGGAGCCCAAGCGCCGCTACTGGGACCAGGGCGAGGTCGACTTCGAGTCCGAGCCCATGGCGCTGCACGCCTCCCGCGTCGTCCGCGAGGGCACCGACGCGACCGTCCTCGCGTACGGGCCGATGGTCAAGACCTGCCTCGAGGCGGCCGACGCCGCCGAGGAGGAGGGCACGAGCCTCGAGGTCATCGACCTGCGTACGCTCTCGCCGCTCGACCTCGACCCCGTCTTCGAGTCCGTACGCCGCACGGGTCACGCGATCGTCGTGCACGAGGCGGCGCAGACTCTTGGGCTCGGTGCCGAGATCTCGGCGCGCATCACCGAGAAGTGCTTCTACTCACTCGAGGCGCCGGTCATCCGGGTCACGGGCTACGACCTGCCCTATCCGCCGAGCCGCATCGAGGAAGAGTTCCTGCCCGGGCTCGACCGCGTGCTCGAAGCGGTCGACCGTTCCCTGGCGTTCTAGGAGTTTTGATGAGTGAGTTCAAGCTGCCCGACGTGGGCGAGGGTCTGACCGAGGCCGAGATCGTCTCGTGGAAGGTGTCCGTCGGCGACCAGATCAAGGTCAACGACATCATCGTCGACATCGAGACGGCCAAGTCGATCGTCGAGCTGCCCAGCCCGTACGAGGGCACCGTCGAGGCGCTGCTCGTCGACGAGGGTCAGACCGTCGACGTCGGCACGCCGATCATCCGGATCACCTCGGCCGACGAACCGGCGGCGAGTGAGCCGCCGGCGGAGTCCCCGCCCGCACAAGAGGCTCCGCCCACGGCGAAGATGCCCAACGCGATGACCGCGGGTCAGTTCGCGGCCGCCCGGGACCTGGTTCCCGGCGCCGTCACGAAAGCCCCGCCCACCGCCCCAGAGGCGCCGGCCAAGGAGGATCCTGGCGCCGAGGGCGCGGGAGCGAGCTCTGCGAGCGAAGGACGGCAAGCCGTGCTCGTCGGCTACGGCCCCCGCACCACGTCGACCAAGCGCCGCGCCCGCAAGGGTGCCGTGGCATCGGTCGACACCGAGAAGGTGCCGCAGCGGTCGATCCGGGCGCTGGCCAAGCCGCCGGTGCGCAAGCTCGCCAAGGACCTGGGCATCGACCTCGACTCGGTGCCGGCCACCGGCGACGTCGTCACCCGCGCAGACGTCGAGGCGTTCGCCGGGTTGCGCGACACGGAGCCTGCGGCACCACGTACGAGCGCCCCGACACCGAGTGGGGACCAGCGGATCCCGATCAAGGGCGTCCGCAAGATGATGGCCGAGGCCATGGTGGCTTCGGCGTTCACCTCACCCCACGTCACCGAGTGGGTCACCCTCGACGTGTCGAAGACCATGGAGCTCGTCGCCCAGCTCAAGACCGACGACCGGTTCGCCGGCGTACGCGTCTCGCCGCTGCTGATCGTGGCGCGGGCCGTGTGCCTCGCGATGCGGCGTACGCCCGAGCTCAACTCGACATGGGACGACGCGGCCCAGGAGATCGTGCTCAAGGGCTCGGTCAACCTCGGCATCGCGGCGGCGACCCCTCGGGGACTCGTC
Organism: Aeromicrobium sp.; assembly: GCF_036676885.1. Lineage (GTDB taxonomy): Bacteria > Actinomycetota > Actinomycetes > Propionibacteriales > Nocardioidaceae > Aeromicrobium. The sequence goes on from NZ_JAKFCB010000296.1 coordinate 2,691, forward strand.
GTGCCCAACATCGTCGGCGCCGACTCGATGACCCTGCCGGAGCTCGCGCAGGCATTCGGCGAGCTCATCGCAACCGCCCGCGAGGGCAAGACCCAGCCGGCGCAGATGGCCGGCGGATCGTTCACGATCACCAACATCGGGGTCTTCGGCATCGATGCGGGCACACCGATCCTCAACCCCGGCGAGTCCGGGATCCTGGCGGTCGGCGCGATCAACAAGCGGCCGTGGGTCGGTGACGACGACGAGATCGTGGCGCGCTGGGTCACGACCCTGGCGCTGAGCTTCGACCACCGCGTCGTCGACGGC
>NZ_JAKFCB010000297.1:0-32031 GCF_036676885.1 Aeromicrobium sp.
GCCGGTGTCGTACGCATGGGCGACCGTGCGGATCGCCATCGGGACGAGCAGCGCCCGCGGACTTCGTTCGAGACCACGAGCCTTCGCGGCGGCCCGTGTCTCGTGGGCGATCTCGAGGATGCCCGGGATTGCCCGGATCATGAGCGAGAACGCCAGGGCGACACGTTCGGGATTGACGCCCACGCGGCGGAACGGGCCCAGGCCGCGCACGATCGCGTCGAGCATCGAGTCGATCGACGTCGTCGCGGTGAAGACCAGGGCGGCGATGACCACGGCCAGCAAGCCGGCTACGACGTGGATCGCCGTCGGCCAGCCGCGCTGCCAGACCTGGAACGCCGTGACCAGAACGATGACGAGCAGCAGTGGCCGCACGGCTCGCAGGGTCGCTCGCAACGGCATGCGTACCCAGGCGGAGAGCAGCGCGGCGAATCCGAGGAATCCCAGCGCGGTCCACACGCCGGGGACGACGACCGTGGCGATGCTGAACGCGGCGAGCAGGCCCAACTTCGGGCCGGCGGGGATCCGGTGCACCAGGGTCCTGCCCGGCCGGTAGCTGCCGATCAGGAACTGGCTCATCTGGCGACCTGGTGGCGGTAGTACGCGACGGCGTCGGCAGGTGGACCGTCGAACGCCACGCGGGCGTCGTCGATGACGAGTGCGCGCTCGCAGCGCAGCGCCAGATCGAGGTCGTGCGTCACCAGGATCAGCTGTTGCCGGAGTGCGAACAGCCGGTCGGCGATCAGTCCCGTGTTGCGCAGGTCGAGCAGCGTGGTCGGCTCGTCGGCGACGAGGATCTCCGGATCCGTCGCAAGGACGCCGGCCAGGGCGAGCAGCTGCTTCTGGCCGCCGGAGAGGGTGTGCACGCTGGTGTCGGCCTTGTCGATGAGGTCGATCCCCGCGAGGATCTCGCGCGCCTTCGCGAGCCGCTCCTTCTTGTCCTTGACCGTGCGGCGGAGGGACAGGGCGATGTCCTCGACGCACGTCGGCATCACGAGCTGAGCGCCCGGGTCGGTGAACACGAAGCCCACCTGACGACGTACCGCCGCTCCGTCACGGCTGGTGTCGAGGCCGTTGACCGTGACGCGGCCGCTGCTCGGCTCGACGAGCCCGTTGAGCAGGCGCGCGAGGGTCGACTTCCCGGAGCCGTTGCTGCCGATCAGGGCGATCCGTCGCTCGGTGAGGCTCAGCGTCGTGGACTGCAGAAGCGTGAGGTCGCCGCCCGGAGTGGCTACCGAGACGACGACCTCGTCGAGCTGGATCGCAGGCGTCACGCTCAGCGCTTGGCGACCAGCTGCGGGAACGCCCGATGGACCGCGGCCGCGACGACTGCGGCCAGGACGCCCTTGATGATGTCGGCGACGAAGAACGGAGTGGCATAGCCCCAGGCCACCTTGAGACTGACGTCGAGCTTGAGGGCCATGCCGATCGTGCCGAGCGTTCCGACGACGGCGATCGTGACGATCGCCGCGGCGATCGAGACCGCAACTGTGAATGCAGCCGGGTTGGTGCGTCCCACGCGACTCGCGACGAGCCCGACGATGAACGCCGCGATCGGGAAGGCGAGCAGGTAGCCGGCGGTGACGCCGACCCACACCGACGGACCGCCGTGGCTCTCGGCGAAGATCGGCACGCCGGCCGTGCCGACCGCGAGGTAGAGGAGCACGGCGAGGAACCCACGCCTGGCGCCGAGCACTGCGCCGGCGAGGAAGATGCCGAACATCTGGAGCGTGAACGGGACGCCGACGCCGGTGACGCTGAAGCCGCCGATGATCGTGCACACCGCGATCAGGGCGGCGAAGGTGGCGATGAGCGCGAGGTCGGTCGTGGACACGGCCTGCTTGCGCGACGAGATGATGCTGGGCATGGGTCTCCTGAGGACGTACCTGAACGATGCTCAGGTGAACGGCGTTCAGGCTAGCCTATAGGCTGGACAGACCGTCAATTCGAGCCGGAGGCCCGCGTGCGCTATCACCGTTCCGACATCGTCGAACGCGCTGTCGGGATCCTCGACATGTACGGGCTGCCGGACATGTCGATGCGCCGCATCGCCTCGGAGCTGGGGCTCCAGCCCAGCGCGCTCTACCACCACTTCGCCAACAAGCAGGTGCTCCTCGCCGCGGTCGCCGACGAGCTGCTGGCGCGCGGTGCTCGCCCGCTGCCCGCGGACGAGCCGTGGGACCGGCAGGTCCTCGCGGTGAGCCGTGAGCTGCGCGACGCGATGCTGGCCTACCGCGATGGTGCCGAGCTGATCGCGACGGTCCACGCCTTCGGACTCGGCGCGGTGTCGCTCAACAGCCGGCTCGCGGGCGCGATCTCGGTGGGCGGCTTCGACGAGGCCTTCGCGCGGTCGGCCGCGACGACGATCCTCTACTTCGTGTTCGGCCACGTCTCGGACGAGCAGACCCATCTGCAGGCCAACAGCGTCGGCGCGATCGATGACGAGCCGCTCGACCGGGCCGGCGCCGAGTCGTTCGAGCTCGGCCTCAGCCTGATCCTCGACGGTATCCGCCTCCACGAGTCCGCAACGGCACCGAACTAGCCAACCCGAGCCGTTGACCCGGCCATGACGGGCGAAGCGAGCAGGCGGCCTCGAACCGCGGCCGCCTACTACCAACTCGCGTGCAGTGGGCGTCCTTCTTCGTAGCCTGCCGAGCTCTGCACGCCGACGATCGCGCGCTCGTGGAACTCCGTGAGCGAGCGAGCCCCGGCGTACGTCGCGCTCGACCGTACGCCGGCCGTGATCGCGTCGACGAGGTCCTCGACGCCGGGACGATCGGGGTCGAGGAACATGCGTGACGACGAGATGCCCTCCTCGAACAGGGCCATGCGGGCCCGCTCGAACCCGGCGGCGTCGCGCGTGCGGTTGGACACCGCGCGGGCCGACGCCATGCCGAACGACTCCTTGTACGGCCGCCCGTCGGGGCCGACCTTGAGGTCGCCGGGGCTCTCGAGCGTGCCCGCGAACCACGAGCCGACCATGACGCTGGCGGCACCGGCGGCCAGCGCCAGGGCGACGTCGCGGGGGTAGCGGACGCCACCGTCGGCCCATACGTGCGCGCCGAGCTCACGGGCGGCCGCGGCGCACTCGAGGACCGCGGAGAACTGCGGCCGACCGACACCGGTCATCATGCGCGTCGTGCACATCGCGCCGGGCCCCACGCCGACCTTGACGATGTCGGCGCCGGCGGCGACCAGGTCGCGCACGCCGTCGGCCGACACGACGTTGCCGGCGGCGATCGGGACACGATGGCCCGACGTCGACTCGTACGCGTCGCGGGCGGCGACGACGACGGGCAGCGCCTCGAGCATCTTCTCCTGGTGGCCGTGCGCGGTGTCGACCACCAGCACGTCGATGCCCATGCCGAGCAGCTCCGTGGCCTTGCCGGAGACGTCACCGTTGATGCCCACCGCTGCGCCGATCACGAGGGCGCCGGATGCGTCGACCGCGGGCTGATAGATCGTCGAGCGCAGCGCGCCCTTGCGGGTCAGCACCCCGACGAGCTGCCCGCCGTCGAGCACCGGCGCGAAGTCGATGTGGTGCGCGGACATCTCGTCGAAGCAGGTATGCGGATCGGTGCCGGCGTCGAACGTCAGGATGTCGGTCGTCATGACCTCGTGGACCTGCGCGAAGCGATCGATCTCTGCGCCGTCGCTCTCGCTGACGATGCCGAGCACCTTGCCGTCCTCGACCACGACGACCGCTCCGTGTGCCCGCTTGGGGATCAGGCTCATCGCCTCGCCCACCGTCGTCGACGAGCCGACCGTGACGGGGGTGTCGTAGACCGTGTGCGCGGCCTTCACCCGCTGGATCGTCGCCGCGACGATGTCGAGCGGGATGTCCTGCGGGATGATCGCGATGCCACCGCGTCGCGCGATGGTCTCGGCCATGCGCCTGCCGGAGATCGCGGTCATGTTGGCGACGACGAGCGGCAACGTCGTGCCGACGCCGTCTGACGTCGAGAGGTCGACGTCGAACCGGCTCGTGACGCTGGACCGCCCCGGGACCATGAACACGTCGTTGTAGGTCAGGTCGTACGCGGGCTGCAGATCGTTGAGGAACTTCACCGCACAATTCTAGGTCGCCGGTGGGCGGATGCGCTCAGGCGCTGCGGCGTGAGGCCCGGGCCGCCTCGTAGGGGGCGTCGACGAGGAACGCGATGCCGCACTGACGGCAGATGCCGGTGCCCGACTCGAGGTCCTCGGGCAGGTCGATCTCGCCGTCGCAGGTCTCGCACACCATCGCGAGTCCGATCAGTGCCAGTGAGTTTCGCATGTCAGCCCTCCTTCCCTCATTCACCACGATAAGAACCGAGACGGACAAATTCGGGACCCGCGCGCGTTTCGTCAGCGGAAGTCGAGCAGCAGCGTGTCAGGCGGCTCGACCTCTTGCTCCATGCTCGACTTGTCGACCTTGGCGCGTACGCAGAATGTCTCGTGGCGCATGCGCAGGAAGCCGGTCTGGGCTCCGTAGCTCATGAACAGCTCGCGCACCTGCGACAGCGAGGACTGGGCGACGGACGGGTGCCGCGTTGCCTCGGCGAAGCGCATCAGGCCGGGCAGGTCGAGCTTCTCCCACGTGCCGAACTCCTGCGTCTCGGGCTCGTGGAACAGACCCGAGGCGCTGAACGTGTCGACGGGGGTGGCCGCCGCGCCGCGGTCGCCGGTGATCTCCCGGAGCTTGCGCATCCATGGGATCGAGTCGTCGTAGTGCTGCGAGATCGTCGACAGCAGCCCGTCGGGCCGAAGCACGCGTGCATACTCGGCGAGCGCGGTGGGTGCCTCACGTAGCTCGGGCGCGATCACGACGTCGAACGCGCCGGCCAGGAACGGCAGCCGCTCGCCCCGGCTTCGGACGTACTGGATGTCCTCGTGGCGGCTCGCGGTGACGTCGTCCCCCGCGACGACGACCTCGTGGCCCTGTTCGGCCAGCTGATAGGCGAGTGACGTGTCACCGAGGTGAAGGACGCACGCCAAACGGTCCCCGACCAGCCACTTGGCGGTGCGATCTTCGGGGGAGTCGTTCATCTTCCTCAGGCTACCGGTCGGGGTGAGGGGCGGCCGGTACGCTTCGGGCGTGTCCGATCCGTTCATCTCGGCTGCCCTGCTCGAGGGCATCCCCTCGACCTACGCCGGCACTCGCGACGGCATCGACTCGATGCTGCGCGACCGCGGCCTGCGCCGCAGCACGCCCGAGGACACCGCGCACTCGCTGCTGCTGGGCGCCGCGGCCACCGCGTCGCTCGAGGGCAGCACGTACGACGTCGAGGTGCTCGCGGCGGGCGGTGGTGATGAGGTCGCTCGCGGGGCCGTCCGGCTGTCAACTGAGCTGCTCGGCCTGCTGCCGGTGTGGCAGCACTCACCGGTCCAGGCGCTTGCGCGTATGCACGCCATCGCTGCCGCGGGCTCTGTCGACGACATCGACCTCGGCCGCCCGGTCAACCCCGAGGGTGTCGCCCGCCTGACCGCGCTCGCCGCGATGCTGGGCGAGCCGACCGAGGCTCCGGGTCTCGTGGTGGCTGCGCTGGTGCATGCCGAGATCGCCGTCGCCGGGGCGTTCGCGACGCACAACGCCGTCGTGGGCCGGGCCGCCGAACGGCTCGTGCTCGTCGCCAAGGGGGTCGACCCGGCGTCCGTCACGGTTCCCGAGGCCGGCCACGCCGCCGAGCCCGACGGCTACCGCGCCGCCCTGACGGCATACGCGGGCGGCGAGCCCACGGGCGTTCACCAGTGGCTGATGTACGCCTCGCAGGCGTTTACCCGCGGGGCCGAGGCCTCGCCGCTCGCGCACTGAGCCCAGGACCTGGCCGGGGCGGTGCGCCGCTAGCATGTCGGCATGGCGCGATCATCACACAAGCTCGTGCTCTCGGGGATGATCGGACTGCTTGCGATCCTGACCGCATGCCAGGGGTCCGATTCCTCCACCTCGCGGACGACTCCGACCGGTGATCCCAGCACGATCCGTCACTACGTCGCCATGGGCGACTCGTTCACGTCGGGGCCAGGCATCTCACCCGGGCAATCCGACTCGGACATCTGCCTCAGGTCGGAGCGCAACTATCCCCACCTGCTCGCCGAACAGCTCGCCGTCTCGAAGTTCGACGACGTGAGCTGCGCAGGCGCGTCGACGACCCAGGTCATGCAGGACGTACCGGCCGATGATCTCGACGTCCAGTCGGCCAAGGCGCAGACCGCCGCGATCAACAGGCAGACCGACCTCGTCACGATCGGGATCGGGTTCAACAACGGCCTGCTTGCGTCGAAGCTCTTCAACGTGTGCGTGACCGGCCCTCAGGTGGCGGCCAAGCCCTGTCGCGACTTTGTCGACGGCACGATGCCATCGATGCTGCCGACCCAGCGTGGCCAGGTGCTCGCCACGCTGCGCACGATCCGCGCGAAGGCGCCCCGGGCCACCATCGTCCTCGTCGGCTACCTGCCGCTCGTCCCCGAACCCAGCACCTGTTCCGCCCCCGTCCTCGATCCCGGGAAGGCCGAGGCTGTGTTCGATGCCGAGCGCGCGATCGAGGACAACCTGAGCGACGTCGCCGAGGAAGCCGGTGTCGGATTCGTGACGATGCGTCGTCTGGCGGCCGGCCACGGGATCTGCGACGGCGCCGACGCATGGGTGAACGGACGGACCGTGCAACGCGATGGCGACGGCATGGTGCTTCATCCCCGGGCAGCGGGCATGACCGCCGTGGCCGCAGCCGTGCGAGAACATCTCGAGAGCTCGCGGTAGCCGTAGCGAGGCTCGCCGGTACCGACGGTCACTGCGCGCGTTCGGCGGCACAGGCCCGACAGCCCACGGCTCATGCAGCCGCGTGGGTCACGCCTTCACCAATCGGCGGAAGTACTCCACGGTCGGCTCCAGGCCCTCGTCGAGAGCGATCGTCGGACTCCAGCCCAGCACCCGCCGCGCCTGCTCGATGTCGGGCCTGCGGCGTACCGGGTCGTCGGTGGGCAGCTGCTCATGGACGAGCTTGCTGCCGCTGCCGACGAGCTCGATGATCTTCGCGGCGAGCTCGAGCATCGTGAACTCCCCGGGATTCCCGAGATTGATCGGCCCGGTGACCTCACGCGGGCTGTCCATCAGCGCGATCAGGCCGGTGACCAGGTCGTCGACGTAGCAGAACGACCGTGTCTGCTCGCCGTCACCGAAGACCGTGAGGTCGTCGCCGTTGAGCGCCTGCATGATGAAGTTGGAGACCACCCGTCCGTCGTTCGGCATCATGTTCGGGCCGTAGGTGTTGAAGATCCGGGCGACCTTGATCGGCAGGTCGTGCTGGCGGTGGTAGTCGAAGAAGAGCGTCTCGGCACAGCGCTTGCCCTCGTCGTAGCAGGAGCGAAGGCCGATCGGGTTCACGTTGCCCCAGTACGACTCCTCCTGCGGGTGCACGGCAGGGTCGCCGTAGACCTCCGAGGTCGACGCGAGCAGGATCTTCGCGCCGGTGCGCTTGGCCAGACCGAGCATGTTGATCGTGCCGTGCACGCAGGTCTTGGTCGTCATCACCGGGTCGCGCTGGTAGAACACCGGCGAGGCCGGGCAGGCGAGGTGGAAGATCTCGTCGACCTCGACGTAGAGCGGGAAGGTGACGTCGTGCCGCATCAGCTCGAAGCGCGGTTCGTCGAGCAGGTCGTACACGTTCGCTCGGGTGCTCGAATAGAAGTTGTCCACGACGAGCACGTCGTGCCCTTGGTCGAGCAACCGCCGGGTCAGGTGCGAGCCGATGAACCCGGCACCTCCGGTCACCAGCACCCGCTTGGGTGGGCTCGGTACGTCAGGGGCCGGGTTGGGGATCATGACCGGAAACCTAGCTGACGGCCGAACTCGCCGTCCATCGAACCCGGTCGACGCACGGTGCCGGGTGACGCAGAGTCCCACGAGAGTTGCGCCGGGTGACGTTCACGCCTGTCGTACGATGACAGCCCTGTCTGTGCCGTGGCGCGCCTCGTGCCCCAATGAAAGGCTCTCCGAGATGGCTCGCAACATTCCCCTGGCCTTCCGGCGGATGCGTCAGACCATCGCCGCCTTCGACAACGGTCCCCGCCTTCTCCTCGACATGGCCAGGCAGTCGGCCACCGGCCAACCGAGTGAGATCACATTCCGGGGCCGTGACGGGGCCGTCGCGACGATCCCCAACCGCGCGGGCGCTCGCGTCCCGGTCTACGAGATCCTCGTCGAGGACGAGTACCGCTTGGCCTGGTTCACCGCGGATCTCGGTGACGAGCCGGTGGCGCTGGACATCGGAGCGCATGTCGGTTGCTTCTCCATCGCGTTCGCGCATCGCCATCCCGGTGCCCGCGTCGATGCCTACGAGGCCTCGCCTTCGACGTCGGTCTACCTGCGTCGCAACATCGACGACAACGGTCTCGCTGATCGGGTCCACGTCAACAACCGTGCCGTGCAGGCCGTGGCCGGCGAGCTCGAGCTGGCCGACAATGGCGCAGCGAGCGGGCACAACGGTGTGCTGCACCTCAAGGAAGGCGTGCGCCGGGTGACCGTGCCGAGCGTGGCGATGGCTGACGTGCTGAGTATCAGTGGCCGGCCGGTCGACCTGGTCAAGATCGACACGGAGGGCGGCGAGTACGACATGGTTCTGGGGTCGCGACCCGAGGACTGGGCAGGCGTCCGACGGGTGGTGCTCGAGTATCACGACCTGCCCGGGCACTCGTGGGAAGAGCTCGAGGACTTCTTCGCCGAAGCCGGGCTGTCGGTCGTGCACCGTGAGAAGTTCCTTCCGCGTCTTGGCATGGCATGGCTGTCGCGAGACCCGATGGGCAGTCCGGCTTGACCGCGCGGCTTGGCGGCCGCGAATGACGCGGCTTCCCTCCCGGCTCCAGCCGCTGTGGCCATTCGTGAAACGTCTGCATCGCCTTGCGTCCCTGGTGTCGGGCGTTGTCGGGCGTTGCACCGGATGGTTGTACGGCGCTCGAGCCCTGCCGAGGCGCGGTACCGAGTCGGCTGACCAGACCGTGGCACTCGAGCCCGGCGCCGTGTCACTCCACCGCCTTGCGGAAGGCGAGTCGATCCGCCGGGTGGTCGCGACGGGTACTCCGCCCGAGCACTGGGTCTTCGCTCGGAAGACCACGTTCGACGTGGCTCCCCGATTCTCCCTCGAGATCCAGCGGGGCATCGTGGTGGGTGACTACGGCGCCAACATCACGCCGGGTGGGATCCTCGACTACGAGACGAGCGAGTACTTCGGCCTCTCGGGATGGAAGGAGCATCCGCTGTTCCTTCGCAGGCGGCTTCCCCCCATCGAGGACGTCGATGGCACGGTGGTCGCGTTGGCGAGCCGCGGGGGCAGCCACAACTACTTTCACTTCCTGCTCGACGTGCTTCCGAGGTTCGGCGTGTTCGAGGACACGATGCCGGGCCGACGCGCTGACGCGCTCTACGTGCCGGCGGGCACCGCATACCAGCGCACGTTCCTCGAGCTGGCAGGTCTCGACGGCTATCGGATCATTCCCGCCGCGAACGATCGGGCCGTCCGCGCTGATCACCTGGTCGTCCCGTCCCTTCCCAATCGCATGGAGGTCGCGCCGACGGCCACGGTGACGTGGCTTCGCTCGCGCCTGCCACCGAAGCACCTCGACGACAAGCCCCGCCGCATCTACGTCACTCGCGGTGACCGGCCCAACACCAGGCGATTGGTCAGGGAGGCAGAACTGCTGGCTCTGCTGGAGCCGCGCGGCTTTGTCAGCGTGAATCCCGGCCAGTTGTCTGCGCAGGAGCAGATCGACGTGTTCGCCGCCGCCGAGGTGGTCGTCGCTCCGCACGGAGCCGCGTTGACCAACCTGCTGTTCGTCAGTCCCGGCACCCGCGTGCTGGAGCTGTTCGCCTCGAACTACGTCAACTCGTGCTTCTGGGCCATCACCCAGGGCATCCCCGACGTGGACCACCGCTACCTGATGGACGCCGGCGCGTCGAGGCACGGTCCGGGTGATCCGATGAACAAAATTCAGGCCGACATCGACCTCGATCCCGCTGCCGTCATGGAGGCGGTCGACGCGCTCCTGGACGAGTAGGGCAGTTGCGTGCATCGACTCGGCCCCGCGTCCGTAGACTGAGCCACACCTCGACCACAGGACGGTACATGAAGCGCGCTTTCATCACAGGGATCACAGGCCAGGACGGCTCCTACCTCGCCGAGCTCCTGCTCGCCAAGGGGTACGAGGTCCACGGCCTCGTACGCCGATCGTCGTCGTTCAATCGCGGTCGTATCGACCCGATCCACGACAATGATCCTGAGGCTGCCAAGCGGCTCTTCCTCCACTACGGCGACATGACCGATGGTGTGAGCCTGGTCAACCTGATCCGTGAGATCCGGCCCGATGAGGTCTACAACCTCGCCGCCCAGAGCCACGTCAAGGTGTCGTTCGAGATGCCCGAGTACACCGCGTCGGCCGACGGCATCGGCACCATCCGGCTGCTCGAGGCGATCCGTGCCGCGAAGCTCGAGACCCGCTTCTACCAGGCGTCGACGTCCGAGATGTTCGGGGCGACGCCCCCGCCCCAGGACGAGAAGACGATGTTCTACCCGCGGTCGCCCTACGGCGCCGCCAAGCTCTACGCCCACTGGGTGACGGTCAACTACCGCGAGGCGTACGACATGTTCGCCGTCTCGGGCATCCTGTTCAACCACGAGTCGCCGCGCCGCGGCGAGACCTTCGTGACTCGCAAGATCACGCGCGCCGTGGCACGCATCAAGGCCGGCACGCAGGACGATCTGGTGCTCGGCAACATCGACGCGGTCCGCGACTGGGGATACGCCAAGGAGTACGTCGAGGGGATGTGGCGGATGCTCCAGCACGACGAGCCGACCGATTTCGTCCTCGCGACCGGCACCGGGACCACGGTCCGCGAGTTCTGTGAGATGGCGTTCTCGCACGCCGGGCTCGACTGGCAGGACTACGTCAAGTACAGCGAACGGTACGAGCGACCCACCGAGGTCGACGCTCTGCTCGGCGACCCGGCAAAGGCCAACGATCTGCTCGGCTGGAAGGCCGAGACCGGCACCGAGCAGCTCGCCCGCCTCATGGTTGACGCTGACATCGAGCTGTACGAGTCGTCGCGGGCGTGACGCAGACCGCCCTGATCACGGGGGTCACAGGCCAGGACGGTGTGCTGCTGGCGCGGCACTTGAGGTCCGCGGGCTATCGCGTCGTGGGGACGACCCAGCCCGGTAAACCATCGACGCTGCGTCCCTATCTGCACGGCGTGGTCATCGAGGAGCACGACCTGCGCGATGGCCCGGGATTCGACCGGCTGCTGAAGACGTACGTGCCCGACGAGGTCTACAACCTCGCCGGATTCACATCGGTGAGCTCGAGCTGGGATGACCCCGCCCTGGTGTTCGACGTCAACACGGTTGCTGTCGACCACATGCTCGGGTCACTGGCACGGTGTGCGGGCGTCAGGTTCTTCCAGGCGTCCAGCTCCGAGGTGTTCGGCCCGGATGCCCCCAACCTGCAGGACGAGCTCACGCCGCACGATCCACAGAACCCGTACGCCGAGTCCAAGAGCCGGGCCCACGATGCCACGGTTCGCGCGCGGGAGGGCGGCCTGTTCGCCTGCATCGGGATCCTCTACAACCACGAGAGCCCGTTGCGGCCCACGCAGTTCGTGACCCGCAAGATCACCCGCGCTGCGGCCGAGATCGGCGAAGGTATGCGCGACACCGTCGCGCTGGGCAACCTCGACGTGTCACGGGATTGGGGTCCCGCCCGCGACTACGTCATCGCGATGCATGCGGCGCTCCGCCAGGAGACTCCCACGGACTACGTGATCGCCACTGGGCAGCTCCACACGCTGGGAGAGCTGCTCGAGACGGCATTCGCGGCGGTGGAGATCGACGATCCGTGGAAGTACGTCGAGCAGGACGCGGCGCTGCTTCGCAAGGCCGATGCACCAGGTCTCAGCGGCGACGCCAGCAAGGCCCGCGACCTGCTGGGCTGGTCGCCGAGCGTGACGTTCGAGGAACTGGTGCACGAGATGGTCGCCGTCGACCAGCTACGCGTGCGGACGGGTGTCGAGGAGCACGTCTCCTACCTGGACCGCTGACGATCCTGTGCCGGGCGTGCCGCCTCTCGACGGGCCGGGCAGCGCTGAACCGCGCCCGGCTCGAGCGACTATCCGCGACCCGCGGGCTCCGGCCTGGTTCGGGCGGATCTGCGAAGGCGCCAGTTCGAGTACCACGACGCCTTGCGCAGGGGAACGGCGAGAAACCAGAGGCAGTCGCCGACGAACGCGACGTAGGACAGTGCCTTTCCGCGGAGTCCGACGGCGTAGCGGCGGCGGTAGACCATCCCCTCGCGCAGCAGCGCCGCGTCCATGCCGCCGGTCTTGCTGCCCGTGTACCAACGGAAGCCGGCCAGCGTCTCGGGGATCTGGACGGCCGAGCGCAGCTGAGCCAGACGCATCCAGAGGTCACCATCCATGACGAAGTAGAGGCCTGCGTCGAAACCGCCCACCTCGCGAACGGCGTCGGTCTTGGCGAAGATCGCGCCAGAGAAGACCGTCGGCCGCCACAACAAGCTCATGGGCTCGAACGTGGTGGGGACCTTGTGCCGCAGCAGCGTTCCGTCGGCAGCAAGGATGTACCAGGACCCGAAGACCACCTTCACCTCCGGGTGAAGCTCCCATGCTCGGCGGACGGCGTCCAACGCGCCCGGGTGCAGGAGGTCGTCGGCGTTGAGCCAGCCCATCACCGGATTGCCGGCGCGGCGCAGAGCCCGGTTGAGGGCGTCGGCCTGCCCGTCGTCGGGTTCGCTCACGATCTTGAGCTGTGGGTAGGCGGCGAACTCGGCGGCGATCCGCTCGATCGAACCGTCCGTCGAACCGGCGTCCTGGATCAGGAGCTCGTCGTCAGCACGCATCTGCTCCAGTGCGCTCCGCACTGCGTCGACGAGATAGTCGCCGGCGTTGTACGACGGCGTGAGGATGGAAATGGCAGGACCTGCACTGGCCAACGGAACCCCTAATGATGAACGAGAGGCACGAAGCCTCTCTGGTTTCTGAAACGGTCGTCGAGCCGTGGCCCGCCTACACCTCGTCGCGTTGGACGTCGACCTGAGTGTTCGCGGTCTCTTGACTCAAGGTCGCCAGCGCCGACTCGGCATCCACGTCGGTCAGGGGCTTTGCCCTGTCACGCATGCGGAGTGCCCGCGCCACGAATCGCGCGTAGCGCACATCCTTGATCACGCGTTCGGACGTCCGGCTCAGTGGCCGGCGTGAGAAGACATGCAGGTTCAAGCCATTGGTGACCACCTGCATGCCGACCCGGTCGGCGATTGCCGTCAGTGCGGCCGGTGTGTAGAAGGTGATGTGCTGCCCGAGGTCAGGGATCAGGTACCACCAGTCCGTGATGTCCTCGATCGGGTCGGGCACCAGGACCGTCGAGACGATGATCAGCTCCGCGTGCCGTGACAGTGTCTCGATCAGCTCCAGCGGGTCCGAGAGGTGCTCGAGCACCTCGATCAGCGTGACTGCACCGTAGTCGCCCTCGATCTCGCCCTCGAAGGTCTGCGCGAACAGGTTCTCGGCGAGCGGATCCTGGTGGTACATGTCGATGCCGCGGTCGCGCAGCTGCCGAGTCAGCAGCCCGTACCCGCCGCCGTAGTCGAGGTGTCGGCGACGGCCGAGCTTCTCGGCGCGTACCACCGCTTCGGTGACCCGCGCCGCGTAGAGGCTGCGCGTCAGGATGCCGACGTCGATGGCTGCGATCGGGTCTGCGTAGGCGGCATCGAGCCAGTCAGGCTCGGGGAACTCGTAGAGGCCACATCGTTCGCAACGGTAGAGGTCCGTCGGCACCCGGCGCACGGGCAGACGCACCACGCATTCGAGCTCGTGCCCGCAAGCCCGACATGGATACTTCATGGCGTTCATCTGACAAACCCTATGCTGCGGAGACGGCGTCATCCGCGCGGCATCGCCGCACGCTCGTCTCCCGGCGGTGTGGAGGACGCTTCGGCCTCGCCCGCGCCGGCGGGATCGTGGATCGTGAGCCTGCTGAACTCGCGCTGGGTGAGGACGATCACCGGGCCCGCCAGGACGAGCACGAGGGCCGCGAGGCTCCCGAGGATCGGGCCGGTGATGCCGACGTGGTGCGTGAGCACGATGGACAGCACCAGGTTGACGACGGTCATCACCACGCCCAGAAGGGCGATCGCCTTGACCTTCTCGACTGCCGCGAGCAGGTAGACGGACTGCGTGACGAACGTGGACACCACGGTGTAGACGCCGAGCGCGATCAGGAGTGGCATGGTCGGCTTGAGCGACTCGCCGACCCAGATCACCGACAGCCACTGGCCCAGCACGACCAGGACGAGACAGGCGAAGGCGTTGATCGACGTCGACACGACGAGAGTCCGGCGGTAGCGCGAGCGCGCCCAGTCGACGTGCCCTCGGGTGATCGCGTCGGCGAGGGCCGGCCACATCTGCTGGCCGGCGAGGCTGAGGGTGCCGCCCACGAGGATGAACATCCGCGCCGCCAAGGAGAACACGGCGGCGTCAGCGGCACCGAGGATCGAGGAGACCACGAGCGAGTCGATGTTGTACGAGATCACCGTGCAGATGCTCATGATCGCGAACAAGCCACCGGACCGGATCAGCGCCAGGGCCGTGCCGAGCGAGACCGCCAGCGATTGTGGCCGCAGGTGCGGGAACCGGCGCCAGAAGACCCATGCCGTCTGCAGGATCGCGAAGACCGTCGGCGTGCCGGCGATCGCCAGCACGTAGAGCCAGGACGGCGCGTCGGAGAACGAGAAGGCCGACACCAGCACCAGGACGACGATGCTGTTGACGGCATTCCACACGTGCACGACGTATCCGCACTGCATCGCCGCCAGGATCCGGGCGCCGATGCTGGCGGGGATCGAGAGACCGCCACAGATGAACACGATGAGGACCGCCAGGCGGAGAGATCCCTGCGGCAGGTGCTCGGCTCCGAGCAGGCTCGGCCACGGCAGGACGTACGCGCCGATGGCGCCGGCGGCGAGGAAGATCGCCCCGGTGCCCATGAGGGTGCTGAACGTGGTCCCGACGAGAGAGCGGGCGGCCTTCGTGTCGTCGCGCGCGTGCACGGCCGGCAGACGGGTCATCAGCAACGCCCCGAGACCGAAGTCACCGAAGCCCAGGAACACGGCGAGCGTTGTCAGCACGACGACGACGCCGACCTCTGACTGTGACAAGGCACGAGCGGCGATGGCAAGCGTGAGCAGCAACGCCAGGGCCATCACCAGGCGGGAGACAACCGCGGCTCCGGCTGCGTGTACGACCGCGCGGTCGCGGGTGCGACCATGCACCTCGTCGAGGTTGCTCACCGACCTGCCTCCCTGGCGACCCAGCCTGAGTCGCCAGCACCATTGTGCACGGCGCTCTGGTTGTTCCGCGGGATCGGTCGAGTCCGGATGCGCAGGTCGGGTAACCTGACGCCACCTGACGCGCCGTCGGCCGACCAGGAGAAAGGCAAGATACGTGACCGCAGAACGTAGCTTCCCCACTCATGTTCGAGACCTCGTGACCACATCGGTCAACTGGGCACCGGCACGAACCACGGTCAAGCGTGGTGCGCATGCGGCGGCTCATGCTCGCGGTCGCTACCTCGCGGCGCGAGGGGATCTGCCGGACATCGCGAACGTCTACGCCGCGTCCTGCCCCAAGGCCGGCAGCCAGTGGACCAAGGCTCTCTTCGACCACCCGATCGTGCGAGCCCACACCGGACTGTTCACTCTGCCCCAGTTCGCGTACTACCGAGGTCGCCGCCGAGCCTTCCCCGCTGCGACGTTCGTGCCCGGCGTCTACCTCTCGTACCCGGCGTACGCGAGCCTCCCCAAGCCGTACTCGCACCGCACGGTGTATGTGTTCCGCGACCCTCGCGACATCGTCGTGTCGGGCTATTTCGCGTCCTTCGGCGCGCATCCAGACATGCTGGGCCTCGCCGAGCGTCGCGAGAAGATGAGCTCGATGTCGGTCGAGGAAGGCTTGCTCTACTCGCTGCAGGAGAGCGCGCACCACTTCCGAGACATGGCCACCTGGGTCGACGTCGCGGACGAGCGCGTCGCGACGTGGCGCTTGGAAGACATCAGCGCCGATCCGGAGGCCACCGTGCCGAAGATCCTCGCCCACTGCGGCGTGAACCTCTCCGACGGCGAGCTCGCGCAAGTGCTGGACGAGACGTCGCGCGAGGCGCTGCAACGCCAGGATCTCGCGCGCCGGGCCCCTGGCGCCGACTCCCACTACCGGGTGACCCGGCAGAGCTTCCGTGAGCTGTTCGGCGCCGAGCACTACGAGGCGGTCGAGAACGTGGTGCCGGGGCTCGTCGAGCGACTCGGCTACCCGGCGTGAGTCCTTCCCGGATGTCGATTGCCACGACTGCCGCGGGCGCCGGTATTGTTGTGGCCGTCGCGGTTTCACTATCGAGGAGTGCCCAGCGTGGTCGCTGAGATCGAAAGGTCGTCGCGGTTCTATGTCGCGGGTCATCGTGGTCTGGTTGGTTCGGCAGTGTGGCGGGCAGCGGAGGCTGCTGGCTTCGAGAACCTGATCGGTCGTACGTCCTCGGAGCTGGATCTTTGTGATCGTGACGCGACGATGGCGTTCTTCGAGGCCGAGCGGCCCGAGGTCGTCGTGATGGCTGCGGCGCGGGTGGGTGGCATCCTGGCCAATTCGACCTATCCGGCCGAGTTCATCTCGGAGAACCTTCGGGTGCAGGTCAATGTGCTGGATGCGGCGCAGAAGAGTGGCGTGGAGCGGTTGCTGTTCCTCGGGTCGAGCTGCATCTATCCGAAGTTCGCTGAGCAGCCCATCCGGGAGGAATCCTTGATGACGGGGCCGCTGGAGCCCACCAATGATGCGTACGCGATCGCCAAGATCGCCGGCATCTTGCAGGTTCAGGCGATTCGTCGCGAGTACGGGTTGAACTTCATCTCGGCGATGCCGACGAATCTGTATGGTCCCAACGACAACTTCGACCTGGCGACGTCTCACGTCCTGCCGGCTCTGATTCGGCGTGCTCACGAGGCGAAGATGTCGGGGGCCGAGACGATGACGATCTGGGGGACGGGTCAGCCGCTGCGTGAGTTCATGCATGTTGATGACCTGGCCCGGGCGTGCTTGTTCTTGCTGGAGAACTACTCGGACCCCAATCCGATCAACATCGGCACCGGGATCGACATCTCGATCGGGGAGCTCGCCCAGCTCGTCGCTGATGTCGTGGGGTGGGACGGGCGCATCGAGTACGACTCGTCCAAGCCGGACGGCACGCCGCGCAAGCTGTTGGATGTCTCGCGTCTGCAGGCTCTGGGGTTCGAGTCCTCGATCGACCTCGCGACCGGTCTGAAGGACACGTATGACTGGTACTGCCAGCAGCCCCACTTGGCCGACGGACCGGCCGGCCCCAACCGCTGAACCGCGCGGCCCGGCTCAGACCAAGGTCTTGACGACGCGGGCGGGATTGCCCGCGACGATCACGCCCGCCGGCACCTCGCCTTTCACGACTGCGGCGGCCGCCACCACCGAGCCGTCGCCGATGCGCGTACCGGGAAGCACGTAGGCACCTGCCCCGATGAACACGTCGGCCCCGATCACGACCGCGTCCTCAGGACGGGGCTCGGGGATCGGAGCGAACCGCCGCCCCTCGGCTGCCAGCGGATGGAAGTTGGTGTCGATGACGGTCACATTCGCCCCCAGCATCGTGCGGGCGCCGATCGTGATCCCGAGCACCGAGCAGATCGTGGCTCCACTCATGCCGACGTCGCTGGCAATGTCGATGCGTGCGCCGGCGCGGTAGGTCTGAACCATGCACGGGTGATTGAGCACCATCGTCGCCCGCGAGGGCGTCGACACGAGCTCGGAGCGCTCGCCGATCTGGATCGTCGAGCCGGGAAACGCCCGGATGATGGGCATGCCCACGAGTCGGGCCGAGCGTGGGACGATGATGCCCGTGCCGCGGACCCGACGGTGGATCAGCACCTGCTCCAGCGAGGCGACAGCGGCTCTGGGGGATTGAGGCATGCGACCACCGTACCGAGGAGCTTCCTTGCTGAATGTGACGTACGACGATCGGTTGTTCACGTTCCAGCGACGAGGTGGCCCCGCACGCTACTTCGCGGAGCTGATCACCACGTTTCGGACCAACCCCGAGCTGGGCATCGAGGTGGACACGCCGTTCACCTTCATCGAGACGGAATATCTTCTGCGCGCCGACCCGCGCTACCGCCGGCTGCGCCTGCCGGAGTCCCGCTACCGCATGCGAGCTGCGCGCGCGGCGAACAGGGTGCGGCAGGGGCCCCGGGTGAAAAAGGCCGAGATCCTGCACCACACCCAGTACTCGTCGAACGGACTGCGCGCGCCGGCCGCCGTGCGTGTGTGCACGGTGTACGACATGATCCCGGAGTTGTTTCCCGAGGTCTTCGAGGGGCGTGGACCGATCCCACAGCAGCGCAAGTCCGCCTATGTCGAGGCGTGTGATGCCATCGCGTGCATCTCGGAGTCGACGAAGGCCGATGTCCTCGCTCACTACGGCGACCTCGACAAGCCGGTCGTCGTCACCCCACTGGGAGCCGACGCTCGATTCTTCGCTGCCACTCCCGATCGGCGGGAGTCGCCGGACTTCGTCCTCTACGTCGGCACCCGCGACTTCTACAAGAACTTCGACGTCCTGCTCCGCGCGCTCGCGCGGATCGACGAGAACGGCACCGCGCCGCGCCTGCTCTGCGTCGGGCCGCCGTTGACCCCCGTCGAGCAGGAGCGCATCGCATCCCTGGGACTGACCGGCCGGGTCAGCCAGCGATCCGCGAGCGACGCCGAGCTTCCGGGCCTGTATGCCGCTGCGATGTGCCTGGTGTTCCCCTCGCGCTACGAAGGCTTCGGCCTGCCGACGGTGGAGGCGTTCGCCGCCGGTTGCCCGGTGGTGCTCGCGAACATGGCGTGCGCTGTCGAGGTCGGTGGCGAGGCCGCGCAGTACTTCGAGCCGGACGATGACGAGACGCTGGCCACGACCATCGCCCGCTTCGCGGGGGACCCGGCTGGTCGAGACCGCTGGATCGAGGCCGGCAGGGCGCGCGCGAGGGACTTCACCTGGCAGCGCACGGCGGAAGCGACTGCCGCGCTCTACCGGAGCGTGGCCGGCGCATCCGTCTGAGACCCGTCGAGGACACTCGGACCATCCTGGCCGCGGCTCCGATCGACGAGCCTCGGGCCATCGTCAGAGGGCCCGCTGGACAGCGTTCACGAGCAGCTCGGTGAGCCGCAGTCGGCCCGCGGCGTTGAGGTGCTCGCTCGCGTCCTCGGGGTCGATGAACTCCGAGGACGAGAAGATCGATCCGGTCCGCAAGATCTCGACGGAGTCGCCGAAGCCTTCCTGGAACGCGTCGCGCACGCACTTCTGGTTCTCCAGGGTCTGGGTACGGAATACCGGCCCGTGGAGCTCTTCGCCGCGCATGACTGGGACCGCGGTCTCATACGCCACCACCGGGCTGCCCATGCTCGCGATCCGCCGCCCCAGCTGCCGGACCGCCTCGAGAGGCGGCGCGTCCGGACCCACCCGCTCGCCGTGGTGGAACGCGTAGAGCAGCTTCTCGCGGCCCTCGCGGTCGAGGCCGAAGCGCTCGGGCTGCTTGAGGCGCCGGCGGAAGTCACCTATCGGCGCGGTCTCGCCGAACGCTGTGATCTCGAGTCTGTCGTAGGCCTCGAAGTCGGCCGGCGAGGAGGCGCGAACGGCCTTGCGAATGCGGCGGAGCGGGATGTCGCCGGGCATGCGGCTGATCGCCCGTACCGCCGCGCGGTAGGCATAGTTGGGGTGTTCGCTCCACGCGACGGTCACGAGTCGGGTCGTGAGCGGGACGATGACGACCGGACGGAAGCCGCCGCGCTGCGCCAGACCGAGGTAGGCGTCGATCAACCTGGCGTTGTAGCCGGCGCCGACCACGCCGTGCATGACGGTCTCGGGTCCGAGGGCATGCGCGATCATCGTGCCGAGGTGACGCTGGTCCTCGTCGTACGGCGCGGTGAACGCCCACATCGAGTCGCCTATCGCCAAGACGTCGACCGGGGAGTCCCGCAGCAGGCTCATCATGATGCGGGCGCGCCGCACCTCGAGGTTGTCCAGACGCTTGCGCAGGACCCGAACCCGCCTCCGCAGGGTCGAGACCTCTGGCGGCTGTGCAGGCGTGAGCCCTCGGGCTGATGCGATTCGTTCCATGCCGTCCCATCTCTGCGATGTCCCGTCCGGTTTTGACCGATTCAGCATGGCACAGACCCGAGCCCGACCGGGCGGCCTCGCGGCATGTGGCGTTTCCACCTCCGGCGGGGCGTCGGCCTTTGCTAGCCTCACCCTGTGCCAATGACGAAGCGCGACGAGACCCTCGGGTTCCTCGCCAGCATGATGCCGCAACGACGCCTGCTGGGCGACCAGAAGATCGTGCGGCGGGTGCAGGGAGTGGTGCTCGAGATGCCGCGCTCCCACATGCTCCCGGTCTATGCCCGGTTGCGTCCGACATACGGCCAGAACCTCGTCGAGCTCGCCGCCGGCCTCAAGGACTCGGCGCCCGACGAGACGCTCACCGTGATGGACGTCGGTGCCAACATCGGCGACTCGGCCCTGCAGATGATCGCCCGCACCGACGCCCGCGTCCTGTGCGTGGAAGGTGACCCCTACTGGGTCCGGTATCTCCGCGCGAATGTGGGCTCCGAACCCAACGCGGCCGTCGCGGAGGTGCTGCTGGCCCCCGACGACACCGACTGGTCGGCCGCCAGCCCGGTCCGCGAGCACGGCACGACCCGTTTCGTCAGCGACATCGCGGGCGACCGCTCACAGCCCATGGCCACCGCAGCGGAGCTCCGCCAGAAGTATCCCGAGTTCGACCAGCTGCGACTCCTGAAGAGCGACACCGACGGGTTCGACCCCGCGATCGTTCCTGCCGTCGCGCACGCCTGGCGCGACACTCGTCCCGTCCTGTTCTTCGAGTTCGACCCCACGCTGGCCCGTCTGGCCGGCAACGCGCACCCCAACAAGGTGTGGGACGACCTGATCGAGCTGGGCTACGACCGGCTCGCCATCTGGGACAACGCGGGTGACCCGCTGGGGCAGATGAGCATCCATGACGCGGCCGAGCACGCACGTACGCTCGAGCCCCGGCCGGTGCAGTACGGCTACCACTTCTGGGACGTCGCCGCCTGCCACGCCGACGACCAGGCCGCCCGTGACGTGTTCGACACGCTCGTGCCTGAGGAGTTCGACGTACGCGGCACGTGGCGCGACGGCCAACGACGCAGGCACCGGTAAGCCTCGCAGTCGCCCGCTGAGGGCGCTGGTGGCGCCGACCAGGAGCCGACAGCATCGCCGCAGCTAGTCGCGGGAGGCCGACACCGCCCTCGCGAGGATCACGCCGAAGTCGTCAGCGACCTTGTCGACGTCGAACTTGCGCTCGGCCTGTGCTCGGGTCTGTTCGCCGATCCCGGCGATGAGCGTGGGATCTGAGGAGAGCTTGGCGAGCCAGGCACTGGCACCCTTCGCCCCGACCTCGGTCGGATCGGCGACGAATCCGCCGCTCTCGACGATGTCCACGGCAGCGGGGTTGTCCGCGGGCATCAGCCCGAGGATCGGCCGGCCGGCCGCCATGTAGGAGAGCACCTTGCTCGGGATGGAGAACTTGGTGGCGTCCGGCTCCAGCAGCGCGACCAGGACGTCGGCCGAGCCGAGGACGTCGGGGAGGTCTTCAGCGGGCTGGAACGGGAGCACCCTGAGCGGGACGTTGCGGCTCCGCGCGAGCGCCTTCAGGTCGTCGGCACCCTCACCCTCGGAGATCACGGCCATTGCCGCCGACACGTCAAGGTCGAGCACACCCTGCAGGACATCCACGAGCAGCTCTGGGTTGTGCTTGCGGCCGAGCGTCCCGGCATAGACGAGCCGCAGGGTCACGGCGTCGTCGAACAGGTCGGCCGAGCGACGGTTGGCGCGGTCGGCCGGACGGACCTTGTCGAGGGGAGCCCAGTTGGGAATGACCGACACATTCGCCGGCGCGACCTTCCACCCCGGATAGACATCCCTGAACGCCTCGCCGATGGCGACCACGTGACTGGCGTTGCGCGCGCAGAACGCCTCCATCCGCTCGAACACCCGCGCACCGAGGCTGGCGAACGGTCGAGGTAGCCGGCGCCGCAGCTCGTCAGCGAGGCCGGCGCTGTAGATGTCCTGGTGCCACATCACGTACGGCAGCCTGGCCCGCTTGGCGTAACGCGCGAACCGGTACATCGAGATCAGCGGAAGATTGCAGGCGATGACGACATCAGTCTGCGCCAGCTTGAGCTGCTGGATCCACGCTTTCCCGTAGGCGAGCTCGAAGCGGAGCCGCCCCAACGGCGCGTACTTCTGAAACGGCAAGTCGATCATGTTTCCCGTGAACGACAGGGTCGGGCTGTCGTCGGGCTGAACCTCGAGGTGTCCCTTGCCGCTGACGTACTGGTCGCAGGAGACGTGCTCGACCTGGTGACCGACGGCGGCGAGCTTGCGGGACAGCTCCGCCTGGAAGGGGTGACCGGAGAAGTCGTGAAGTATGAGCTTCACGGCGCTAGGCGCGTGCGCTCAGCTGGTCGTAGATCCAGCTGTACGTCTTCTCAAGCCCGTCCCGCAACGAGATCGACGGTTCCCACCCGTAGATGCTGTGGAACATCGTGTTGTCCGAGTTGCGCCCACGTACGCCCTGAGGCGCCGAGAGATCGTGGTTCTTCTTCACCGTGATGCCGGCGATGTCCTCGAGGATCCCGATCATCTGGTTGATCGTGACGAGCTCGGACGAACCGAGGTTGACCGGCTCGGCGTTGTCGCCGGCCAGGATCTCCTTGGTGCCACGCACGCAGTCGTCGATGTACATGAAGCTGCGGCTCTGTTCGCCGTCTCCCCAGACGTCGATCGTGTGGTCGCCGCTGAGCTTGGCCTGTGCGATCTTGCGGGACAGCGCGGCGGGCGCCTTCTCCCGGCCGCCCTCGAACGTGCCTTCAGGGCCGTAGACGTTGTGATAGCGGGCGATGCGCGTCTCGATGCCGAAGTCTTCGCGGAAGTGGCGGGCCATGCGCTCGCTGAAGAGCTTCTCCCAGCCGTAGCCGTCCTCGGGGTCTGCCGGGTAGGCGTCCGACTCCTTGAGCGCCGTGACGTTGGGATCGGTCTGCTTGTCGCCGGCGTAGACGCACGCCGAGCTGCTGTAGAAGTAGCGCTGGGTGCCGGCATCGCGGGCCGCGACCAGGACGTTGGTGCTGGTGAGGACCGACAGCATGCACTCGGCCTTGTTGTTCTCGATGAAGCCCATGCCGCCCATGTCGGCCGCGAGGTTGAAGACCTCGTCGGTCCCGGCCGTGATCTTGCGGGCGTCGGTCATGTCGGCGCAGTCGGCGACGATGTTCTCGGCCTCGCCGTGGACCTGGTACCACTCGTCCTGAGGTTTGACGTCGACGGCGCGGACGTCCTTGCCCTCCGCCAGAAGGTCCGCCACGAGATGGCCGCCGATGAATCCTCCGGCGCCGGTCACCAATACGGTCATTGAGTCAGTTCCTCCGCTTGATAGCGCCCGGCAGTCTGCGGGCGTTTCCGGGGCGTCAACCAGCGCGTCAGGGGTTGCGTGGTCGACGTGGACGTTACACGAACTCGACAAGGCTCACCCACATGTTTGCGCGCTTCGGTTCGCGGACATCCGAACGGGCGACGACGTCGTCTACAGTGGCCGCGTTCGCCGGTGCATCGGTTTGCCGGTGCGGCACGCGATGGAGGTGGTCCGGTCGTGAAGATCGTGGTGGACGCGATGTGCGCCGAGTACGGCGGCATCCGTACATACGTCGACCACCTGCTCGGACGCTGGTCCGCGGTGCACCCCGAGGACGAGCTCCACGTCGTGGTCCCGGCGGGCTCCTCCCACGACACTGCCGGTCATGTGCGTCATGAGCTGCGGGTGCGGAAGCCCAGCACGGTCGGCCGGCCGATGGCGCAGACCGGAGCCATGCACCGGTTGATCCGGCGCCTGGAGCCGGACGTCGTGCTCGCCACGGTGCCGTCGACGACGGTGCGTCGCCCGGCTGCACCGTTGGTCGTCGTCATCCTCGACCTGCGGCACGAGCTGCGACCGGAGCAGTTCACCCGCGGCCGACGGCTGCTGCGGCACGTCTCGTACGGGCGCACGTATGCGCTCGCTGACGGCTTCCTTTCCATCTCCCAGCGCAGTCTCGACGACCTGCACGCCCTGCACGCCGATACGCGGGACAAGCCCGCGGCGGTCACACATCTCGGTGCTGACCACGTCCTGCGGTGGCCCGAGCCGTCGCGCCGCGGCCCTTCGGTGGCGTTCGCGCACCACACCAACAAGAACCCCGATCTCATCCTCGACGCGTGGGCACTCCTCGCCGGGCGTGACGAGCCGGTGCCCCCGCTGATGATGCTCGGGGTGACCGGCGCCCGCCGCGAGCGGCTCGGTGGCATCATCGCCGAGCGCTCACTCACCGAGCACGTCACGCTTGCGCCCTTCCTCCCCGACGACGAGTTCCAGCGGGTGCTGGCCTCGGCCGACACGATCGTCTTCCCGTCCGACTTCGAGGGTTTCGGTCTGCCGGTCGTCGAGGGCATGGCACTCGGCAAGCCGATCGTGATCGGACCCGAGACGGCGACCATGGAGGTGGCCGACGGGCACGCCGTCGTGATGAACGACTGGAGCGCAGCTTCTCTCGCGGACGCGATGGTCAGGGCCATCGGCCTGCCTGACGACACGCTCGAGCTGGCTCGCGCGTGGGGCGCCTCGTTCACGTGGGACCGCACCGTCGGCCAGACCCGCGAGATGCTCCGGGCGGTGGCCACGGCGCGAAGCTGACCGTCTCGCGTCGGGTCGTTGAGCCGACGGGCGCGGTCTCGCATACACTTTCGTGACGGGTCTTTCGACTTGACCTTGATTCCCCGAGTTAGGACCGCGAGTGGAGCTACGTCAACTGGCACGCACCCTGCGTCGCCGCTGGAAGTTCGCCGTAGTCGTCTTCATCCTCGGAATCATCGGGGCGGCAGCCGTCAGCGCCAGCATCACCCCGACCTACCAGTCGAGCGCCCGCGTCTACATCACGTCGACGTCGAGCGGCACCTTCGACGCCTATCAGCTCGGCATCTACTCGGCGCAGCGCGTGTCGTCCTACGCTGATCTCGCGCGTGACCCCGAGATCCTGCAGCGGGTCATCAAGCGGGTGGGTCTCGACATCACACCGAACGAGCTCGCCCCCCGGGTCAAGACCGAGGCGATCGTCAACACCGTCATCCTGCAGGTGACCGTCACCGATCCGGACCCGCGGACCGCCCAGATGCTGGCCCGCGCTGAGGCCACCGAGATCACCAAGCTCGTGGCGAAGCTCGAGAAGCCGATCGATCAGCCGACCGGTGACGGGGCGGCGGCCGTGGCCCCCATCGTCGCCCGGCTCGCCGGGGACGCGTCCTTCGACGCCAACCCGATCGCGCCGCGCACGGGCATCAACCTGGCTGTCGGCGCCCTGCTCGGCCTGCTGGTCGGCGTCGGTGGAGCGGTCCTTCGCGACATGTTCGACACGTCGATCAAGACGCCGGAAGACCTCGCCGAGGTCACTGGCAGCTCGCTGATGACAGTGATCCCCTTCGACTCCACGGTCCCCAAGCATCCGCTCATCAGCGACGAGGCCGGGCACAACGACCGAGTCGAGGCCTTCCGCGTGCTGCGCACGAATCTGCAGTTCGTCGACCTCGACGCCAAGCGGCGCATGCTGGTGATCTCGAGCGCGGTCCCCGACGAGGGCAAGACGGTCACTGCGACCAACCTGGCCATCACGCTGGCGCAGACCGGTCGGCGCGTCCTGCTGATGGACTGCGACTTCCGCAAGCCGCGAGTCGCCCGTCTCCTCGGCCTCGAGAACGCCGTCGGCCTGCTCACGGTCCTGGTCGGCCGAGCATCCTTGAGCGAATGCATCCAGCAGCACGCGAGCGGCGTCGACTTCCTGGCCACCGGGCCCCTGCCGCCCAACCCGGCCGAGGTGCTCGAGACCCAGACCATGCGCGAAGTCCTCGAGAAGGTTCGGGAGCAGTACGACGTCGTCATCATCGACGCGCCGCCGCTCCTGCCGGTCGCCGACCCCGCGATCGTCGCGACGATGGCCGACGGCGTCCTGCTCGTCACGCGCTACGGCAAGACGAGTCGCGACTTCGTACAGCAGGCTGTCGGCCGCCTCGACGCCGTCGGTGCCCGGGTGGTGGGTGTCGTGCTGAACATGTCGCCGCGGCGCGCGATCTCCGGCTACGGCTACGGCTACGGCTATGGCTACGGCGAGAGCTTGGATCCCAAGCGCTCGCAGCGCGCCACCGCGAAGAACCGGGCCGTCCAGGGCGCCGAGGGCTCCAGGCGTTCCGACAGCAAGCACAGCCAGGTGCCGGGACGGCGCTGAGCCATGAGGTTCACCTCGGCGCGTGAGGTCGCCGGTGGCGCCTTCGTGTGGGTGGCATCGCTCGCCCTCCTCTTCATCCTGATCCGGCTCTCGACTGAGTCGTTGATCGGGGCGGGCGCCGCCGTCGTGCTGGCGGTCGTCCTGCTGGCCCTGGTCTGCCTCGACCTCCGCCGGGCCGGCACCATGTTCGTCACCCTGGCGATGTTCATGGCGCCGATGAATGACATCCGGCTTGGCGCCTCGTTCGTGACCGCGTCCGATCTGCTGTTCCTGCTCGGGTTCGCCATCCTGACCCCGATCGTCATCGGCAACCGGATCGCCGTGCCACCCATGTTCTGGCTGGGGCTCTCGATCGTCCTCGTGATGGGCGTCCTGGCCAGCATCGCCAGTCCCATGCCGGTCGTCAGCGTCAACCAGGTCGCGCGCCTCATGGTCGGCGCCTTCGCCCTGCCGATCTTCTTCATGGTGTGGCGCCCGGCAGCCAACATCCTCGCCCGCTTCGCTGCCGCCTACATGCTCGGCAGCGCCATCAGCGTCGGGATGGCGCTGGCGCAGGGGCCGCTCGGCGGTGGCCGGTACGTCGGCCTCACATACCATCCGAACTACTTCGGCCTGGCCTCCCTGCTGGCCGTCGCGCTGACGCCCTTCGTCGTCGGCAAGGTCGCCCCGGACCTGCGCTGGATCTTCTGGGGGGCGGCTGCCGTCTCCGCCGGCGGCGTCTGGTTGAGCGGCAGCCGCGCCGCCCTCTTGGTCCTGATCATGCTGATCCTGATCTACCCGTTCGTCGAGCGCTCCATCAGGGCCGGCGGCGTCGTGGTGCTGGGTGTCGCCGCCGTGCTGGCGTTCTCGGGCCGGCTGCTGGAGGAGGACGGCGAGTCGAACGCCCTCGGCCGTCTCTTCGGTGCCGGGACCGCGGCCGGATCCGACCTCGAACGCAAGCAGATCTTGTCGGACGCGTGGATGCAGTTCCGGGCCCACCCGCTGCTCGGCAACGGCTTCGACGGTGGTCTCGGGTCGCACAACATCTACCTGCAGGTCGCGGTCGCCATCGGCATCTTCGGCCTGATCGGCTACCTGATCATCCTCTGGATCGGCCTGCGTCCGTTGTTCTGGGAGGGCGTCAACCACCGCCTTGCCTACCCGGTGCTGGCATATGCCGCGATTGGCCCGATCACCAATACGCTGTGGGACCGCCTGATCTGGGCGGTGGTCGCGCTGGCATTCGTCGTCAGCGTCGACGCTCGGGACAGCGAGACCGAGCTTGATCCTGTGGACGCACCATTGACCCCGAGAGGCGCACGATGAGCAACGATGAGTTCACTCCCGATTCGACATTGCAGCGGTTGTATCCGGAGGCGGCCGTCGGCGGGTTCTCCCGCCAAGATGGTCAGGTCGAGTTCTACACGCGGGTCAACGCACTCATCGACGAGAACAGCCGTGTCCTTGACTTCGGAGCCGGTCGCGGGCACTGGGCCGTGGATCCCATGCCGGCCATGTCCAGGAGACTGCGGATGATGCGTGGACGGGTCGCCGAGGTGGTCGGGACAGATGTCGACCCGGTCGTCGTCACCAACCCCTCACTCGATTCGGCGCAGGTCGTCGACATCGGGGCACCGCTGCCCTTCGACGACTCGTCATTCGACCTGGTCGTTGCCGACTACGTCCTGGAGCACGTGACGGCCGAGGACGCGAAGGCTCTGGCCGAGGACGTGATGCGGGTCCTGAAGCCCGGTGGGTGGTTTGCTGCGCGCACCCCCAACAAGTGGGGGATGATCGGCCTCGGTGCGCGCGCGATCCCCAACAAGTTCCACGTACGAGTGCTCAAGCGACTGCAGCCCGGTCGCAAGGCCGAGGACGTGTTCCCGACCCGTTATGCGATGAACACCAAGCGTGACCTCCGCCAGCAGTTCGCCCCGCATTCGCTGTACGTCTACGGGCACAAGAGCGAGCCGCAGTACTTCGGGCGCAGCACGTTGGCGTGGCGGATAGCCTCGGTTGTCGACCACTTCACCCCGTCCAGGTGGGCTCCCACCTTGATGATCTTCGTCCAGAAGGCCGAGCGGTGATGACCGCCGCATAGGAACCGGATTCTGTGGGTTGGGAACCACCGAGCCTGGGCGGATGGTTCCACATGTGCGCGACAGTGCCCGGTTGGCGTCTCTTCCGGATCGGCACGCCAGGAGAACGCGAGACGGTCAGAGTGTCGTCTCGTAGACTGCTGCGGACTTGAAGGAGCCCCCACATGCCGCCAAAGACCGGCGAATCGATCCTCGAGCGCGTCCGGCGACGCGCGGGCTGGGCAATTCGCGACAGATGGCCCGATCGGCCGGTGAAGCGCACGGTCCAGGGCGTTGACATGGTCCTGCCGTGGTCGCATCGTCTCCCCGACTATGCGCGGGTCGAGCCGGAGTACGGCCAGAACCTTCCGCGGCTCGCGGTGGCTCTCGCCGAGGCCGAGGGAAGGCCACTGGTGGCGATGGACATCGGCGCCAACGTCGGTGACTCGACGCTGCAGATCCTCGATGCCACTGATGGCCGCGTGCTCTGCGTGGAAGCCGACGGCTTCTTCCTGGACTACCTGCACCGCAACGTGGGCGGCGACGACCGTGTCGCGATCGAGCCCTCGCTCCTCCTCGACCGCACCGAGGACGTGCCGATGGCTCCCGTGCGCCGGGGTGGGACCACGCGGTTCGTGCCAGGTGAGTCCGAGAAGACGGCGCCGATGGTCTCGGTCGAGCAGCTGCGCGAACGCCATCCCGACTTCAGCGGTCTGCGGCTGGTCAAGTCAGACACCGATGGCTTCGACGTCACCCTGATCCCGGCCGTGGCACGTACGTGGTCCGACACGAAACCGGTGCTGTTCTTCGAGTACGATCACGAGCTGTCCCGGCTGGCCGGCAACGATCCCCTGCAGGTCTGGGAGGAGCTCGCGGCGCTCGGCTACGACCTCGTACGTGTGTGGGACAACGGCGGAAGGCCGATCGGCGTCTATCCGGTGTCGAAGATGGCCGAGCACGCGGCGGTCCTCGATGAGCCTGTCACCACGCGGAAGTTCCACTTCTGGGATGTCGCTGTCTCGCACCGTGATGATGCCGCCGGAGCCGAGGCACTCCGGGCAGTGCAGCCACACTGATCGGCCACGCGTAGGGCCGCGGCGATTCCCGTACGGAGCGGCCCTCGGCCGGCCTGCCGGGGCGACCGACGTGCTCACCAACGGTGGTGGCGGTCCCGGACGCGAGTCGCCAGCCAAGGGCGCTGCTGGAACGGCGGCAGGTCGTGGCTCATGCGGAGTGCGGCCCAGGCCAGCGGCCCGACGACGACGAACGCCGCTGCGGCGATGGCGATTCCGGCGGGTGGGACATGCAACATCGACAACCCGGTCAACGCCAGGACGATGGCGATCCCGCGCCGCAGCAAGGACTGCGACACCCGGTGGGCGAGCCGGGCGCCCAGGAAGGTCCCTGGGGTGCCGCCCGCCACGAGAGGCAGCAGCACCGACCAGTCCACCCCGGTGACGATGACGTGGCTGATCGCCGCGGCGACGACCAGCGGAATCGCTTGCACGAGATCCGTGCCGACGAGACGCACCGCCGAGAGGGCGGGATACAACAGCAGCAGCGCGACCATCATGACCGACCCGGAACCGACCGACGTGATGCCGACCAGCAATCCACCCACGACACCGATCGTGAACGTCGGCAGCACTCGTACACGTGGGTCATCGAGCGTCACGCCGGCCGAGTCGAGCGTCCCCCGCATCGACAGGTACGTGCGCAGGACGTATGCCGAGGCGGCCACCAGGAGAGTGATGCCGATCGCGAGGCGCAGGAATGCTTCCGGGTCGTCGCTGCCGACCTCGCGGACGATGAAGGCGCCAGCGAGCGCGGTGGGGACAGAGCCGGCGATGAGCCATGCGGCCAACGTCAGGTGGGGCGCCGCCGACCGCCAGTGCACGACCGCGCCAACGCTCTTGTTGACGACGGCCGCGACGAGGTCGTTGGCCACAGCGGAGGTCGGAGGCACCCCGAGGTAGATGAGCGCCGGCGTCAT
This sequence comes from Aeromicrobium sp., assembly GCF_036676885.1. GTDB lineage: Bacteria > Actinomycetota > Actinomycetes > Propionibacteriales > Nocardioidaceae > Aeromicrobium. The sequence continues at coordinate 30,479 of NZ_JAKFCB010000297.1, forward strand.
CAGCGCACCGCCGCCCATGCCGGTCAGGCCGATGACGATCCCAACCGCGAAGCTGACCAGGACCAGCGAAGGAGTGTCGGGGCTCACCGAGCGGACTCGGTCTCCACCGTGACCCGGTCAAGGACCCGATGCGTCAGCCAGCCGCCGTCGACCAGATGGTGGAGCAGCTCGTCGAGAACCGACTCGACAGTGCGCTCGCTGGTGTCGAGCACCACGTCGGCGTCGTCGGGAACCTCGTACGGCGATGAGATGCCGGTGAACTCAGGGACCTCGCCGCGTCGAGCCTTGGCGTACAAGCCCTTGCGGTCGCGGCTCTCGCACTTTTCCAGTGGGGTGGCGACGTGCACCAGCACGAACGCGGCACCACCCGCGGTGACCAGCTGACGTGCCCGCTTTCGGGTGTCGTCGAACGGGGCGATCGGACTGCAGATCGCCATGGCACCGTGGCGCGCGATCTCGGCGGCGACCCAGGCGATGCGTTGGATGTTGGTCTCGCGGTCCTCGCGTGAGAACGTGAGACCGCGCGAGAGGTTTTGGCGGACGATGTCTCCATCGAGAAGTGAGATCGTACGTTCGCCGGTCTCCACGATCCGGTGCCGCAGGGCCTGGGAGATCGTCGACTTCCCGCTGCCGGAGAGGCCCGTGAAGAACACCACGAGGCCCTGGTCGACTCCGGTGGGCCGGTCAGAGCTGACCACCTCCGCAACCGCCGGGGTGCAGGGGCCGATGCCCTCTGGCCAGTGGACGTCGAGGCCGGGCGCGTATGCGGCCACCACCCGCCGCTGGAAGCCCAGGTTGTTCTCAGACCGGGCGCGCGCTGCGACGGGAGTCGCGATCACGGCAGTCCCGGTCAGGTCGCGACTGGCCGCGAGCGTTGCGCGCATCAAGCCCTCGGCGGACAGGGCTCGGGGGGTCCCAGCCCCGGTGAGCACCAGCATGAGCACCGGCCGTCCCTCGCTGCGGGCGGAGATCGTCTCCAGGTCGCGAGCTGTCAGCGCGCCGGTGACGGGGACCGTGAGCGTTCCGGTCGGAAGACGCGTCATCGAGGCCGACGGCGACAGGTAGTGATCGCCGAACGCGCGTTGCACCGTGCCGGGAAGGGGGTGCACGTCGCCGATGATGCCCATCTGGCCGCACGCGGCCTCGAACGTCTCGTCGGCACTGACGATGGCGAGGGGTACGCCCTCCCCGTCGATGATCTCGAGCTTGCCGTGCTCGTGAGCCTGTCGGGCGATCTCGAGGGGGACACAGAGCGTGACGTCCTCGCCCGGTCCGCGGAACCCGAACTGCGGGGCCAAGGCGCCCGTGCGGAGGAGCTCGATGTCGTCCAGCTCACGCGGTGTGGGAGCGAACTGTGGGTGAGAGGGCGCAGGCGAGGGCACTGGCCCATCGTGCCACGAGTGTCCGGAGGGCTGTGCGCTTTTGCGTGCGGCTGAGCCAGTAGAGTGACCGCATCCCGACGAGAGGCGCGGCATCGATGCAGGCACCGAGCGGCTACAGGTCCCGGACCTCGAGGTCATCCCGGTCTCGGCACTCAAGGGCGACAACGTCGT
>NZ_JAKFCB010000298.1:0-3725 GCF_036676885.1 Aeromicrobium sp.
CCGGTTTGTGGTGACCCGATGACTACGCTGAGTCCGTGGCCACGGCATTCGGAAAGATCCTGCTCATCACCGGCAACGCCGAGTTCCTCGCCGACCGCACGCGCGCGCGTGCCGTCAAGGCCGTCACCGCAGAGCACCCCGAGTGCCAGGTCGCCGAGGCCAGCGCGTCCGGCCTGCAACCGGGAGAGCTGGCCGGGCTGACCAGCCCGTCGCTGTTCAGCGACGTGAGCGCGCTCGTGCTCACCGAGCTGCAGGACCTGCCCGAGGTCGCCCAGGCCGAGCTGCTGGCATACGCCGCAGAAACGTCGCCCGAGATCGCGGTCGTGCTGGTCCATGGGGGCGGCACCAAGGCCAAGGGCCTGCTCGACAAGCTCCGCAAGATCGCCACGGTCAGCGAGGTCAAGCTCGAGCAACCCAAGTACGAGCGCGACTACGCCCGCTGGGTCTACACCGAGATCCGCGACCTCGGCGCGCGCATCGACGAGGAAGCGGCGACGCTGCTGGTCGCCGCCGTGGGGCAGGATCTGCGCGCCCTCGCCGGAGCGGCCGACCAGCTCGTGTCCAACCTCGAGAAGGGCGCCGAGATCAGCGCCTCGCTCGTACGCCAGTACTTCGGCGGACGTGCCGACGTCCGCGGCTACGAGATCGCGGACGCCGCGATCGACGGCCGCATCAACGTCGCGCTCGAGGCGGCGCGCTGGGCCGAGACCGCCAAGGTCGCCCCGGTGCTCATCACCAGCGCCTTCGCGAGCGGGCTGCGCTCACTCGCCAAGCTGGCCAGCGCACCCGACGGCCTGCGCGACAACGACCTGGCGGCCCACATCGGCGCGCCGCCGTTCAAGATCCGGTCGATGCGGCAGCAGCTGCGGTCGTGGGAGCAGGACGGCCTGGCCCATGCGCTGGGCGCGGTGGCGCAGGCCGATCTCGACGTCAAGGGCGGCTCCGCGGACCCGGCATACGCGATCGAGCGCATGGTGCTTCAGGTGGCGGCGGCTCGCCGCAGGCACTGATGACGCAGGTCGGCTCGGTGGAGGCATCGACGACATCTCGTACCGGCCGGATCGATGCGGTCGACCTGGCCCGCGGCATCGCCCTGATCGGCATGATGCTGGTGCACATCGGCCCCTACTGGACAGAGCGCAACCCGCCGGTCGGACACATCGTGGCCGGGGGGCGTGCGGCGCCGCTGTTCGCGCTGCTCGCCGGGGTGGCGCTCTCGCTGGTCCATGACCGCGACCCGCGCGGCGCCGGTTCGACGCGGGCGACCGCGATCCGGGCCGCCCTGCTGATCGCGCTGGGTCTGGGCCTGGGATCGCTCCACGACATGCCGGTCTTCGTCATCCTGGCGTTCTACGGCCTGCTGATCGTCGTGGCGCTTCCGTTCAGACGGCTGTCGACGCGCGCATTGCTGGTGCTGGCCGCGGCGTGGGCTGTCGCAGCGCCGGTGCTGGTGCTCTGGGCGAGGATCAGCCACGAGCCCGTCGTGGCGGGGCAGGCCGAGCTCTCCGACCTCAAGCACCCCGGTGAGCTGCTGATGGAGCTGCTGGTGTGGGGCACCTACCCGGCGGCGGTGTGGTTCGCGTACGTCCTGGTGGGTCTCGCCGTCGGCCGGCTCGACCTCGACAGGGCTGCTGTCGCGTGGCGGCTGGTCCGGGATGGCGCCACCCTGCTGGCGGTGACGCTGCTGGCCGGATTGTTCCTGATCCGCACCGAGCGGGTGCACGACACCGATGACCTCGGCTGGCGGCTGCTGTTCGCCGAGCACTTCTGGCCGTTCGAGCCGGCCGGATGGAACGACCTCCTGCTCGTCGGCTCGCACACGTCGACCCCGCTCAACGTGCTCAGCGCGATCGGCTCAGCGGTGCTCGCGGTCGGCCTGTGCGCCCTGGTGCTGCGGATCCCGTGGGCGCGCATCGGCCTCACGCCCTTCCGGGCCGCCGGTGCGATGACGCTGACGCTCTACACGGTCCACGTCCTGTGGGCCTGGCGCATGCGGGTCGACTACATGGACGCCCACGACGGCCGCTGGGACACCGGCAGCCATCGCGACTGGTTGCTGCAGGTCGTCGTGCTGTGCCTCGGCGCTGCCCTGTGGCAACGATTCATCGGCAAGGGTCCGCTGGAGTGGCTCGTCCGCAGGCTCTCGGTCTGGGGCAGGCGGTCGAGGGCATGAAAAAACGCCCCGTATGAGTCGGGGCGTTGATTCAGCAGGCGTACGTCAGAGCGACGCGGCCTTCTTGGCGATGGCCGACTTGCGGTTGGCCGCCTGGTTCTTGTGGATGACGTTCTTGGAGGCCGCCTTGTCGAGCTTCTTGGTGGCCTCGCCGGCGAGCTTCTTGGCGTCGTCGGTGTTGCCGGCCGTCACGGCCTCCTCGAAGCGACGCACGGCGGTCTTGAGAGCCGAGCGCACGGACTTGTTGCGCTCGCGGGCCAGCTCGTTCTGCCGGTTGCGCTTGATCTGCGACTTGATATTCGCCACGGGGCAAACCTGTTTCTCTCGAATGTGTGAATGCTGCGAAAAAGTTGTTGGACGTGCCGAGGCACGCGACCGCCAACTCTATCAGTGAGCGGCCCGCCCCCTCAAATCGCCGAAGCTGAGCGAGCTGACGGCACAGCGTTGGGAGGCACGGCGCCGAGCACCCCACCCACGTGGCACGAGCATGCCCGGGGTGATGGGACAATGGGGACATCATGAGCACCAGCCCCGTTCCCCAGCCCGGGGCCACCGACCCACAGGTCCTGCGCAACTTCTGCATCATCGCGCACATCGACCACGGCAAGTCGACGTTGGCCGACCGCATGCTGCAGCACACCGGTGTTGTCGATGGCCGCGACATGAAGGCCCAGTACCTCGACCGCATGGACATCGAGCGCGAGCGCGGCATCACGATCAAGAGCCAGGCCGTGCGCATGCCGTTCACCAAGACCAGCGGTGACGACGCCGGCACGGTCTACATCCTCAACATGATCGACACCCCCGGCCACGTCGACTTCACGTACGAGGTCAGCCGCAGCCTCGAGGCGTGCGAGGGCGCGATCCTGCTGGTCGACGCCGCCCAGGGCATCGAGGCACAGACGCTGGCCAACCTCTACCTCGCGATCGACGCCGACCTCGACATCATCCCGGTGCTCAACAAGATCGACCTGCCCGGCGCGCAACCGGAGAAGTACGCCGCGGAGATCGCCGGCATCATCGGCGGCGACCCCGACGACGTGCTCCGGGTCTCGGCCAAGACCGGCCAGGGCGTCGAGGAGCTGCTCAACCTCATCGTCGACGAGGTGCCGCCGCCCAAGGGCGACCCCGACGCACCGCCCCGCGCGCTGATCTTCGACTCGGTCTACGACACCTATCGGGGCGTCGTGACGTACGTCCGCGTGTTCGACGGCAAGCTCTCGCACCGCGACCGCATCAAGATGATGTCGACCGGCGCCGTGCACGAGATGCTCGAGGTCGGCGTGATCTCGCCCGAGCCGGTCAAGGCCAAGGAGATCGGCGTCGGCGAGGTCGGCTACCTGATCACCGGCGTCAAGGAGGTCCGCCAGTCCCGCGTCGGCGACACCGTGACGTCCAACATCCGCGGCGCGACCGAGCCGCTCGGCGGCTACAAGAACCCCAATCCCATGGTGTTCGCCGGCCTCTACCCGATGGACGGCGACGACTACCCGACGCTGCGCGACGCCCTGGAGAAGCTGCAGCTCAACGACGCCGCCCTCGTCTACGAGCC
>NZ_JAKFCB010000299.1:0-8972 GCF_036676885.1 Aeromicrobium sp.
GCCTCGACACCAACAGCTCGTTGGTCGAGGCTCTGGCGATGTACCGTGCCGCGGGATATGTCGAGATACCGCGCTACAACGACAACCCCTATCCCGACCACTGGTTCGAGAAGTCGCTCTAGGCTCGGGACATGAGCTCTCGCGTCGTGGTCATCGGAGGGGACGCGGCCGGTATGACCGTGGCGTCCGCACTGCGTCGCAGGCTGCCGAAAGACGACGAGGTCGTCGTGCTGGAGCGCGGGAGTTGGACCTCGTACTCGGCGTGCGGCATTCCCTACTGGATCTCCGGTGAGGTCGAGTCGGCCGAGGCGCTCGTCGCGCGCAGCGTCGACGAGCACCGCGCGAACGGCATCGACGTGCGGATGGGGGTCGAGGCGACCGCGATCGACCCGGGCGCTCGTACCGTGTCGGTGAACGGCGCGGACGACCTGACGTACGACCGGCTGGTCATCGCGACGGGTGCTGAGCCCGTACGCCCCGACCTGCCGGGGATCGACGGCGCCGGGATCTACGGCGTGCAGACCCTCGACGACGGCCAGGCGCTGATCGACGGGCTCGCGGAGAAGCCGAGGAAGGTCGTGGTCGTCGGGTCCGGATACGTCGGCCTGGAGATAGCCGAGGCATGCGTGGCGCGCGGCTTCGACACGACGGTCATCGACCGGTCGAGGACACCGCTGTCGATCATCGAGCCGCAGCTCGGCGAGCAGGTCGCTGCTGCGATGCGCAAGCACGGCATCCGGCTGCTCTCCGACACCGCCGTCACGGGTTTCACGCTCGACGACTCGGGCCGTGTGTGCGCGGTGATGACGAAGGATGACTCGATCGATGCCGACCTCGTCGTCCTCGGGCTCGGCGTCACCGCTCGTTCAGCCCTGGCCGCGGGTGCAGGCCTGCCGCTCGGCGCCAAGGGCGGCATCGTCGTCGACGATCATCAGCGCGTGGTCGGGTTCGACGACATCTGGGCGGCCGGTGACTGCGTCGTGGCCAAGGACCGGGTCACCGGCGACCTGATCCACGTACCGCTCGGCACCCACGCCAACAAGCAAGGAATGGTCGCCGCGGACAGCATCGCCGCCCAGATGTTGGGGGAGACTCCGCGGATCAGCTTTCCCGGCGTCGTACGTACGGCGATCACGAAGTTCTGCGCGCTGGAGATCTCGCGCACGGGGCTCGGGGAACGGTTGGCGGTCGACGCCGGATTCGACCCCGTGACGGTCAGCATCGAGACGACGAACTTCGCCGGCTACATGCCCGACCCCGGCACCATGACGGTCGTGATGGTCGCCGACCGGTCGACGAGGCGATTGCTCGGCGCTCAGATCGTCGGCGCCGAGGACTCGGCGTTGCGGATCGACGTCGCGGCGACCGCCCTGGCTGCCGGCCTGACGATCGACGAGGTCGTGATGCTCGACCTGGCGTACGCCCCACCGTTCTCGTCCGTGTGGAGCCCGATCCAGGTCGCCGCCCGCGCTGCGGTCAAGGCGCTCGGCAACTGACTCGCGGGTAGCGACCACCAACTGGAATACTGACTTCGCAACCCCCGCCCGCGATTTCAGGAGATCCGCATGCCCGTCGCCACACCCGAGGTCTACGCCGAGATGCTCGACAAGGCCAAGCGCGAGTCCTTCGCGTTCCCGGCCATCAACGTCTCCTCCTCGCAGACGCTCAACGCGGCCCTGGCCGGCTTCGCCGAGGCCGAGAGCGACGGCATCGTCCAGGTCTCGACCGGCGGCGCCGACTACTGGTCCGGCCCGACGGTCAAGAACATGGTCAGCGGCTCGCTGGCGTTCGCCGCGTACGCCGAAGAGGTCGCCAAGAACTACCCCGTCAACGTCGCCCTGCACACCGACCACTGCCCCAAGGACAAGCTCGACGGCTTCGTACGTCCGCTGCTCGCGGCGTCGGAGGAGCGGGTCAAGTCCGGCGGCCTGCCCTATTTCCAGTCGCACATGTGGGACGGCTCGGCCGTGCCGCTCGACGAGAACCTCGAGATCGCGAAGGAGCTGCTGGCTCGCTGCCACGCCGCCGGCATCATCCTCGAGGTCGAGATCGGCGTCGTCGGTGGTGAGGAGGACGGCATCGTCGGTGCGATCGACGACAAGCTCTACTCCACGCCCGAGGACGCGCTGGCCACGGCCGAAGCCCTCGGCCTCGGCGAGAACGGTCGCTACCTGACCGCGCTCACGTTCGGCAACGTGCACGGCGTCTACAAGCCCGGTGGCGTCAAGCTCCGTCCCGAGGTGCTGGAGACGGCGCAGCAGGTCGTCGGCGAGAAGTACGGCAAGGACCACCCGTTCGACCTGGTCTTCCACGGCGGGTCCGGCTCGCTGCCCGAGGAGATCTCGGCGGCGGTCGACTACGGCGTCGTCAAGATGAACGTCGACACCGACACGCAGTACGCCTTCACGCGTCCCGTCGTCAGCCACATGTTCACCAACTACGACGGCGTCCTCAAGATCGACGGCGAGGTCGGCAACAAGAAGGCGTACGACCCGCGCGCCTGGGGCAAGGCTGCCGAGGCCGGCATGGCGTCGCGCGTCGCCGAGGCATGCGCCAACCTGCGGAGCGCCGGCACCAAGCTCTGAGCCTCGCCGGGGTGGCGGTTTACCAGGAGAACCTGGTAAACCGCCACTTCTTCATGCAAATTTGCCCGGAGATGTGGCGGGAATCCCGGGGGAGTCGTGTCCTCCACAGGGCGATGCGGCGGGATGCGTCGTCCACACCCCAGGCCGGTGGCCATGTCGTCGGGACGCGGAGTTCACGAATCTGATGGCATGGAAGATGTCTTCTTGGCCTTGGCGGCGCATCGTGGAGGGTACGTGTTCCGGCACGATCTCATCGACTACGGCCTGAGGGACCGAGACATCCGTGCGGCGGTGCGGGCCGGTCACCTCACCCGGCTACGTCACGGGACGTATGCACCGACGTCCTTGGTCACGCCGCTCAGTCCCGAAGCCAAGCACGTCCTGATTGCATACTCGGTCCTCGACAAGCTGGGCCCCGGCGTCGCGCTCAGCCACCACTCGGCGGCGCTTGTCCACACGCCGCAATCCTTCGGGGTCGATCTGGACATCGTCCACGTGACTCAGCTCAGCGGTCGGCACGGCCGCAAGGAGGCGGGCGTCGTCTTCCACGTCGGCGACACGACGGAGGACGATCTCGTCGAGGTCGATGGCCGACTGGTGGTGGCGCCCGCCCGCGCGGCGTTCGAATCGGCGTGCCGGTCGTCGACCGAGTCCGGGATGGTGACGATGGGCGCGATGATGCATGACGGGAAGGTCGCGCGCGAGGAGTTGGAGCAGCTGGGTGCGACCTGGGAGCGGTGGCCCGGCAGCCGACACGCAAGGATTGCGATCAGGCTCGCTGACGGGCGCAGTGAGTCGGTCGGGGAGTCGAGGTCGCTGTTCATGTTCTGGCGAGAAGGCGTCCCGAGGCCGGAGATGCAGGTCATCATTCGCACGGAGGACGGTCGGCATGTGGCTCGCTCGGATTTCGCCTGGCTCCTCTATCGCCACACCGGAGAGTTCGACGGCTTGTTCAAGTACGGCCGACTCAACTCGTACGCGAACGATCCCGGGCTGGCAATCACCGAGGAGAAGAAGCGTGAAGACCTTGTTCGCTCTCTCATGCTCGGCATGTCGCGGTGGACATGGGCGGGCCTGGACGAGAAGCGCCGTGGTCGAACGGCCCGCGACATCATGCTGGGCCTCGAGCAGTCCAAGCGGCTCTATACCCGCAATGCGACGTACATTCCTCTGTTCGTCTGACTTCGCCGGGCAACCAGCCACTTCTCCAGGTGAATTTGCCCGGGGGAGTGGCTGATTACCAGGTTCTCCTGGTAAACCGCCAAACCTGACGTGAGGTCAGCGGTCGGCGGGCAGGAGCACGCCGGCCGCGAGCTGGGCGCAGTCGCCGGCTTCCTCGCGGAGGATCTTGCGATGCGTCGGACGGGCGGCTTCGTAGCGTTCCCGTCCCGCCGGGGTGATCTCGGTCCACTGTGCGCGACGGTCGTCCGAGCACGTGTTGCGGCACACGAGGCCGTCCTTCTCGAGCCGGCTCACCAGGCGGGACAGCGCGCTCTGGCTGAGATGGGCGTGCTCGGCGAGCACGGACATGCGTACCTTGCCGTCGGGCTTGGCGGCGTGCAGCAGCTGCAGGACCTCGAACTCGCTCGAGCTCAGGTCGTGCTGCGCGCCGAGCTCACGGTCGAGGCGGCAGGTCAGCTGGTTGTAGCGACCCATCAGCTCATGCCATGACGCGGCGAGCTTCTCATCGGACACCTTTGACACCTGTGAAGCATATCACTGCGTACGCATAAGATGTTCATGCATTAGTTGCTTGCGCATTAAATGCAAGTGCATGAGACTGGCTGACATGACCTCAGTCCTCACAGGCACCAAGCCTGACTCCACAGATCTCCATGTCACCGAGGGAACCGGGTGGTCCGGCCGCACCTGGCTGCTGCTCGTCGTCCTCGCCGGTGCGCTCTTCCTCGACGGCCTCGACATCTCGATGGTGGGCGTCGCCCTCCCGTCGATCGGCGAGGACCTGGACATGACGCCGGCCGCCCTGCAGTGGATTGTGTCCGGCTACGTCCTCGGCTACGGCGGGCTGCTCCTGCTGGGCGGCCGGTCTGCTGATCTTCTCGGGCGGCGATCGGTGTTCCTCTTCGCCGTCGGCGCGTTCGGCATCGCCTCGGTCGTCAGCGCCTTCCTCAGCAATGACCTGGCGCTGATCGCCCTGCGCTTCGTCAAGGGCGTCGCCGCGGCGTTCACGGTGCCGGCCGGCCTGTCGATCATCACGACGACGTTCGCCGAAGGCCCTGCGCGCAACCGCGCCCTCAGCATCTACACGGTCTGCGGTGCGAGCGGGTTCTCGATGGGCCTGGTGTTCGGCGGCTTGCTCACCGAGCTCGGCTGGCGCATGACGTTCCTGCTGCCTGGCCCGGCGGCGCTGCTCCTGCTGTTCGCGGGCCTCAAGGTCGTCCCGCGCGCCGAGCGCCAGGTCTCGTCACTCAAGCACTTCGACCTGCTCGGCGCGTTCACCAGCACCGCCTCGCTGCTGATCCTGGTCTACGCCGTCGTCGAGGCGCCGGCCCGTGGCTGGACCAGCTTCGCGACGGTGGGTCTCCTGGCCACGAGCGTCCTGCTCGCCGCGGCGTTCGTCACGGTGGAGCTCCGGCACGACCACCCCCTCGTACGCCTGGGGATCCTGCGTTCGGCCCGCGTCGTGCACGCCAACCTCGCCGGTGCCGTGATGTTCGGTGCGTACGTGTCGTTCCAGTTCGTCGTGACGCTCTACCTGCAGAACGCCCTCGGCTGGTCGCCGCTCGCCATGGCACTGGGCTTCCTGCCGGCCGGCATCCTGGTGGTCCTGAGCGTGGTCAAGATGGGCTCGGTCCTCCAGCGCTTCGACACGCGGCTGGTGATCGCCGCCGGGCTCGCATCGTTCGCCCTCGGGTACGCCTTGTTCCTCCGGGTCACGCCCGGCATGGCGTACGTCAACTTCCTGCTGCCGACGATGTTGCTGCTGGGGCTCGGCTTCGCGCTGTGCTTCCCGTCGATCAACGCGCAGGCCACCTCCGGCGTCGCCGACCACGAGCAGGGCCTGGCCTCCGGCCTGGTCAACACCAGCATCCAGATCGGCGGCGCGGTGATGCTCGCGGTGATCTCGGCCGTGATCGGTGCGGGCGAGGTCGCGGCCAAGCCCGACACCCTGCTCCCCGGCATGACCACGGCGATCCAGGTCGTCGTCGGGCTGACCGTGGTCGGGCTGCTCAGCACCCTTGCGGTGGTGGGCATCCGTCGCCCCGTCCCGGAGCTCGCTCCCGTCGTGGCCGAGCGTGAGCTGGAGGACTGCGTCGCGTGTTGAGCGCAGGCCGTAGGGTGCGGGCATGACCAACTTGTTCGGTGAACCGCCCGCAACCCTGCTGCCCGAAGACCCGGGCGCAGCGTCCCTGGCCGAGGGTGACGACCCCAAGAACGTCGCCGCCAGCCATCCGGACTCGGCGCTCGCCTGGGTCACGCTCGCCGAGCTGGCCCTCGCGGACGGCCTGGACCTCGAGGCGTACGCCTTTGCGCGGACCGGCTACCACCGCTCGCTCGACCTGCTGCGGCGCAACGGGTGGAAGGGCCACGGCCCGTTGCCGTGGAACCACGAGCCCAACCGCGCGTTCCTCCGCTCGCTGGTGGCTCTCGCAGATGCCTCCGAGCGGTTCGGCGACGACGGCGAGGCGCATCGCTGCCGCGAGTTCCTCCACGAGTCGAGCCCCGAGGCGTACGCGGAGCTCGTCAGCCCGAAGGGCTGAGCGACAGGACGAGTAGCCCGAAGGGCTGAGCGACAGGACGAGTAGCCCGAAGGGCTGAGCGACAGGCCGAGTAGCCCGAAGGGCTAAGGCACGAACATCGCCAGCGCGGCGGGCTCGATGCGCCAGGAGTGCTCGCTCCTCGGCCCGGTGAGCTCGCCGTCGCTGGTGCAGGCGAGCTTCTCGCCACGCACGGAGACCGTGGCACCGCGGAGGTAGACGACGTCGTCGCGACGATGGTGGTCGCCGCGCCGGACGTGCCAGGCGTACGCGATGCGGCGCCGCGGTGACTCGGTGTAGGACACGGCCACGTCCAGCTCGCCGTCCGACGGATCGGCGTCCGGGAGCAGCGGCGTCCCACCGCCGACGAAGCAGCCGTTGCCGACCGCCACCTGGATCACCGGTTCCTTGCGGGGCAGCTCCTCGCCGTCCACGGTGATCTCGAGGCGAGCGCCCGGCGTGGTCAGCCCGCGTACGCCCGTGAGCACCGCGCCGACGACATACCCGAGCGGCCCCAGGGCCTTCTTCCAGGGTCGGGCCGCCTTGGCCGCCTCGGCACCGATCCCGATGTGTGCGGCGTTGACGACGACGCCGTCCTGGTCGTCGATGATCAGGTCGATCCTGCGGGTACAGCCCGCCGCGATGACCTGGGCGGCCTCGACCGGGTCGTCCGGCAGGCCGAGGGCCGTGGCGAAGTCGTTGCCGGTGCCCAGGGGCACGAGTCCGATGACGGTGTCGGCGAGGCGTCCGGCCGTCCGCAGGGCGTCGACGACGGCGTGCAGGCTGCCGTCGCCGCCGAGCACCACCACGCCGTCGACCGATCGATGGGTGTCGAGGGCTTCGGCGAGGTCCTGCGGCGACGAGGTCGTGACGAGCTCGACGTCGAACTCGTGCAGCGCGGCGACGACGTTGCCGATGGCCTCCTCATCGGCGGTGCCGGCGTCGGCATTGGCGATCGCGAGGAGGGAGGTCATCAGGCCGCCAGCCTACGGCGCAACCGCCTCCGAGGCGTGCTGAGTCGTGGGTTCGCCGAGTCTCACGGCGATGACGCCGAGCAGGATCAGGGCGCCGCCGGCGAACTGCACGGCAGCCGGGGCCTGGTCGAGCAGCAGCCAGGCGAACAGGACGCTGGCAACCGCCTCGGTCAGCCCGACGAAGGCCGCCAGCCGGGACCCGAGCCGGCGGGTCGCGGCGATCCCCAGGACGTACGCCAGGCCTGCCGTCACGACGCCGAGCGCGAGCACCGGCACCCACCACGGCAGATCGGATCCGGCGAGGACGACATCTGTCCGCGAGGTCGCGAGCGGGACGATGCCGACCAGCCCGGCGACCAGCAGCGCCACGCCGCCGAGCAGGAGGCCGCCGGCCGCGAGCACGATGCCCGGCAGGCCGTTGTCCTCGTCAGCGGAGATGATCCAGTAGAACGCGGCGCCGGCCATCGCGCCGAGCGCCCACAGGACGCCGATCGGGTCGACGTCCGCGCCCGAGATCAGGTCCAGGACCAGCGCAAGCCCGGCGATCGCAAGCAGTGCGCCGCCGACCGTCAGCCGGCTGGGACGCTGGCCGTGGCGGAACCACAGCCAGCCGATCACGGCGACCGGCGACGTGAACTCGATCAGGATCGCGACGCCGACCTGCATGTGGTCGACGGCGTTGAAGTACGCCAGCTGGCACCCGGCGACGGCGATGAGCCCGTATGCCGTGATGAGGCCGGCGTTGCGGCGCAGCAGGAACCAGCGTCCCCGCAGGGCGATCAGCGCGGGGACGATCAGCACGGCGGCGGCGATCAGGATGCGGGCCATGACGGCGGAGCCGGCGGTCCAGCCGGAGTCGATCAGCGCCTTGGCCAGTGGGCCGGAGAGGGCGAACGAGGCCGCGGACAGCACGGCGAGCCCGAGGCCGGAGAGCCGCCGTGAGGGTGGCGCCTTCGGGATGTCATGAGTCAACGTGGCCATGACATGTGACACTACTGCCGGGCGATGTAAGGTGTCAACATGGTCTTCACTGATGACACGGAGGGAGCCCTGGTGGCCGCGGTCGTCCTCGTGAACTCCGCCGAGCCGCCGGAGACGATGACGACGACGGACGAGCTGGCGGCGTTCTTCGTCGAGCACGGCTACACCGGGCGGCTGGTCGGCGACCAGGCCGAGCTCGACGCGGTGCATGCGATCAGGCCGCGCCTGCGCGAGCTGCTGACGAGCTCGCGCGACGAGGCCGTCGAGATCGTCAACCAGATCCTGGCCGAGGCCGAGGCGCTCCCGCAGCTCGTCCGGCACGGCGACACCGACTGGCACCTGCACGCCGTCGAGGACGACCGCCCGCTTGACGTACGCATGCTGGTCGAGACCGCCATGGCCATGATCGACGTGATCCGTGCGGACGAGCTGTCGCGTCTCGACATCTGCGCGGACGCCGACTGCGAGGGGGTCGTCCTCGACCTCTCGCGCAACCGGTCGCGCCGGTTCTGCAGCACAACCTGCAGCAATCGCGCGGCTGTCGCGGCATACCGGGCACGTCAGGCCCTTTGACCCAAGCCCGCACCGACGATTTCGGCTAGACTGTCTCGGTAAGAGCCCCGCGAGAACGGGGCTTGTCGCATGTGTGAGGGGTGCATACCCATGCCCGCAGTCGTGATCGTCGGAGCCCAGTGGGGCGATGAAGGCAAAGG
>NZ_JAKFCB010000300.1:0-11217 GCF_036676885.1 Aeromicrobium sp.
GCGCTGATCGAGCAGAAGACCGGCTGGTCCTCCGCCGACGTCCAGGCGCACGTCGGCACCCGCATCGTGACCCGCGGCAAGGCCGGCGTGACGGTCTACCCCGCCGACGGGGAGCCCATCGAGGTCAAGGCGATCGAGGGCATCGTCGCGGTCGACCCGACCGGCGTCGGCGACAGCTTCCGCGCCGGATTCCTCGCCGGAGTCGCCGCCGGACTCGACTTCGAGCGCTCGGCGCAGATCGGCTGCACGATCGCCGCCAGCGTCGTCGAGACCAAGGGCACGCAGGAGTACCAGCTCGAGCGCGAGGGCTTCCTCAAGCGCATCGGTACGGCATACGGTGAGCAGGCGAAGGCCGACATCGACGCGGCGCTCTCGCTCGCGTGACGCGCCGGTCAGACATACGTCCAACAGAGGCTGACCTCACCGCACGTGGTCGGTCCCGCTCAAGTAAGGTGCTGCACGTGTCATCACGTGACAGTCATGGTCCAGAAAGGCGCCCCGTGGGTCGGATGAAGCTGGCGGTTCTCGCCATCGCCGCCGTGGTCTTGAGCGGCTGTTCCCAAGTCGGTGATTCCGACGTCGAGCGCCTCGCGCTGCCCGTCGCCGGAAGCGACCGATCGGACGCCATGTGGAACGTCTGGCTCGGCGCCTGGATCGCCGTGCTGGCCGTCTTCCTGCTGGTCTTCGGCCTGATCGTCTACTCGATGATCCGTTACCGTCGGCGCAGCGACGACGAGGTCCCGGTCCAGATCCGCTACAACCTGCCGATCGAGGCGCTCTACACGTTCGCCCCGGTCGTCATCGTCGCGGTCTTCTTCTTCCACACCGTCACGTCGCAGAACGACATGCTCCGCGAGGTGGAGAACCCCGACCACACGATCGAGGTCGTCGGCAGCAAGTGGCAGTGGGCCTTCAGCTACCTCAACGAGGACGCCACCGAGGGCGAGGACGTCTTCGACATCGGCACCCCTCAGGACCCGACGGAGCTGTGGCTCCCGGTCGACGAGTCCGTACGGTTCAGGCTGCTGTCGCCCGACGTCATCCACTCGTTCTGGATCCCCGAGTTCTACTTCAAGATGGACGTCGTCCCGGGCCAGAAGAACCAGTTCGACATGACGCCGACCCGCGAGGGCGTCTTCACCGGGCGTTGCGCTGAGCTGTGCGGCCTCTACCACTCGCGCATGATCTTCAAGGTCCACGTCGTCTCCAAGGCGGAGTACGAAGCGCACCTCGTCGAGCTCGAGGAAGCCGGCCAGATCGGCGCGCCCAAGGGCGCCAAGGAAGCCCGCACGATCGCGGGCCTCCACGAAGAGGGCAACGGCGAAGCCGAAGACGTCCAGGAAGGAGCGGGGCACTGATGGCCACCACCACGGCAGCATTCGAGACACCTCGCGAGACGACGCACGAGCGCACCCTCGGCCAGAAGGTCGTCATGGTCCTCACCACGACCGATCACAAGGTGATCGGCAACATGTACCTCTTCACCTCGTTCGCCTTCTTCATCATCGGCGGCATCCTGGCGCTCCTGATCCGCGCCGAGCTGGCGCAGCCAGGCACCCAGGTCGTCGACGAGGAGACGTACAACCAGCTCTTCACGATGCACGGCACGATCATGCTGCTGATGTTCGCGACGCCGCTGTTCTTCGGCTTCGGCAACGCGATCATGCCGCTGCAGATCGGCGCGCCCGACGTCGCGTTCCCGCGCCTCAACATGTTCAGCTACTGGCTCTACCTGTTCGGCTCGACGATCGTCGTCTCCGGCTTCTTCGTCCCCGGAGGAGCGGCCAGCTTCGGCTGGTTCGCGTACGCACCCTTGAGTGATGCGGTCAACTCGCCAGGCATAGGCGGTGACCTCTGGGTCATGGGCCTGTGGATGTCGGGTCTCGGCACGATCCTCGGTGCGGTCAACTTCATCACCACGATCTTCACGATGCGCGCCCCCGGTCTCACGATGTTCCGGATGCCGATCTTCGTGTGGAACACGCTCGTCACGAGCATCCTCATCATCATCGCGTTCCCGATCTTCGCCGCGGCGCTGCTGGCCCTCGAGGCCGATCGCCGTCTCGGCGCCCACGTGTTCGACGCCGCCAATGGCGGGCCGATCCTGTGGCAGCACCTGTTCTGGTTCTTCGGGCATCCAGAGGTCTACATCATCGCGTTGCCGTTCTTCGGCATCATCACCGAGATCCTGCCGGTGTTCTCCCGCAAGCCGATCTTCGGCTACATGGGCCTGGTCGCCGCGACCCTGATGATCGCGGCGCTGTCGGTCGCGGTCTGGGCCCACCACATGTTCGTGACCGGCTCGGTCGACCTGGCGTTCTTCTCGTTCATGACGTTCCTGATCGCGGTGCCCACCGGGGTGAAGTTCTTCAACTGGATCGGCACGTTGTGGGGGGGATCTCTGTCCTTCGACACCCCGCTGATCTTCGCGCTGGGATTCCTCACGACGTTCCTCTTCGGCGGACTGACCGGCGTCATCCTGGCGTCGCCGACGCTCGACTTCCAGCTGTCCGACAGCTACTTCGTCGTCGCTCACTTCCACTACGTGGTGTTCGGCACCGTGGTGTTCGCGATGTTCGCCGGGTTCTACTTCTGGTGGCCCAAGCTCACCGGCCGCATGCTCGACGAGAAGCTCGGCAAGATCCACTTCTGGCTGCTGTTCATCGGGTTCCACATGACGTTCCTCGTGCAGCACTGGCTGGGCGTCGAGGGCTTCCCGCGTCGCTACGCCGACTACGGCCCCACCGACGGCTTCACGACGCTCAACGAGATCTCCTCGATCGGCGCGTTCCTGCTCGGTGCGTCCACGCTGCCGTTCTTCTACAACGTCTGGAAGTCTCGCAAGGGCCCGCTCGTCGGGCTCGACGACCCGTGGGGCTGGGGCCGCTCGCTCGAGTGGGCGACGTCGTCACCGCCGCCGCGCCACAACTTCACGTCACTGCCGCGCATCCGCTCCGAGAGCCCGGCGTTCGACCTGCACCACCCCGAGATCGCGCGGCTCGAGCTGCTCGACAACCCCGGGGAGACCTCTCCGATCGCGGATGCGCCGGACGTCGAGGGCAAGGGCGAAGCGACAGCACACCACACCGACGACGGCAAGGACGGTCACTGATCCATGAAGGCCGAGTACTGGACCATCATCGCGTGCGGCATCTTCTTCGTGATCGTCGCGCCCGTCTACTGGGTTCTCTCGCACGATCCCACCGGCACCACCGCGTTGGTCATGACGTTCCTGCTGACGGCGCTGCTGGGGTTCTACCTCGGTGTGGTCGCCAAGCAGATCCCCGATCGGCCTGAGGACCGCACCGACGGCGAGATCGCCGATGGCGCCGGCGAGCAGGGCTTCTTCCCGCCCTTCAGCTGGTGGCCGCTGTTCTGCGCCTCGGCACTCGCAGTGGTGGTGCTGGGTGTCGTGATCGGCTGGTGGCTGTTCATCATCGGCGCGGTGTTCCTCTCGGTCGCGGCCTGCGGCTGGATCTTCGAGTACTACCGCGGCATCCACGCGCACTGACGATCAGCGCGCGGCATCTCCGGCCAGGCGTCGCTTGAACCGGCGGTGCACCGCCTGCTTGGAGACGCCGAGCGCCGCGGCGATGCCGGCCCAGCTGACGCCGGCCTGCCGCGCCCGCATGACCTCGTAGTACTCCTCACGCTCCAGCTCCTCGAGTGCTTTCGCCACCCGGCTGAGCGCGGACAGCGGGTCCTCGGGGCGGTCTTCGGCCGCCATGATTCGGCTCATGGAGTCAATATATGTTGACGCGCCCGACCCGTCAACATACCTTGACGATCGTGGCTCGGTCGCGACCCACGACCACCTAGAATGGTCTGGTGAGGGATCTCCGTCTGCCGGCCGCGCTCGTGTGCGCGGCTCTTGTGGCTCTGTCCGCCTGCACAGCCGATGGCGTCAAGGAGGCCGTCACGCCTGACAAGCCCAAGGATCCCATCACGCTGACCGCCAACGTCGACCAGAAGGCCACGGACGTACGCGTCAGCACGATCGTCGCGGTCAAGGCTGAGCACGGGTCGATCACGAGCGGCGTCCTCACGAGCGACGACGGCGAGTCCACGGTCAAGGGGCGGGTCGCCGGCGGCTCGTGGCTGGCGAGTCAGCGGCTGGAGCCCGGCACGGCTTACACACTGCGGGTCAAGGGCACTGGCGAGGACGGCAAGGACCGCAGCATCATCCGCAGCTTCACGACCCAGCCGTTGACGCTCGCCCAGCAGACCTACCCGTCCGTGGCTCCCCTCCAGGGCGAGACGGTCGGCGTCGGTATGCCGGTCATCGTCACGTTCGACGTACCGGTCAAGAATCGTGCGCTGTTCGAGCGCAACATGAGCGTCCAGTCCAAGCCGACGGTCGAGGGCTCCTGGACCTGGTTCTCCGACCGCGAGGCGCACTTCCGCCCGCGGACCTTCTGGCCGGCGTACGCCAGGGTCAAGATCAACCTGCGCCTCAACGGGCTGCCGGCCGGCGACGGCATCTACGGCCAGCAGGACCAGCTCATCGACTTCAAGGTCGGGAGCAAGCGGGTCAGCGTGGTCGACGTCGCCAGGCACCGGCTCAAGTACACCGTCGACGGCGTGGTCGAGAAGACCATCCCGGTGACCACCGGCGACAACGGGCACCGGACGCGTCAGGGCACCAAGGTCATCATGGAGAAGTTCTCCTCGATCGACATGGACGCAGCCACGACGGGTGTCGACTCGGAGGATCCGGGCTACTACAACATCGAGAACGTCCGCTGGGCGATGCGCGTGACCAACTCCGGAGAGTTCCTGCACGCCGCGCCCTGGTCGGTCCGCTCACAGGGCCGCGACAACGTGAGTCACGGGTGCACCGGCATGAGCACCGCCAACGCCAGCTGGCTCTACCACCGCTCCCGCCGTGGCGATGTCGTCCGTTACGTCAACAGTCCACGGTCGCTCGAGGACCGCAACGGCTGGACCGACTGGAACGTCGACTGGTCCACCTGGCTCCAGGGCTCAGCACTCCACAAGGCCTGAGCGCCCGCGTGGGGCGGCCGCAGGTGGACGGACGACCCATGAACAGGACGAAGCCCCCGCCAGCAGCGCTGACGGGGGCTTCGAGTCGTACGTACGGGCTCAGTGCACCCGGGGGATACCGGTCTCGGACACGCCCTGGAACTCGTCGCCGAGCTCGACGGGATGACCGTCGTGGTCACGCAGGTGCTCCTCGGCATGGTGGACGTCCTCGACAGTGGGCTTGTCGACCACGCCGTCGTAGTAGAACGCCCGTGCCTTGGCTCGCAACTTGGCCATGCGGCCGTGGGGCACGGCAACGCCGTTGTGGTCGGTCTCCGGGGGAGCCTCGAGCACCGGCAGCCGGTCGTGGTTGGTCAGCGTGAACTGCTTGCCGACCGGCAGGGGAGCGTGGCGCTCGGAGAAGCCGCCGTCGGGCGACCGCTCGATGACGCCGGTCTCGTAGCCGTGCAGGATGCGGTTGGCGTCTGCGCGCTGCAGGCCGATGCAGATCCGCTTGGTGATGATGAACATGACGATCGGCAGGATGAAGAAGGCGAAGCGGCAGAACCAGGTGATGGCATTGAGGCTCAGGTGGAACTGGGTCGCGATGATGTCGTTGCCACCCGCGATCCACAGCACGGCGTACGCCGTCATGCCGGAGACGATGAACGCGGTCCGGAACGGCGCGTTGCGCGGGCGCTCCAGCAGGTGGTGCTCGCGCTTGTCGCCGGTGATCCACTGCTCGATGAACGGCCAGCCGGCGCCCACCCCGAGGAAGACTCCCGGCAGGATCGCGCCGGGGAGGAAGACGTTCCAGCTCCACGTGTAGTTGAAGAACGTGCTCTCCCAGTTGGGGAAGATGCGGACCGCGCCCTCGACGAAGCCCATGTACCAGTCCGGCTGCGAGCCGGCGGTGACCTCGGAGGGGTTGTAAGGGCCGTAGACCCAGATCGGGTTGATCTGCAGCGTCGCGCCCATGAGCGCGGTGAAGCCGAAGACCACGAAGAAGAATCCACCGGCCTTGGCCGCGTAGACCGGCAGCATCGGGTAGCCGACGACGTTCTTCTCGGTGCGTCCGGGGCCAGGCCACTGCGTGTGCTTGTGGAAGACCAGCAGGATCATGTGCGCCCCGATGAGAGCCAGCAGCAGCGCCGGGATCAGCAGGATGTGCACCATGTAGAGGCGCGGGATGATGAGGTCGCCGGGGAACTCACCACCGAAGATGAAGAACTCGAGGTATGACCCGACGATCGGGATCGACCTGACGAGTCCGTCGACGAAGCGCAGGCCCGTGCCGGACAGCAGGTCGTCGGGCAGCGAGTAGCCCGCGAAGCCCTCGACGAGTCCCAGGAGCAGCAGGCCCAGGCCGATCAGCCAGTTGAGCTCGCGCGGCTTGCGGTAGGCGCCCGTGAACATCACGCGCAGCATGTGCACGATCATCGCGGCGACGAAGAGCGCAGCCGACCAGTGGTGGATCTGCCGGATCAGCAGTCCGCCGCGGACGTCGAAGGAGATGTCGAGGGTCGAGGCGAATGCCTGGGACATCTCGACGCCGTTGAGCGGGGTGTAGGAGCCGTTGTAGGTGGTCTCACCCATGCTCGGCACGAACCAGAACGTCAGGAACGTACCGGTCAGCAGCAGGACGACGAAGCTCCAGAGCGCGATCTCGCCGAGCATGAAGGACCAGTGCTCGGGGAAGACCTTGCGGAGCAGGTGTGAACGCTTGCTGGCACCGGCGAGGCCGAGCCGGTCATCCAGCCAGCCGACCGGGCCGGCGGCCTTCTTGCCGAACGCCGTGTCCTCGATGTTGGTCTGCTCGTCGATGGTGCTCATGACTTATCATCCAACCTCTTCTGGTCGCGGGCGAGCTCTGGGTAGCTCGGCGCCACGATCTCGGTGAAGTCGCTCACGGCGATCAGATAGCCCTCGGAGTCGACCGCGAGTGGCAGCTGGGGGAGCGGCCGGTGGGCCGGGCCGAAGACGACCTTGCCGTTGTCGGCCAGGTCGAACGTCGACTGGTGGCAGGGGCAGAGCAGGTGGTGCGTCTGCTGCTCCCAGAGGCTGATGGGGCAACCGACGTGCGTGCAGATCTTGGAGTAGCAGAGGATGCCGTCGACGCCCCAGTTCTCGCGGCCCTTGGCCGGCGAGATGTCCTGGGGGCGCATCCGGACCACGATGACGGCGGCCTTGGACTTCGCGGCCAGCAGCTCGGTGCCGTGCAGGACCGGGTGACCTTCCTCGTCCATCTCGTACATGATGGCGGGCTCGGCGTTGACGAGCTGGCCGACCTGGAGGTCCGACGGCTTGATCGGGGTGCCGGCGACGTCGTTGACGACGCGCATGCCCTTCTTCCACACGGTGTTGCGGTGGCCGTACGGCAGCGGGCCCATGTCGCGGAGCATGATGACCGTCGGCAGCGCCAGGAAGCCCATCGACAGGAACAGCGAACGACGGATCATGGGGCGACGGCCGAATCCGGACTCGTTGATGCCGTCGTTGAGCTGCTTGAGCGTGTCGGCACGGTCCTCGGCGCTCGAGGAGGCCGGGTGCCGCAGCTCGATCATCTCTTGGTCACCCATGAGCTTCTTGGCCCACTGGATGATTCCGACGCCCATCAGCAGCATCGCGCCGCCGAGGGTCGCACCGAGGGTGAAGTTCATGGCCGACCAGCCCAGGAACGTCTGGTCCTTGTCGATCATGATGTAGGCGACGCAGAACCCCACGAGCAGCAGCGATGCCACCGTGAACATGCCGGAGATCTGTCGCTCGGCACGCTTGTCCTGGGCCGGGTCGACGTCGGTCGGGCGGTACTGGTGCTCCGGAAGGCCGGGGTCCCTCACCGGCTCGGTGTGGGGCAGCTGGTCGAGCTCGTCGCTCATTTCTTCTTCACTCTCGCTCCGTGGGCGCCGATCCATACGGCGGCGATCACGAGGCCGCCGATGCCGATGATCCAGGTGAACAGTCCGTCGACGACGGGCCCCAGGCCTCCGCCGCCCATGCCGCCGTAGTTGGGCTGATCCTGGACCTGCTGGATGTAGGCGATGATGTTGCTCTTGTCCTCGGGCGTGATGACGTCGTCGGAGAAGACCGGCATCTGCTGCGGTCCGGTGATCATGGCCTCGGCGATGTGCTTGGCGCTGACGCCGTCGAGCGCGGGGGCGTACTTGCCGTTGGGCAGGGCGCCACCGGCACCGACCGAGTTGTGGCAGGCCGTGCAGTTGGTGCGGAAGAACTCTCCGCCTTCGCTGATCTGCTCGGCGGTCTTGCCGGAGGTGTCGGTGTACTCGTCGTCCGGGATGGCCGGACCGGCGCCCAGGGTGGCGATGTAGGCCGCGAGCTGCCGGGTCTCCTCGGCGGTGTACTCCGGGTCCTTCTTGGGTGCCTGCGGCGCGGTCTTGGCCATCGGCATGCGGCCGGTGCCGACCTGGAAGTCGACAGCGGCAGCGCCGACGCCGATCAATGACGGGCCGTAGTTGCCGCCACGCTTGGTCTCGATGCCGCTGGCGTTCTTGCCGTGGCAGCTGGCGCAGCCGATCAGGAACAGCTGGCGACCGGCCTCGACGTCTTGCGTCGACGCGGTCGCAGCTTTCGCGGGTTCTGGCGCGACCGCCGAATAGACCCCTCCGACAACGCCGAGTGCCACGAGCAGAACGGCGATGCCGGCGAGTGGATGCCGGCGTCTGGTGGACAGTTTCCGCACCGAGAACCTCATTCCTGGAAGTGCTGCTGAGAATACCTTCGGGCGAGGCCCGACCTGCAGTGAGGGGAGCCTTAGCGGAGCATGTAGATCGTGGCGAACAACCCGACCCACACGATGTCCACGAAGTGCCAGTAGTAGGACACAACAATCGCAGAGATGGCCTGCTCGTGGGTGAACTTGCGAGCGAGGAACGTCCGGGCGATGACCAGCAGGAATGCGATCAGGCCGCCGATGACGTGCAGGCCGTGGAATCCGGTCGCGAGGTAGAACAGGCTGCCGTAGGGCGAGGACGAGATCGTGACGTGTTCCTGGACCAGTGCGGCGTACTCGGTCGCCTGGCCGGCGATGAAGACCGCGCCCATCAGGTAGGTGAGGAAGAACCACTCACGCATGCCCCACAGGTTGACCTGGCGGAGCGTGCCGCTGCGCCCGGCCTTGCCACGCTCGGCGGCGAACACACCGAACTGGCAGGTGACCGACGACAGCACGAGGATCACCGTGTTGGCCGTGGCGAACGGGATGTTGAGCAGCTCGGTCTGCTGGTCCCACAGATTGGGCGCGATGTTGCGAATCGTGAAGTAGGCGGCGAACAGCCCGGCGAAGAACATGAGCTCGCTGGAGAGCCACACAATGGTCCCCACCGTCACCATCGACGGACGGCCTTCCTGGCCATGGAGTCGGGAAGCAGGAATCACGGATGTAGTCGCCACGCGATCATTATGTACGATCGACCCGTGAGTGAGCACAAGCCCCTACGTGTCCTGGTCTACAGCGACGATCGCGATGTCCGCGCTGCTGTGCTTTCAGCCCTGGGCGCTCGCCCGCATCCCGACCTTCCGCCCTTCGAGTACGTCGAGTGCGCGACCGAGCCGGTCGTCTTCCAACAGCTCGACGCGGGCACGATCGACCTGGTGATCCTTGACGGTGAGGCCGTGCCCGCCGGCGGTCTGGGTATCGCCCGGCAGATGAAGGACGAGATCTACATGGCGCCGCCTGTGCTCGTGCTGACCGGACGCCCCCAGGACGCCTGGCTGGCCACGTGGTCCCGCGCCGAGGCCGCGGTTTCCCACCCGATCGAGCCGATCCGCCTGGCCGAGGTCGTCATCGACCTCGCCCGCGGTGTGCTCCAACCCGGCTGACGGGCCGTTCGATGTCCACGACCTGGCCCGACGTCCTCTCCGCTCTCGTGTCGGGCGTGGACCTGGACGCGCCCTCCGCCGCCTGGGCGATGGAGGAGATCCTCTCCGGCAACGCGACGCCTGCCCAGATCGCCGGGTTCGCCGTGGCGCTGCGCAGCAAGGGTGAGACCCTCGCCGAGGTGCAGGGTCTCGTCGACTCGATGTACCGCCACGCCGTCCCGCTCAAGGTGGACGGGCGCGTCGTCGACATCGTCGGCACGGGCGGCGACCGGGCCAAGACCGTCAACATCTCGACGATGTCCGCTGTCGTGATCGCCGGCGCCGGCATCCCGGTCGTCAAGCACGGCAACCGGGCGGCGTCGAGCGCCAGCGGCTCGGCCGACGTGCTCGAGCAGCTCGGCGTACGCCTCGACGTCCCGCCGACCAAGATCCTCGAGGTGCTGCACGCCTGCGGCATCACGTTCTGCTTCGCCCCGGTGTTCCACGCGTCCTACCGCTTCACGGCGGTGCCGCGGCGCGAGCTCGGCATCCCCACGACGTTCAACTTCCTCGGCCCGCTGACCAACCCGGCCCGGCCCCTGGCCATGGCGGTGGGTGTCGCGGATACCCGGATGGCGCCGATCATGGCGGGCGTCCTGGGCGCTCGGGGAGCCGACGCGTTCGTGTTCCGCGGTGACGACGGCCTCGACGAGATCACGACCAGCACGACGACGCGGGTGTGGATCGCCGACGGCGCGACCGGCGAGGTGTCGGAGGACACGATCGACCCGCGGGTGTTCGGCTTCGACTACACGCCGGTGTCCGAGCTCACCGGCGGTGACCCGGCGTTCAACGCCAAGGTCTTCGAGCGCGTGCTGGGCGGCGAGGAGTCGTCCGTACGTACGGCGGTCCTGCTCAACGCCGGGGCTGCGATCGCCGCCCACGAGGCGGCCGAGGGCAACCTCGAGACGAGGCTGCGATCCGGCATCGCGCGGGCGAAGGAGTCGATCGACACCGGCGCCGCGAAACGGGTCCTGGAGAACTGGGCACAGACGACGCAGACGTTGGTCTAGGCACCTACAGCCCGATCGAGAAGGCTTCCTCGAGGTCGTGCTGGCTGAAGGTCTGGAAGGCGATCTGGGTCTGGGTCGAGAGCACGCCGTCGACCTTGTTGAGCTGGTCGGCGACGACGGTCGCGACGTCGTCGACCTGGCGCACGCGGACCATCGCCAGCAGGTCGAGGTCGCCCGTCACGGAGTAGACCTCGCTGACCCCGTTGATGTCGGCGATCTGCTCGGCGATCTCGGACAGCCGCGAGACCTCGGCCTGGATGAAGACGATGGCGGTGATCACGTCAGCACACTATCCCGGCCGCTGGAGTCCTTGCCATGACGCGCTGGCGTCCTCGAACGGGGA
>NZ_JAKFCB010000301.1:0-9068 GCF_036676885.1 Aeromicrobium sp.
GTCGCAGCAGTACACCACGATCGGCGACGAGTCCCAGACCGTGTCGCAGCGCGCCTTCCTGCGCAACGTGGCCCGCGGCGAGGCGTACCAGCAGGACGCGCCGACGCTGTGGGACGTGACCTATCAGACCGCAGTCGCGCAGGCCGAGCTCGAGGCGCGGGAGTATCCCGGCGCCTACCATCGGGTCGCGTTCCACGGAGCCGACTCCCCCGTCATCATCGAGACCACGCGGCCCGAGCTCATCGCGGCCTGTGTCGCGTTGATCGCCCACCCCGACGACGAGCGCTACCAGCCGCTGATCGGCACGACCGTCACGTCGCCGCTCTACGGCGTCGAGGTGCCGGTCGTCGCACACTCGATGGCAGATCCCGATAAGGGCTCCGGCATCGTCATGTCGTGCACGTTCGGCGACCTCACCGACGTCCAGTGGTGGCGCGAGCTGCAGCTGCCCAACCGTACGATCATCGGCCGCGATGGCCGAGTGCTGCGGGAGACTCCGGCATGGGTCACCGGCGACGGCGTCGCCCGCTACCAGGAGATCGCCGGCAAGACGACGTTCTCCGCCCGCGAGGCGGTCGTCGCGGCGCTCCGCGAGACCGGTGACCTCGACGGCGAGCCGACCCCGACGCAGCGCATGGCCAACTTCTACGAGCGGGGCGACAAGCCGCTCGAGATCGTGTCGACCCGTCAGTGGTACATCACCAACGGCGGACGCGACGCAGACCTGCGCCAGCAGCTCGTCAAGCGTGGCGACGAGATCGACTGGGTGCCGTCGTACATGCAGTCGCGGCTGACCAACTGGATCGAGGGGCTCAACGGCGACTGGCTGGTCTCGCGCCAGCGCTTCTTCGGCATCCCGTTCCCGGTCTGGTACCGCCTCGATGCCGACGGCGAGCCCGACTACGACGACCCGATCTTCGCTGACGAGGCGAGCCTGCCGGTCGATCCCTCCTCGGAGGTCCCGCCGGGCTTCACCGAGTCGCAGCGAGGCGAGCCCGGAGGTTTCCTCGCCGATCCGGACGTTCTCGACACCTGGGCGACGTCGTCGCTGACACCGCAGATCATCTGCGGCTGGGAGCGCGACGACGACCTGTTCGCCCGGACGTTCCCGATGGACCTGCGCCCGCAGGGCCACGACATCATCCGCACCTGGCTGTTCTCGTCGATCGTCCGCGC
The DNA here is from genome assembly GCF_036676885.1 of Aeromicrobium sp. Lineage (GTDB taxonomy): Bacteria > Actinomycetota > Actinomycetes > Propionibacteriales > Nocardioidaceae > Aeromicrobium. The sequence continues at coordinate 1,177 of NZ_JAKFCB010000301.1, forward strand.
CCACCTCGAACACGGTGTCGCGCCGTGGACGCACGCGGCGCTGTCGGGCTTCGTGGTCGACCCCGACCGCAAGAAGATGAGCAAGTCCAAGGGCAACGTCGTCGTCCCCGACGAGATCCTCGACAAGTACGGCGCCGACGCCGTCCGCTGGCGCGCGGCGGGAGCACGCCCCGGAGCGGACTCCCCGTTCGACGAGGCGCAGATGAAGGTCGGCCGCCGGCTCGCGATGAAGGTCCTCAACGCCAGCAAGTTCGTGCTCGCCTCCGAGGAGGCGTACGGGCTGGGCGCCGGAGCCTCCGACCTCGATCCGTCACGGGTCACCGAGGCGATCGACCTGGCGATGCTCAGCCGCCTGCGGCTCGTCGTCGACGAGGCGACGGCCCGCTTCGAGGACTACGACTACGCCACCGCGCTCGAGGTCACCGAGAAGTTCTTCTGGGACTTCTGCGACGACTACCTCGAGCTGGTCAAGGAGCGCTCGCGCCGGGACGACGCGGCCGGCCGGTCCGCCAGGAGTGCGTTCGTGCTCGCCCTGTCGGTGCAGCTGCGCCTGCTGGCGCCGTTCCTGCCCTACGTGACCGAGGAGGTCTGGTCGTGGTGGCAGGAGGGGTCGATCCACCGTGCCGCCTGGCCGGTCAACGACGCCGACCTGAAGACCGGCAGCCACGATCCGGCGCTCCTGAGCTCGGCAGCCTCCGTCCTGGCGGACATCCGCGGTGCGAAGTCGATCGCCAAGGTCAGCCAGAAGACCGAGATCAGCAGCCTGACGATCCGTGCCGCCAAGGCACAGCTCGACCTCGTGCGCCTCGCGATCGCCGACATCGTCGCGGCCGGCCGGGTCGTCGCGGAGCCGACGTACGTCGCGGACGAAGCCGTCGAGGGCTTCACGGTCGACGCCACGCCGGCGCTCGTCGACTGACGCTCGTCGCCTGACACCCGGCCCGGCAACACGGCGGGTCGGGCGCTTTGGCCTGCCCATTTCGCTCCGTCTGCCCTCGACTACAGGCTAACTCCCACACAAAACCGCATCCAACCTTGACAAAACCACACACTCGGGCATTGGATGGACAGTGACGCACGTCACGGGGACGTGATCCGCTTCTTCAAGGAGTCCATATGTCCAACTTCACGCCAACGGCGACCGGGGACGGCCTGCGCGCCAACATCCAGCGCTTCGGTGCCAAGCTCGCCGGCATGGTCATGCCCAACATCGGCGCGTTCATCGCCTGGGGCCTGATCACCGCGTTGTTCATCCCCGACGGCTGGATCCCCAACAAGGACCTGGCCGAGCTCGTCGGCCCGATGATCACCTTCCTGCTTCCCCTGTTGATCGGCTTCACCGGCGGCAAGCTCGTGCATGGACACCGCGGCGGCGTGGTCGGCGCGGTCGCCACGATGGGCGTCATCGTCGGCGCGGAGGTGCCGATGTTCCTCGGTGCCATGATCATGGGCCCGCTCGCCGCATGGATCATCAAGCAGTTCGACGAGGCGATCGCGGGCAAGGTCAAGCCGGGCTTCGAGATGCTGATCGACAACTTCTCCGCCGGCATCGTCGGCGCGGCTCTGGCGGTCGTGGGCCTCAAGGGCGCCGGCCCCGTCGTCGAGAAGCTCACCGAGTGGCTGGGCAACGGCGTGGAGACACTCGTCGACAACAATCTCCTCCCGCTCGCCTCGGTCGTGATCGAGCCGGCCAAGGTGCTGTTCCTCAACAACGCCATCAACCACGGCGTGCTCACTCCCCTGGGTGCCATCGAGGCCAAGGAAGCCGGCAAGTCGGTGCTGTTCATGCTCGAGTCCAACCCCGGACCCGGGCTCGGGATCCTGCTGGCGTACTGGTTCTTCGGGCCCCGTTCGCTGCGCCCGACCGCACCCGCGGCGATCATCATCCACTTCTTCGGCGGCATCCACGAGATCTACTTCCCGTACATCCTGATGAAGCCCAAGATGATCCTCGCGGCGATTCTCGGTGGCGCTGCCGGCGTCGCGGTGTTCCAGCTCACCAACGCCGGACTCGTCGCCTCGCCCTCACCGGGCAGCATCTTCGCGTACTTCATCCAGACGCCGAAGGGCTTCGGCAACTACGCCGGGATGATCTCCGGAGTCGCCGTCGCCACAGCGGTGTCGTTCGTCGTCGGCTCGATGCTGCTTGGCTTCGGCCGCGGGAGCGACGATTCTGAAGTCGCCGAAGACTCGACTCTCCAGGAGGCCTGAACATGACCACCACCATCAATGCCGCGGACGTCAAGAAAGTCGTCATCGCCTGCGACGCGGGAATGGGCAGCAGCGTGATGCTCGCAAGCACCCTCAAGGGACAGCTCAAGAAGACCGACATCACGGTCGTGCACACGCCGGTCGGCCAGATCCCGGCCGACGCCGACGTCGTGGTCTGCCACCAGTCGCTCGCGGAGCGCGCTCGCTCCGGTGCACCCGGCAAGCCGGTCGTGACGTTCCAGGTGTTCCTGGGCGATCCTGCCGTCAACGCCCTGGTCCAGACCCTGAAGGATGGCGGCGACGTCAGTGGCTGAGCTGCTGACGGCCGACGCGATACGCCTGGAGGCGGCCGCCGCCTCGGCCGAGGATGCCATCCGGGTGACCGGTGGGGTCCTCGTCGAGGTCGGTGCCGTCGCCGAGTCGTACGTCGACGCGATGCTGGCCCGCGAGCAGTCGGTCTCGACCTACATGGGCGAGGGCTTCGCGATCCCCCACGGCACCGTCGAGAGCAAGGACACCGTGCAGCGCAACGCGCTGTCGTTCGTCCGCTTCCCCGACGGCGTCGACTGGAACGGCCATGACGTACGCGTCGCGATCGGCATCGCTGCCGTGGGCGACGACCACATCGGGATCCTGTCCAAGCTGGCCATGATCCTGGTCGACCCTGACCAGGCCAAGCAGCTGCGCGAGGCGTCCGACGCCGACGCGGTGCTGGCCCTCCTGCAACCCTCCGAAGGAGAAGAGATTTCATGAAGGTGGTGCGTTTCTACGCCCCAGGCGACCTGCGATACGAGGACGCCGACGAGCCGACACCCGGGCCCGACGAGGTCAAGATCAAGGTCTGGGCGACCTCGACGTGCGGCACCGATGTCAAGATCTTCAGCGCCGGTCACCAGAACCTCGACCCGCCCCGCGTCATCGGCCACGAGATCGCCGGCGAGGTCGTCGAGGTCGGCTCCGCGGTCGACGGATGGCAACCCGGTGATCGCGTGCAGGTCATCGCCGCCGTGCCCTGCGGGGACTGCGAGGAGTGCACGCACGGCAAGATGTCCGTCTGCCCCAACCAGGTCTCGATGGGCTATCAGTTCGACGGCGGATTCGCGGAGTACATGATCGTGCCCCGGGCCGTGCTCAAGGTCGATGGCCTCAACCGGATCCCCGAGGGGCTGAGCTACGCCGAGGCCTCGGTCGCGGAGCCCTTCGCGTGTGCGATCAATGCCCAGACGCTGGCCCGGGTCGGCGAGGGCGACGATGTCGTGGTGGTCGGCTCCGGCCCGATCGGCTGCCTGCACGTACGCCTCGCCCGGGCCAACGGGGCTCGGCGCATCACACTGATCGAGCTCAACCGTGCCCGCCTCGAGCAGGCGGCCGGCATCGTCAAGCCGGACGAGACGATCTGCGCCGGTGAGGTCGACGTCGTCCAGGCGGTCATGGACCTCACCAACGGACGCGGTGTCGACGTGGCCATCACCGCGACAGCCGCCGGCATCGCCCAGGAACAGGCGGTCGCGTACGCCGCGCGGCAGGGTCGTATCAGCTTCTTCGGTGGCCTGCCCAAGGACAAGCCGACGATCACCCTCGACTCCAACCTGGTGCACTACCGCGAGCTGACGATCGTCGGCGCCAACGGGTCGTCACCGGCCAACAACAAGGATGCGCTCGACCGCATCGCGACCGGTGCCGTTCCCGTCCTCGACCTCATCACCCACCGGCTGCCCCTGGCTGACGTGCCGAAGGCCATCGACATCGTGCGCAGCGGCGAAGGAATCAAGGTGACGATCGAGCCGCAGCAGTAGCACTCCAGAGCCGAGATGCCCGACCTGCTGCGTGCGGTCGGGCATCTCGCTGTCTCAGGCCAGGTGCGCCGCGGCAGCCTCGCGGGCCCCGGCGGGCCCCTTGGCGGCCAGAGCGGCGTGTGCGGCGGCCCTGCACGCCTCACGGGTCACACCGGCCAGCGTCGCACCCACGAGCGGCGCAGCAGTGGCCGCCGACGACAGCGAGGTGACGCCGAGGCCGACCAGAACGCAGCCGAGGTGCGGGTCGGCTGCTGCTTCTCCGCACACTCCGACCGGCTTGCCGGCTTCGAGACCCGCCTGGGCCACGCGCTGGATGAGGGCCAGGAGTGCCGGCTGCCACGGATCGGTCAGGCGCGACAGTGACGGCGCCATCCGATCGGCGGCGAAGGCGTACTGGCTCAGGTCGTTGGTGCCGATCGAGACGAAGTCGACGTGGCGAAGGATGCGGTCCGCGAGGAGCGCGGCGCTGGGGATCTCGATCATGACGCCCGGCACGAGATTGCGTTCGCGTACCTTCGCGCCGAACCACTCGGCCTCGTCCTCGGTGGCGACCATCGGCGCCATGACCCACACCGGCGCGGCCGACTCCTTGGCCGCGAGCGCGATGGCATCGAGCTGCCGGTCCATGAGCCCTTCGTCGCGCAGTCCGAGCCGCATGCCGCGCACCCCGAGTGCCGGGTTGGGCTCGTCCTTGATCGTGGCGAAGCTGACGGGCTTGTCCGACCCGGCGTCGAGCGTACGAATCACGACCTTGCGGTCACCCATCGCGGCGAAGACCTCGCCGTAGATCGCCGCCTGGTCGTCCACCGTGGGCTCGACATCACGATCGAGGAAGCACAGCTCCGTGCGGAACAACCCCACGCCCTGGACATTGGTGTCCGCTGCCTTGCGTGCCCCCGCGCCGTCCTGGACGTTCGCGAGGATGTCGACCGTATGCCCGTCAGACGTCGCACCGGGGCCGCGCCATGACGCTGCGGCCGCACCGAAGGCAGCGGCCGCCACGGTGCGCTCCCTCACGAGATCCGGCTCGGGATCGAGGATGACCTCGCCGGTCGCGCCGTCGACGAGGACGGCTGTGCCCTCGGCGATGTCGTCCAACCCGTCCGTGCCGACGACACACGGGATGCCGAGCTGGCGGGCGATGATCGTGGTGTGACTCGTGGCGCCGCCCAGGGACGTGGCGATCGCGACGATCGAAGCCGGGTCGAGGCCGGCGGTGTCTGCGGGTGCGAGGTCGTCGGCGCACAGCACCGACTGGGTCTCGGGAGTGGGGATCCCGGGATCGGGCTGGCCGGTGAGCTCGGCGACGACACGATCACGGATGTCCTGGAGGTCCGTGACGCGTTCGGCCATCAGCCCTCCGGCGGCGGCGAACATCGCGCTGAGCTCCTCGATCGCCCCTGCGGTCGACGCGCAGATGCCCAAGCCCTCGGCGAGCCGCTTCTGCACGAGCGCGACCAGTCCGCGGTCACGAGCCAATGACGAGGTGGCCATCAGGACCTCGGCAGCGGCGCCACTGGCCTGGCCGGCTCTCGTCGCAAGCCGGTCGGCCACGAGATTGGCCGCCTCGCTGAAGCGCGCGGCGCCCGCTTCCGGGTCGAGGCTCTCTTCGTGTGTTGGGAGGTCGGGGCGGGGCATGGGGCGGACAACCGGCCCGACGCCGACTCCTGGGACCACGCCGTTGCCGTGCAGAATCGTTGGCACCATCAGCTCCTTCAGCGCTGCGGAGAAAAGGGGACACCTTAGCGATCTGCTTGACTTTACACGCATTCGGACGTAAAACAATACATACAGACGCCCAAAGCCACACAAACTCACTTTGTTGTCGCCAGGTCTCGACCATCCTATGAGGAGCGCCGTGTACGCCGCAGAACGCCAGCAGCTCCTCGCCGAGCGACTGCACCAGGAGGGCCGGCTCGCCGTCATCGATCTCGCGGATGAGCTGGACGTCAGCAGCGAGACGATTCGCCGCGACCTGGCCGTCCTCGAGCGGGACGGCCTGGCCCAGCGCGTGCACGGTGGGGCCGTCGCGGCGCGGGCACTGACGATCCTCGAGCCGGGCCTCGCACAGCGCACGACCACCAATGCCGAGCAGAAGGAACGCATTGCCCACGCGGCCGCCGCGTTCCTGCCAGAAGCCGGCGGGAGCATCGTCCTCGACGCAGGCACGACGATCAGCCACCTCGTCGACGCGATCCCCCTCGACCATCCGCTGACCGTGATCACGCACGCGATCCCGACGGCGTCCAAGCTCACCGCGATCCCCTCGGTCAGCCTGCACCTCCTCGGCGGTCGCGTCCGTGGCGTCACCGCCGCGGCGGTCGGTCAGTCCACCGTCGACGCCCTGGCCTCGATCCAGGTCGACGTCTGCTTCCTCGCCACGAACGCCGCGTCCGCCAGTCACGGCCTGAGCACGCCCGACAGTGAGGAAGCGGCGGTCAAGCGCGCGCTCGCCAAGTCGGCGCACAAGGTCATCGCTCTGTTCGACTCCTCCAAGTTCTCCGCCGAGCACGTCTTCGCGTTCGCGTCCTACGACGACCTCGATGTCGTGATCACCGACACGGACGCGAGCCCACAGGATGTCGAGGCATTGCGGGAGCACGGCGTCGAGGTCGTGCTGGCGTGATCGTCACTCTCACCCCCAACCCCAGCATCGACCGCACGATCGAGTTGTCCGAGCCGCTGGAGCGCGGAGGTGTGATCCGCTCCGTCACGGCCCACGACGAGGCCGGCGGCAAGGGCGTCAACGTGGCTCAGGTCGTGCGCAAGGGCGGGCACCTGGCCGTCGCAGTGCTGCCGGGCGACCACGACGACCCCTTGCTGACCCGCCTGCGGGAGCTCGGAGTGACCCACCGAGCCGTACCGACCGGGGCGGCGTCCCGCGTCAACCTGACGTTGGCCGAGCCCGACGGCGTCACCACGAAGATCAACGCTCCGGGCACCGAGCTCACAGCCGACCAGCTCGACCAGCTCATCCGCGAGGTCGCCCGGGAGGCGGTTGGTGCGCGATGGGCGGTCCTGAGCGGTTCGTTGCCGCCGGGAGTCGATGCCGGGTTCTACGCCGACGTGATCGACGGTATCCACGCCGACGGCCTCCGGATCGCGGTCGACACCTCGGGTGAGTCGCTCCGCAAGACGCTGGACCGGGCGGCCGATCGGATCGACCTGATCAAGCCCAACTCCGACGAGCTCGGCGACCTGCTCGACGTACCCGCCGCGATGTTCGAGGGCGACCCACGGACTGCCCTCGAGACCGCACGGCCGCTGCTGGACCGGGGTGTGGGCGAGATCCTGCTGACCCTCGGCAGCAAGGGTGCTCTGCTCCTGAGCCATGCAGGCGTCCGTGCGGCCGCTGCCCCCACGGTGATCGCGCGCAGCACGGTGGGCGCCGGCGACTCAGCACTCGCGGGCTACCTGATCGGCGCGCTCGAGTCCGCCGATGCAGACGGCCGTCTCGCGCTGGCCGTCGCGTACGGCAGCGCCGCCGCGTCCTTGCCGGGCTCGACGATGCCCGGTCCCGGCGACTTGCCGCCGCTCCCTGAGGTCGTACGGGTTCAGTGACTCTCGGTCCAGCGCTCGCTCTGGGTCAGCCAGAACAGGTACGCGAGTGCGGGCACGACGATGACGCCGGCGAGGCCGACAACCACGAGCAGCCCGGCCAGGGTTGCGTCGGCTCCTGCGGCTGCCGAGATCCTGACCTCATCCACCAGCATCCAGGGGTACTGCGCGACGCCCCAGCCGATCACGACGGCCGCGACGGCCGCGACCGCGCCGAACCGGGCCGGCGCGAAACGCCGGCGGTGCAGCAGGACGAGCGTTGCGAGACCTGCGATGGCGGAGGCCACGATGAGCGGCGCTGCCGGCCCGAGCAGCCGGTCACTCAGC
>NZ_JAKFCB010000302.1:0-2088 GCF_036676885.1 Aeromicrobium sp.
GATCTCGTCCTGCGTCAGCGGCGGGAAGACGATGATCTCGTCGACACGGTTGAGGAACTCAGGCCGGAAGTGCTGCTTGAGCTCGATCTGGACGCGTTCCTTCATCTTGTTGTAGGACCCCGCAGTGTCGCCGGCCTGGCTGAAGCCCAGGTTGACGCCCTTGGAGATCTCACGCGCACCGAGGTTGGTGGTCATGATGACGACCGCGTTCTTGAAGTTGACGACGCGGCCCTGACCGTCAGTGAGGTGGCCCTCCTCGAGGATCTGCAACAGCGAGTTGAAGATGTCGGGATGAGCCTTCTCGATCTCGTCGAACAGGACGACGGAGAACGGCTTGCGGCGCACCTTCTCGGTGAGCTGCCCGCCCTCTTCGTAGCCGACGTAGCCGGGAGGCGAGCCGAACAGTCGCGAGACCGTGTGCTTCTCGCTGTACTCAGACATGTCGAGCTGGATCAGCGAGTCCTCGTCGCCGAACAGGAAGTTGGCCAGCGCCTTGGACAGCCACGTCTTGCCGACGCCCGAGGGCCCGGCGAAGATGAACGATCCACCAGGACGCTTGGGGTCCTTGAGGCCCGCACGCGTACGGCGGATGGCCCGCGACAGCGCCTTGATGGCCTCGTCCTGGCCGATGACCCGCTTGTGGAGCTCTTCCTCCATGTTGAGCAGGCGGCTGGACTCGGCCTCGCTGAGCTGGCCGACCGGGATGCCGGTGGCCTTGGCGAGGACCTCGGCGATGAGGTTCTCGTCGACGACCGCGACGGTGTCGAGGTCGCCGGACTTCCAGGCCTTCTCGCGCTCGCCCTTGGCGTTGATGAGCTTCTTCTCCTCGTCGCGCAGGGAGGCGGCAGCCTCGAAGTCCTGTGCGTCGATGGCGCCTTCCTTGCGGCGGCGGACGTCGACGATCTTGTCGTCGAACTCCTTGAGCTCGGGCGGCGTCGCCATGCGGCGGATGCGCAGGCGGGCCCCGGCCTCGTCGATCAGGTCGATCGCCTTGTCGGGCAGGAACCGGTCGGAGACGTAGCGGTCGCCCATCGTCGCCGCCGCCACGAGGGCGTCGTCGGTGATGGAGACGCGGTGGTGCGCCTCGTAGCGGTCGCGCAGGCCCTTGAGGATCTCGACGGTGTCGAGCACGGACGGCTCGTCGACGAGGATCGGCTGGAAGCGGCGGTTGAGGGCCGCGTCCTTCTCGAAGTGCTTGCGGTACTCGTCGAGCGTCGTGGCACCGATCGTCTGCAGCTCGCCGCGGGCCAGCATCGGCTTGAGGATGCTGGCGGCGTCGATCGCGCCCTCGGCGGCACCCGCACCCACGAGGGTGTGGATCTCGTCGATGAACAAGATGATGTCGCCACGGGTGCGGATCTCCTTGAGGACCTTCTTGAGGCGTTCCTCGAAGTCACCGCGGTAGCGCGAACCGGCGACGAGCGCACCGAGGTCGAGCGTGTAGATCTGCTTGTCCTTGAGCGTCTCGGGCACATCGCCCTTGACGATGTCCTGGGCGAGGCTCTCGACGACGGCGGTCTTGCCGACGCCGGGCTCGCCGACGAGCACCGGGTTGTTCTTGGTGCGTCGCGACAGCGTCTGCATGACGCGCTCGGCCTCGTCGTCCCGGCCGATGACCGGGTCGAGCTTGCCCTCGCGGGCGGCCTGCGTCAGGTTGCGGCCGAACTGGTCCAGCACGGCGGACGTGCTCGGGGCGGACTCGCTGGGCGCGCCGGCCTGCTCGGCCTCCTTGCCCTGGAAGCCGCTGACGAGCGTGATGACCTGCTGGCGTACGCGGTTGAGGTCGGCGCCCAGCTTGACGAGGACCTGGGCGGCGACGCCCTCGCCCTCGCGGATCAGGCCGAGCAGGATGTGCTCGGTGCCGATGTAGTTGTGGCCGAGCTGCAGCGCCTCGCGCAGGCTGAGCTCGAGGACCTTCTTGGCACGGGGCGTGAACGGGATGTGCCCGCTCGGAGCCTGCTGACCCTGGCCGATGATGTCCTCGACCTGGCCGCGGACCGCCTCGAGCGAGATGTCGAGGCTCTCCAGAGCCTTGGCCGCAACGCCCTCACCTTCGTGGATGAGGCCGAGGAGGATGTGCTCCGTGCC
>NZ_JAKFCB010000303.1:0-20514 GCF_036676885.1 Aeromicrobium sp.
GGCGCTCAGGCCCGGATCACGTACGTCGCTTGTTGGCACGACGCTGCTCACGCCACGCGTCGTAGTGATCGAGCACGGTCTGCTCGACGGGACGGTAGGAGATTCCGAGCTCGTCGACGCTGCGGCGGTTGTCGACGCGGAACCGGATCCCGAGGTGCTTGCGGATGTAGTCCTGGGTCAGCCCGAAGCGCGGGCCGAGGACGCGCACAGCCCGGTCGGGAACGCCATGCCGCGGCACTGCCAGTCGACGCGGATGACGGTCGCGGATGATCCGCGACATCTGTCGCATGGAGACCATCTCATCCCGTGCCAGGATGTAGCGGCCGGACGCGGACTCGACCTCCGCGGCCCGGATGTGGGCCGCGGCGACGTCGCGCACGTCGACGAAGGTGAAGCTGAAGTTCGGTGCACCGTAGAAGAAGTAGCCGCTCATCAGCTCGTTCATGAGGAACAGGCTGCCGGAGTCGGATGCCGTGCCGAGCGAGGGGCCGAGCACGAGACCGGGATTGATGGTCACCATGCTCCACCGGCTCTGCCTGCGCGCGAGGCCCCAGGCCTCGAGCTCGGCGACCGTCTTGGCGTAGTGGTACGGGTTGTTCTCCAGCGTGCTCGTGGTGTTGAAGTACTCCTCGGTGAGGATCTGGTCCTTCATCTCCCGGACGTCGACGTAGTCGCCGAAGATCGCTCCCACGGTCGAGGTCAGCACCAGCCGCTCGACCGAAGGCGTACGGTCGACACTTCCGACGACGTTCCGGGTGCCCTCGAGGGCCGGGTCGACCACGTCCTGCCGGCCGTCCCGGATCTGCTCTGGCAGGAGGAACGGCGAAGCGACGTGGAAGACGTAGCGGCACCCGGCCATGGCCTCGTCGAATGCGCCGGGATGCATGAGGTCGGCCTCGAAGAGCTCCAGCGACCCGGACGCGGTGGCGGCGATCTGCCGGAGCGGCTCGACCTTGTCCGTACGGCTGAGGTCCCGCACGCTCGCCCGGACCACGTAGCCGCGGTCGAGCAGCTGCCGGACGAGGTGACTCGCGACGAAGCCACTGCCGCCCGTGACCAGCACCGGGGCATTCGAGGGGTCTGGGCTCATCGGGGTGCCTTTCACTAGCGGTCCGTCGATGACTCGTGGGAGGAACCTACCGTGCGGGCCGACAGCTCGCTCCGTCAATTGGGTACGTCCGAAGGAGGGCGCGGAACGACCGTCAGGCGGCGAGGAGAAGCAGCCCGCCAGCGACCAGCTCGACGCCGAAGTAGAACCAGATCGGGTAGAACCGCACGGAGGTGTCGAACACTCGCGACAGGAGCCGGCCGGCGGCCATGCCGATGAGGGCGACGCCGACGGTCACGACGGCGCCGGTACGGATGTCGCCGAGGTCGAGGGCTGCGGCGCCCAGCACAGTCGCCATGGCAATGCCGAAACCTCCGTAGACCGCGCGGACTTCTGAACGGCTCTCGGGCGTCTGGACAGACATCCTGAACGGGGCGGCGAGTGCTGCCGGGGCCGCGAGCGCATACAGGCCCATGGCGAGGAAGAAGAGTCCGATGACGGCGATGACGATCGTGGCCATGCATGCTCCTAGAAGGTTCCGGCTGTTGGGCGCCATGCGATCATCGCTCGTATGGTGTCCGAGCCGCTTCCGGAAACGTGCTGCGATGAGCGGCCGACCGTGTGGCTTTGGGAAGGGCACGCCGCATACTGCGGGCCGTCCCTCCGGCTGGACACCCACTCGGCCTCGGTTCACTGCTTCGCGCTCGGCCTCGATGCGCCCTTCACGGTGCGATCAGCCGGCGCCGTGGACCGACGAGCACGAAGCGCGTTGATTCCGGCGCGAACGTCGCATCAGGTCCTCGCCGGCGACGGACGCATGATGTTCTTCTATGTCGATCCCAGTGCAACGGCGTCGGAGAGTCTCTTCGGTCAGATGATCGACCGTGGCACGCCGATCGCCTTTCAGCATCGGGACGAGACGGCGTTGATCTCGGCGTGGAACGCGGCACCGTCGCCGGATCCGGAGATCGTGCGACTGCGCCTTCTGGGAGCCGTGGAGGTGGACTCGATCGATGACAGGATTCGCGCGGCGATGCGAATGCTGCGCTCCAGGCCCGGCGATCAGCTGAGCGCGGTGGAGATCGCGGCCGCGGTCAATCTCTCGCCGTCACGCTTCCTGCACCTCTTTTCGGTGCACGCAGGTACGAGCTTTCGTCGCTACCGGCTGTGGGTCAGGATGTGTCACGCGGCCGGCGCCTTCAGCAACGGAGCAGACCTCACGTCAGCCGCCAGCGAAGCCGGCTTTGCCTCGCCGAGCCATTTCAGCGACGCATTCCGCACGATGTTCGGGCTCACGGCCACCGCGCTGCTCGCCGGCCAGGCCCGCATCGTCGTGAGCGGAGACGAGGCCGTGGTCAGACCACGGAGAACTCGTAGCGCACCACGTTGACGTACGTCTCGCCCGGCCGCAGCACGCGCTGCGGGAAGTGCGCGTGGTTGATCGAGTCGGGGAACGTCTGCATCTCCGCCGTGACCCCGGCGAACGCGGCGTACGTGTCGAGGTCGCCCTTGGCGCTGGCGCCCTCGAGGTAGCCACCGGCATACACCTGGATGCCCGGCTGGTCCGTGACCAGGGTGAGGCGTCGGCCGCTGGCCGGATCGGTCAGCGTCGCCACCTGGCGCATGCCGTCACCGTCGAGCACCCAGTTGTGGTCGTAGCCGGCGTTGTCGACGGCGGCGATGTTCTTGCCGATCGGCGTCTCGGTACGGAAGTCGAACGGTGTGCCGGCGACGCTGAGGATCTCGCCGGTGGGCAGCAGCTCGGCGTCGACCGGCGTGTACGTCGAGGCGTCGACCTGCAGCACCTGCTCGAGCACCGTCCCGGAGTCGTGACCGGCCAGGTTGAAGTACGCGTGATTGACCAGGTTGACGAGCGTCGGCCGATCCGTCTCGGCCTCGATCCGGATCTCGAGCGCGGCGCCGTCGAGCGTGTAGGTCACGTGGGCGTCGAGATTGCCGGGATAGCCCTCCTCGCCGTCGGGTGACCTGCGCAGGAACGTGACACTGTCGCGCTCCGGGTCCAGCGCGGTCGACCATACGTGCGTGTCGAAGCCGCGGGGGCCGCCGTGCACGTGGTTCGCGCCCTCGTTGGGTGTGACGGCGTGCTTCGTGCCGTCGATCTCGAAGCGGCCCTCGCGGATCCGGTTGGCGTAGCGGCCGGCGGTCACGCCGAAGTAGTACGGATCGCGGGGCAGCTCGTCGTACGACTTCCGGCCCAGGACGACGTCGGCGAGGACGCCGTCACGGTCGGGTGCGTGCAGCTCGAGGATGCGTGCGCCGAGGTCGGTGAGGACGACGCGGCAGACGTCGTTGGTGATCGTGGTGATCGTGATGTCGTGGTCGCCTGCGGTGGCCGTGAAGCTGTCGAGCATCGTGAGACTTTCTGGAACGGGTCGGAGCCCCACCTTCTGGCGTGGCCACGGAGCTCCTCCTCACCGCGACCAGCACTCTAGCCGAGCGGGTCAACACGGCTCGGAAGGGCTATGGCGGACCCGACCGGGCGAGTCCTAGGCTCCGAGGATGGACGACCACGCGCTGGTCGCACGCCTTCGCGCCGGTGACGAAGGCGCCTTCGTCTCGCTCGTGCGGCAGCACCAGCCCGGCCTGCTCAGGCTGGCCGAAGCCATGGTCGGAAGCCGCGCGGTCGCCGAGGAGGTCGTGCAGGACACCTGGCTCGCGGTCTGCAAGGGTGCCGCGGCGTTCGAGGGGCGATCGTCGCTCAAGACCTGGATCTTCACGATCCTCGTCAATCGTGCGCGGTCCACCGCGTCGCGGGAGCATCGCACCGAGCCGGTCGACGGGGACGAGTACGACGGGTGCTTCGACTCGTCGGGCGTCTGGGCGACGCCGCCGATCCCGTGGTCGGAGAAGGTCGACGACGAGATCGTCGCACGCCAGTTCGCCAAGGAGGTCTCCAAGGTGCTGCCGAGCCTGCCGGATGCCCAGCAGCAGGTCCTCCTGCTGCGCGACGTGGAGGGGCTGCCGGCCGCGGAAGTGTCTACGCTGCTGAGTATCAGCGACGGCAATCAGCGGGTCCTGCTGCACCGCGCGCGGTGCCGGATCCGCCAGCATCTGGAGAATTCGATGGGAGGTGAATGGTCATGATGTGGTGGAAGAAGCGCCGCGCCATCGTGTGTGAGCAGGCCGTTCGCCTGATGGCGGGCTATCTCGACGGCGTCCTGCCCGACGCCGATCGCGCCCGGCTCGAGGCCCATCTGTCCGGCTGCCCGCACTGCAGCGAGCACCTCGCCCAGCTCCGCATCGCGATCCTCGCCGCCGGTCACGTCCAGCCCGACGACCTGCCCGAAGAGGCGGTCGACGACCTCGTCGAGGTGTTCCGGCGCTGGCAACAGCACTAGGAGTCGTCGAGCTTTCTGTAACGCCGATGGGGTCCGCAGGGACTACTCATCAGGGCGACAGAAAGGAAACTTCCATGACCACCACGATTGACGAAGCCAAGCTCGAGGCCTTCATGGGTCAGCTGGCCGGCTACATGACGGGCGCCACGGTATGTCTGGGCATCTGGCTCGGCGACCGTCTGGGGCTCTTCCAGGCACTCAACGGCAGCGGACCCACGACCGCCGACGAGCTGGCCGAGCGTACGAACTGCCACCCACGGCTGGTCCGCGAGTGGCTCAACGCCCAGGCGGCCGGCGGCGTGCTGGCCTATGACGGCGCGACCGACACCTACGAGCTGTCTGCGGAGGTGGGTCTGGCCGTGGCCGACGAGGACTCGCCGGCCTTCACCGCGCGCGGACTCAGTGTCCTCAACTCGCTGTTCATCGACGCCGAGAAGGCCGCTGACACGATCCGTGGCAACGGGGCGCTGAGCTGGGCCGATCACGACCATCACCTGTTCGACGGCACCGAGTGGTTCTTCCGCACGGGCTATCGCGAGGGTCTGCCGGTATGGATCAACGCCCTGGACGGCGTCTCGGACGTGCTTCATGCCGGCGGCAGCATCGCCGACATCGGTTGCGGTCACGGCGCCGCTGCTGTCGTACTGGCCGACCTCTACCCGGAGGCGACCATCACGGGCTTCGACTTCCACACTCCCTCGGTCGACACTGCGACGGAGCGCGCCGCTGAGGCCGGGGTGCCGGACCGGGTGTCGTTCCGCCAGGCGGATGCCCAGGGGTACGACGGAAGCTACGACCTGATCTGCTTCTTCGACTGCCTGCACGACATGGGCGATCCGGTCGGGATCCTGCGCTACGCCAGGGAACACCTGAACCCGGGCGGCACGATCCTGCTGGTCGAGCCGTTCGCGCTCGACGACCTCGCCGCCAACATCGCGGACAATCCGATGGCCGCGATCTTCTACACCGCGTCGGCGACGATCTGCACGCCCAACTCGCATTCGCAGGACGTCGGTCTGGGCATCGGCACGCAGGCCGGGGCCGCCAGGCTCCGCGAGGTGGCGAACGAGGCCGGGCTGACGCACGTACGTACCGCCGATCAGACACCGTTCAACCTCGTACTCGAGGTCCGACCCTAGGAAGTGACGATGACCGCCGAACCCACGACCGATGTCGACTACTCCGACCTGAGCGCCGTCTTCATCAACTGCACGCTCAAGCGATCACCCGAGGTCTCGAACACCGAGGGCCTGGCCGCGATCTCGATCGACATCATGCGCAAGCAGGGTGTTGCCGTCGAGTCGATCCGGGCCGTCGACCACGAGATCGCCACGGGTGTGTGGCCGGACATGACCGAGCACGGCTGGGAGCGCGACGACTGGCCGGGCATCTTCGACAAGGTCATGGCGGCCGACATCCTGGTGCTCACGACGCCGATCTGGCTCGGCGAGAAGTCGTCGGTGTGCACGCGCGTCGTCGAGCGGCTCTACGGCAACTCGAGCCAGCTCAACGACGCCGGGCAGTACGCGTACTACGGCCGGGTCGGCGGGTGCCTCGTGACCGGCAACGAGGACGGCGTGAAGCACTGCGCCATGAACATCCTCTATTCGCTCCAGCACCTCGGGTACGTCATCCCGCCACAGGCGGACTCGGGCTGGATCGGCGAGGCCGGGCCCGGACCCAGCTATCTGGATCCGGGCTCCGGCGGGCCGGAGAACGACTTCACCAACCGCAACACCACGTTCATGACGTGGAACCTGCTGCACCTGGCCCGCATGCTCAAGGACGCGGGCGGCATACCGGCGCACGGCAACCAACGATCCCGGTGGGATGCCGGCTGCCGGTTCGACTTCGCCAATCCCGAGTATCGCTGACCCGGGTCGGAGGGCGTGAGTGAACATGTATGCATGGATGATCCGCTCGAGGCCGTCGTCGAGACGTACCTGACCGCACTGCGCGAGGCCGACCTCGAGCGGGTGCTGTCGCTGTTCGCTCCGGATGCCGTGGTGCACTCGCCGCTCTACGGAGTGATGGCGCCGGCCGAGTTCTACCCGGCGCTGTTCGCCGACACGAGCGAGGCGAACCTGCAGCTGCGATCGGTCATGCATGGTCGCGACATCGATGGGGTCAGGACCATGAGCTTCTGGTTCCACTTCGACTGGCGCCTCCCGTCAGGCGCCGCAGCACCGTTCGACGTCGTGGACCTCGTGACGCTCGACGAGGACGGCAGGTTCACCTCGCTGCACATCATCTACGACACCGTGGACGTGCGGCCGGCTTTCGAGGCCGAAACCGGCCGGCCGTCCTGGCGTCAGTAGGGACGGGTCAGGAGAGGATGCGGTCGCCGAGGCCGTCCAGCACGATGTCGAGGATCCGGTCGTGCCAGTCGTGGCGGGCCGCGGTGGTGCTGTCACCGTTCCTGCGGGACAGCGGGTAGGCCCCGACCGTTCCCTTGACCGACGTGGTGAGGGCGAGGTTGCCGGCGATCTGCACCGCGACAGTTGCGTCCTCGATCGTGAAACCCTGATCGCGCAGTGACGCGATGTAGGGCGTGACCTGCTCGACGACGCGCTGAGGCCATTTCGGCGGCGAGAGGGCGACGACGTCGTAGCCGGGGTAGCGCTCACAGATGGCCCACACGGAGTGGGTGACCTCGCGGAGCAGGTCACGCCACGGCAGGTCGGCCTCCGGCCAGTCGACCGAGAGGGCGGCCCGCTCGATCGCGTGGACGAGCAGCTCCTCGCGGTCCTCGACGTAGCGGTAGAGGCCCGAGTGCGCGACGCCCAACCGTGCGGCGATCGACGGCATGGTGAACGTCGCGATGCCGTCCTCGAGCACGGCGTCCACGATGAGTTCCATGCTGAGGGAGCGTGGCCGGCCCGGTCTGCGGTCCATGCCCATGATCGTACGGGCCGCCGGATGTGTCTGCCTGTCTGGCCGCCTCCCCGGGCGAGCCTGGCGCGTGTGCAGGCGTCGAGGGGGCCGTTACCGCGAGAATCGCGGCATCCATCGACGCCTGCACTGGTTGGTTACCCAGAGCGACGACGGGGAAACGACCTGGCTACCGGCTCGGGCGGGAGCTCCATTGACGCTCGACCTGCCGCATGAGCGCGGGATAGACGATCAGGTAGCGGAACGGCTTGATGAACGCGAGGTATGCCCGGCCGAGTGTGCCTCGCGGCTTGACGTAGACCGCCAGCTGCGCCTGGTAGGTGTCGTCACCCTGCTTGGCCCAGGCGAGGTGCAGCACTCCGTGCACGGTCCGGTTGGAGATCTCGGCGGCGAACTCGTCATCCGTACGGAAGAGCGGCACGAACGGCAACGAGTCGAACCGCACATCGGCTGCCGTGCCCTGCAGCTCGACGGGCAGCCGCTCGCTGAGCGACGTCTGGCTGGTCCCCGGGATCGGCAGCGAGCCCGCGGCCGCATCGGCCGTGGTCGAGATCCGGCCGAGGTTGAACCATCTGCCGAGGAGATCGCGGGCGCCCCACAGCACGCGCGTCGGGAGCGACCTGGTCTGCGTCGGGTCGGAGGTGGTCAAGATGTCGAGCACCTCCGGGAAGTCGCCGGCCCGACCGCGCACGGGCAGGGCCCAGACATCCTCGACGGTGAAGTCCGGCGCGATCTCCCGGATGCGCCACGGGTGGGCCTCGTGCACAGCGTTCGGGATTCTCATGGCCTCGCCTCGATCAGTCTCCTCCGATCCTAGGCCCGCTCCGGCGACGACTCCTCGAACACCAGGAGGGTGCGCGTGCTGAGGATGCCGGGGATGCCCTGGATCTCGTCGAGCACCAGGCGCCGCAGGTCGGCGTTGTCACGGGCGCGCACCAGCATCACCACGTCGAACTCGCCACCGACGAGGGCGATGTGCTCGACGCCGTCGAGGGCCCGCAGCTGCGCATGGATGCTGCGCCAGTCGGGCTGGCGGACGTTCATCGTGAGGTACGCCGACGTGCCGAGCCCGCGACCGACCGGGTCGACGAGGGCGGTGTAGCCCTTGATGACGCCTGACTCGGTGAGCCGCTCGACACGGGCGTAGGCGTTGGCGCGCGAGATGTGGACCTCTTCGGCGAGCTGCCGCATCGAGAGCCGGCCGTCGCGCTCGAGCGCGTCGAGGATCCGGGTGTCGATGTCGTCGATCTGGGCTCCGGCCATCTGTCTCTCACTCCTGGTGTGACGTGCATCATGTTGGACGAACGGCAGCATATCGCGCCGCTCGCCAAGACATCTTCTCGACAATCGTGCAGGACTTGAACTCGGATGGCCGGGAGGCGCACTGTTCTGTGAACAGCACTATTCGTCGAAAGGGTGTGTCCCGTGTCGAGCCTCCTGCCGTCGGAGCAACCAGTCCAGCTGCTCGACCCCGAGGGTCACCGCGTCGAGGGCGCGGCTCACGACTTCCCGTCGGACGACGACATGGTGCGGGCGCACGAGGCGCTGGTCGTCGGCCGGCGCATCAACGAGCAGGCGTACGCCCTGGTGCGCCAGGGCCGTCTCGCGGTCTACCCGTCGTCGCACGGCCAGGAGGCCTGCGAGGTCGCTGCCGCGCTCGTGCTCGGCGACCAGGACTGGCTCTTCCCGACCTACCGCGATGTCGTCTCGATCGTCGGCCGCGGCGTCGACCCGGTCGAGACGTTGGTGCTGCTCAAGGGTGACTGGCACTGCGGCTACGACCCGACGGAGCACCACGTCGCGCCCCAGACGACACCGCTCGCGACCCAGCTGATCCATGCCGTCGGGGTCGCGCACGCCGCGACGCTGCGTGGCGAGGACACCGTCGTGATGGCGATGTGCGGTGACGGGGCGACGAGCGAGGGCGACTTCCACGAGGCGCTCAACTTCGCCGCGGTTTTCAAGGCGCCGGTGATCTTCTTCGTGCAGAACAACGAGTACGCCATCTCGGTGCCGCTGGCCCGCCAGAGCGTCGCGCCGTCCTTGGCGCACAAGGGCGTCGGCTACGGCATGCCGGGGGAGCGCGTTGACGGCAACGACATCGCCGCACTGCTGTCGGTGCTGGGCTCCGCGGTGGAGTCGGCGCGCAGCGGTGGCGGCCCGCAGCTCATCGAGGCGCACACCTACCGGATGCAGGCGCACACCAACGCCGACGACGCGACTCGCTACCGCCCCGACGACGAGGTCGAGGCGTGGCGGGCCCGCGACCCGCTGCTGCGCAGCGAGGCGTACCTGACCGGCCGCGACCTGCTCACGGAGGAGCGCCGGGCCGAGATCGCCGCGAACGCCGAGGCGGTCGCCACCGCGATGCGGGACGGTCTGATGAAGGACGTCGAGCCCGACCCGCAGGAGCTGTTCAGCAACATCTACGCGACGCCGACGCCGCAGCTGCGGGAGCAGGCCGCCTTCCTCGCCGAGGAACTGACCCGGGAGGACGCGCACTGATGGCCGAGCACGAGAAGATCACGATGGCGCAGGCGTTCAACCAGGCACTGCGGGACGCCATGACGGCCGACGAGTCCGTGCTGGTGTTCGGCGAGGACGTCGGTGCCCTCGGCGGCGTCTTCCGCGTCACCGACGGCCTCACCGCCGAGTTCGGCGACGCCCGCTGCTTCGACACGCCGCTGGCGGAGTCCGGGATCATGGGCATGGCCGTCGGGCTCGCGATGAACGGCATGCGACCCGTCGTGGAGATGCAGTTCGACGCGTTCGCCTACCCGGCGTTCGAGCAGGTCGTCAGCCACGTCGCCAAGATGCGCAACCGCACGCGCGGCGCCGTCGGCCTGCCGATCACGATCCGCATCCCGTACGCCGGAGGCATCGGCGGCGTCGAGCACCACTGCGACTCGTCGGAGGCCTACTACGTGCACACGCCGGGGCTGACCGTCGTGGCACCGGCGACGGTCGCGGATGCGTACACGCTGATGCGCGAGGCGATCTCGTCGCCGGACCCCGTCGTCGTGCTGGAGCCGAAGAAGCTCTACTGGAGCAAGGACGAGGTCGACCTCGACGAGGCGCAACCCGGCATCGGCCGGGCGGTCGTACGCCGTGAGGGCACCGACGCCACCCTGATCGCGTACGGCACCTCGGTGCCGATCGCGCTCGAGGCCGCAGACGCCGCCGCGACCGAGGGCCGGAGCCTGCAGGTCGTCGACGTCCGGTCGCTCGTGCCGTTCGACGACGAGACGGTGTGCGCGGCCGTACGCTCGACCGGGCGTGCCGTCGTGATCGCCGAGGCCGCCGGGTTCGCCAGCGTCTCGTCGGAGATCGTCGCCCGGGTCACGGAGCGCTGCTTCCACCACCTCGCCGCGCCGGTCCGCCGGGTCACCGGGTTCGACATCCCGTACCCCCCGCCCAAGCTCGAGCACTTCCACCTGCCGAGCGTCGACCGCATCCTCGACGCCGTCGACACGCTCCAGTGGGACGACGTATGACCCGACAGACCTTCGTGCTGCCGGACCTCGGTGAAGGGCTCACCGAGGCCGAGGTCGTGCGCTGGCTCGTCGCGGTCGGCGACGAGGTCGTGGTCGACCAGCCCGTCGTCGAGGTCGAGACCGCCAAGTCGATCGTCGAGGTCCCCTCGCCGTACGCCGGCCGGGTCAGCGAGCTGCACGGTGCCGAGGGCGGCACGGTCGCCGTGGGCAGCCCGCTGATCTCGGTGGAGTCAGCGCCGGTGGAGGCCGAGGCGGCCGCCGAGACCTATCGCCAGGAGGAGCGTGCCGGGTCCGGCAACGTCCTGATCGGCTACGGCACGCCGGAGGGCGCAGACAGCGGCCGGCGGCGCCGGCCCCGAGCGACCGCACCCGAGGCCGCCCCCGCCGCACCGCCCGCGCGGCCGTCGTCCGTGCCCCGGGTGACGTCGCCGCTGGTACGCCGGCTGGCCCGTGAGGCCGGCGTCTCGATCCTCGGCATCACCGGCACCGGCGTCGACGGGCTCATCACCCGCCGTGACGTCCAGGCCGCGATCGACGCTGCCGCGACACCAGCCGCCCCGGAGGCCGCGAGCCGTACGGGTCTCGAGGTCGCCGTGCGCACGCCGATGAGCGGGTTCCGCAAGGCCGTCTCGACGGCGCTGTCGCGCAGCCGCAGCGAGATCCCCGAGGCCACGGTGTGGGTCGACGTCGACTTCACCGAGCTGTTCGAGCTGCGCGCCGCGGCGAAGGCGGCCGGCAAGCCGGTGCCGGGCCTGCTGGCGTACCTTGCGCGCTTCACGGTCGCGGCCCTGCGGGCACACCCCGAGCTCAACGGCGAGGTCGACACCACGCGCGACGAGCTGATCCAGTACGCCGGCATCAACCTCGGGCTGGCCGTGCAGACCGATCGCGGCCTGCTCGCGCCCGCGGTGCTGAACGCGCACCTGCTCACGACCGCGGAGCTCGACACCGAGATCCGCCGGGTCACCGAGGCCGCGCGCGAAGGCCGGGCGACGCAGGCCGAGCTGACCGCGGGGACGTTCACGCTCAACAACTACGGCGCGTTCAACGTCGACGGCAGCGCCGCGATCATCAACCATCCGCAGGTCGCGATCCTCGGCTTCGGCCGGGTCATCGATCGCGCCTGGGTCGTCGACGGCGAGCTGGCGATCCGCAAGATCGCGCAGATGTCGTTCGTCTTCGACCACCGGGTGTGCGACGGGGGGACGGCAGCAGGCTTCATGCGGATCGTCGCGGATGCGATCGAGTCGCCGGCGTCGGCGATTGCGAATCTCTAGGAGGGAGTCATCATGATCGAGGACCTCGTCGTCGGGTGGGACGGTGTGCTGTGCTCGACCCGGTACGACCGGGAGACGGGCGCATTCTTCGTCATCGCGGTGCACTCGCGCCAGCGGGGCCCGGCCGCGGGAGGCACCCGCGCGATGCAGTACGAGACGTACGCCGACGCCGTGGCCGACGCGATGCGCCTGGCGAGCTCGATGACGCTCAAGATGGCCGCCGCGGACCTGCCGATGGGCGGCGGCAAGTCGGTCATCGCGCTACCGGCCGCGCGGCACGACATCGACGACGCCACCTGGCAGCGGATCCTGGCGATCCACGCCGAAGACCTGTCGATCCTCAACGGCAGCTACTGGACCGGTCCCGATGTCGGCACGACGGCCGAGGACATGGATGTGCTGCACGCCGCGTCGGGGCTGGCGTTCGGTCGGTCCGAGCGCGCCGGCGGACCGGGCTCGAGCGCGCCGTCGACCGCGCAGGGCGTGCATGTCGCGCTCGTGCGGGCCGCAGCCGAGGCCGGCCTGGACGACCTCACGGGTCGCCGCGTCGTGATCCAGGGTCTCGGTGCCGTCGGCATGGACGTCCTGCGGCTGACCCGCAAGGACGGTGCCGAGCTGATCGCCTCGGACATCGACGAGGAGAAGTGCGAGCAGGCCCGCGAGCTCGGCGCGACCATCGTGCCGCCCGACGACGTCCTGGACCTCGAGTCCGACGTCTTCGTGCCGTGCGCGATGGGCGGCCTGATCGACCTCGACGTCGCCCGGCGGATCCGTACGTCCGTCATCGCCGGCGCGGCCAACACCATCCTGACCGAGCCCGCGGTCGGTGACGAGCTGGCCCGGCGAGGCATCGTCTACGCGCCGGACTTCATCGCGAACAGCGGTGGCGCGATCCACCTCGTCGGCCGCGAGGTCCTGGGCTGGTCCGCCCAGGAGGTCGCCGCACACATCGAGGGCATCGGCGCGACGCTCGGTGAGGTGTTCGAGCAGGCGCGGGCGACCGGGAGCAGCGCCGAGCACGCGGCGCACGTGCTCGCCGAGTCGCGGCTCTAAAGCGTCGTCTCGGTGACCTCGCCGGTGAACGTCGTCATCGACGCGACGTCGAACGTCTGCGCGTCGGCGGCGGTCTCGGCCATCTCGGGCGACTTCAGGGCAGCCTTGAGTGCATCGCCGTCGTCGAACCACAGCTCGGCGACGAAGTACGGCGCATCGCCGCCGAGTCCCCTCGGGTGCGAGCGGGAGAAGCGGCGCAGGCCGGGCAGCTTCGACGCCAGGGGTATGTGCACCTCGGTGTAGTGCTGCTCGAACGCCTCGGGGTCGGCGGGCGCGCCGTACTGGATCGTGATGCGGTGCATGGAGGTCCTCTCAGCTTGCGGGGGGCCAGGTCTTGGCGACGAGGGTCAGGACGTCATACGTCGCGACGGGCTTGCCCTCGGCGTTGGCGACGACGGCGTCCCACCGGACCTCACCGTAGTCGGCGCTGTTGCGCGGCGTGATCTGCTTGACCGTCAGCGTGACGTCGATCGTGTCGTCGGCCTTGACCGGGGTGAGGAACCGCAGGTTGTCGACGCCGAAGTTGGCCAGCACGGGGCCGGGACTCGGCTCGACGAACAGGCCGGCGGCCAGCGACACGACGAGGTAGCCGTGCGCGACGATGCCGCCGAACAGCGGGTTGGCGGCCGCGGCCTCCGGGTCGGTGTGGGCGTAGAACGTGTCGCCGGTGAACTCCGCGAAGTGGCCGATGTCCTCGAGGGTGACCGTGCGCGATGCCGAGCGGATGGTGTCGCCGATGCGCAGCTCCGCGAGGCTCTTGCGGAACGGGTGCACGTCGTCGACGCGCTGCTCGGAGCCCTTGATCCACTGGCCGGTGATCGCCGTGAGCATGTCGGGCGATGCCTGGATCGCGGTGCGCTGCATGTGGTGCAGGACGCCGCGGATGCCGCCGAGCTCCTCGCCGCCACCCGCGCGACCGGGACCGCCGTGCACCAGCATCGGCAGCGGCGATCCGTGGCCGGTCGACTCCGGGGCGTCGTCGCGGTCGAGCACCAGGATGCGGCCGTGCCAGGGTGCGAGGCCAAGGGTCACGGTGCGGGCGACGCCGGGGTCGTGGGTGACGAGCGAGCCGGCGAGGCTGCCCTGCCCGCGAGCCGCGAGCGCGATCGCCTCGTCCACCGAGTCGTACGTGATGACGGTGCTGACCGGGCCGAAAGCCTCGACCTCGTGGGGCTCGGTGGCGCCGGCGGTGGCCCGTAGCAGGATCGGCGACATGAACGCCCCGGTCTCGGCGTCGGCGTCGATGACCTCCACGCGGTCGGGGTCGCCGTACACGACCTCGGCGGAACCGCGCAGGATCTGCACGGCCTTGCGGACCTCGTCGCGCTGAGCGAGGCTCGCGAGCGCGCCCATGCGTACGTCGGGGTTGGCCGGGTTGCCGACGGTGATCTTCGCGAGCCGGGCGCTGATCGCCGCGACGATGTCGTCGGCGATCGCGGTGGGCACGATCGTGCGGCGGATCGCGGTGCACTTCTGGCCGGCCTTGACCGTCATCTCGGCGACGACACCCTTGACGTACAGGTCGAACTCGGGGTCGTCGGTCGTGACGTCGGGGCCCAGGATCGAGCAGTTGAGCGAGTCGGCCTCGACGCCGAGCTGCGCGCCGCCGTGCAGCACCGAGGGGTGCTGGCGCAGTGTGGCGCCGGTGCTGGCGGAGCCGGTGAACGCGATGGAGTCCTGCGCGCCGAGCTGGTCGAGCAGGCCCTCGGGGCTGCCGCACAGCAGCTGCAGCGAACCCTCCGGCATCAGCCCGGACTCGATGATGCGGCGGACGACGAGCTCGGTGAGGTACGCCGTCTGGCTCGCCGGCTTGACGATCGTGGGGAGCCCGGCGAGGAACGCGGGTGCGAGCTTCTCGAGCATGCCCCAGACCGGGAAGTTGAACGCGTTGATCTGCACCGCGACACCCGGCCGCGAGGTGTAGAGGTGCTGGCCCAGGAACACGCCGGTCTTGCCGAGCTGCTCCGTCGCGCCGTCGAGGATCACGGTGTCGTTGGGCAGCTCGCGGGTGCCCTTGCTGGCGTAGCTGAAGACCGTGCCGATGCCGCCGTCGATGTCGACCTGGGAGTCGCGGAGCGTTGCGCCCGTACGCGCCGACAGTGCGTAGAGCTCGTCCTTGTCAGCGCCGAGGTGCTTCGCGACGGCCTTCAGGATGCCGGCGCGCTCATGGAAGGTCAGTGCGCGGATCGCCGGTCCACCAACGTTGCGGGCGTGGTCGACCATCGCCGAGAGGTCCAGGCCGGTCGCCGAGATCCGGGCGACCTCCTCGCCGGTTGACGCGTCGAGGAGGGGCTTGCCGTCGTCGGAGGCGCGGAACCACGAGCCTCCGGCATAGCTTTCGAGCAGTGCACTCACGGGTTGGCGGCCTTTCGTTGCATGAACCTGATGTCGCGTGCAAGACTATTACAGACCGTTCGGTCAGTAAATGGCTGACGCGAGATTTCTGGAGGCGTACATGACGCTGGCACCTGAGGCCGATGAGGAGCTCCAAGCCGCGTTCGAGACCACGATCGCACGGCACGACCGCATCGAGCCGCGCGACTGGATGCCGGAGGGCTACCGCAAGACCGTGATCCGGCAGGTTGCGCAGCACGCGCACTCGGAGATCATCGGCATGCAGCCCGAGGGCAACTGGATCACGCGGGCCCCGTCGCTGCGCCGCAAGGCGATCCTGCTGGCCAAGGTTCAGGACGAGGCCGGTCACGGGCTCTACCTCTACTCCGCCTGCGAGACGCTCGGTGTCTCCCGCCTCGAGCTCACCGAGATGCTGATCGGAGGCAGGCAGAAGTACTCCTCGATCTTCAACTACCCCGCGCTGTCGTACGCCGACGTCGGCACGATCGGCTGGCTCGTCGACGGCGCCGCGATCTGCAACCAGGTGCCGCTGTGCCGCACGTCGTACGGGCCCTACGGCCGGGCGATGATCCGGATCTGCAAGGAGGAGTCGTTCCACCAGCGCCAGGGCTATGAGCTGCTGGCGACGATGATGCGCGGCACCGACGAGCAGCGCGAGATGGTGCAGGAGTCGGTCAACCGGTTCTGGTGGCCGGCGCTCATGATGTTCGGTCCGCCCGACGACGACTCGCCCAACACCGCGCAGTCGATGGCGTGGGGCATCAAGCGCAACACCAACGACGACCTGCGCCAGCGCATGGTCGACATGACCGTGCCGCAGGCCGAGGCGCTCGGCGTGACCCTGCCGGATCCCGAGCTGAAGTGGAACGAGAAGCGCCAGTCGTACGACTTCGGGTCGCCGGACTGGGACGAGTTCAAGGACGTCATCAAGGGCAACGGCCCGTGCAACACGCAGCGCATCGCGCACCGTCGCCGCGCGCATGAGGACGGCGCGTGGGTGCGCGAGGCCGCGACAGCGTTCGCCGCGAAGGAAGGAAACAGGCATGACTGAGCCGATCCAGGCCGACTGGCCGCTGTACGAGGTGTTCGTCCGCGGCAAGCGGGGACTCAACCACGTGCACGTCGGCTCGCTGCACGCGGCCGACGACGAGATGGCGGTGCGCCACGCCCGCGACGTCTACACCCGGCGCAACGAGGGCATCAGCATCTGGGTCGTCCGGTCCGACGCGATCACGGCGTCGAGCCCCGACGAGAAGGACCCGTTGTTCGCTCCGAGCGGCGACAAGGTCTACCGGCACCCCACGTTCTACGACATCCCCGACAACGTCCCCCACATGTGATCTCACCCCGCGGAATCCTTCGTTCCCCCGCTTCGCTCCTCCACGAACGATTCCGCGGGGACCCCGAGAAAGAATGGACATGAACACACCTGACCCGAGCCACCTGCCCGATGACGCCTCCGTCTACGACGAAGGGCTCCTGGTGAGCGACGACTCCCAGTGGGCCTTCGGCACCGACTTCGAGGACCCCCTGGCCGGTGTCGACACGACCGTCCCCGACGGTGTCGACACGCACGAGCTCGCGATCTACTGCCTGATGCTCGCCGACGACGCGCTCGTGATGTCGCACCGGTTGTCGCAGTGGTGCAGCAACGCGCCCGACCTCGAGGAGGACATCGCGCTGGCCAACATCGCGCTCGACCTGCTCGGTCAGGCGCGCCTGCTCCTGGCCCGAGCGGCGGCGGCCGATCCCTCGGTCGTACCGGCCCTGCCCGACGGGTCGCCCGTGCCCCCGGAGGACGCGCTCGCGTTCTTCCGCGGCGATCGCGAGTTCCGCAACGTACGCCTGGTCGAGGCCGACAACGGTGACTTCGCCATGACGATCGCCCGGCTGCTGCTGTTCTCGACCTGGCGGCTCGCCCTGTTCGAACGGCTCGCGGCCAGTCGCGACCACGTGCTGTCGGCCGTCGCGGTCAAGGGCGTCAAGGAGATGACGTATCACCGCGACTACGCCGGACGCTGGTTCCTCACGCTCGCCCGCGGCACCGACGAGTCGCGCCGGCGCCTCGTCGCCGGGCTCGAGGCGACCTGGCCGCTGCACGCGGAGCTGTTCACGACGCACCGCGCCGAGCTCGTGACGTCGGAGTCGGGTGTCGGCGTCGACCCGGCGGCCGTTGCCGACGAGGTCGACGTGCTGCTCGAGCAGGTGTTCTCGATGAGTGGCGTCGACCGCCCCGAGGTCGCGCCACTGGCGGGCGTGCGCGGCGAGACCGGTCGCGACGGGTTGCACACCGAGGCATTCAGCCGGCTGCTCGCCGAGATGCAGGTCGTGGCCCGCGCGCACCCCATGGGAAGTTGGTAGGCCGTGAGCATGACGATCGAGTACAAGACCGAGCTGGCCGGCTCGCTCTCGCGTGCGCGTTCCGTGGCTGCCTCGGTGACCGACCCCGAGATGCCGATGCTGACGCTCGAGGACCTCGGCGTGCTGCGCGACGTCGAGATCGTCGGCGACACCATGATCGTGACGATCACCCCGACCTACTCCGGCTGCCCCGCGATGGCGACGATGCGCGACGACCTGGTGCACCGACTCCGCGATGCCGGATTCGCCGACGTCGAGGTGCGCGTCAGCCTCCATCCGGCCTGGTCGAGCGACTGGATCACCCCCCGAGGACGCGAAGCGCTCGCCGAGCACGGCATCTCCCCGCCGGGTGCGGCGCCGCACCACGCGGGCCCGGTCGTGCTGTCGCTGCTGCCCATCCGCCGAACGCTCGACTGCCCGCGCTGCGGGTCGTCCGACGTGGCACTCACCTCGGAGTTCGGCCCCACGGCGTGCAAGGCGCTCTACCGCTGTGTGTCCTGCCTCGAGCCGTTCGAGCACGTCAAGGAGATCTGACATGACGGTCATGGCCGCACCGGTCTCGTCGACCCGTGCCTCGTTCCACACGCTCACGGTCGCCTCCGTGGAGCAGCTGACGGAGGACTCGGCGGCGATCACGTTCGACGTCCCCGACGACCTGCGCGGGGCGTACGACTTCGTGCCCGGCCAGTCGCTGACGCTGCGCAGGATGATCGACCCTTCGACAGGCTCAGGGGAACCGGAGGACCACCGCCGTACGTACTCGATCTGCGCTGCGGTCGGCGAGCGCCCGCGCATCGGCGTGCGCGAGATCCCCGACGGGCTGTTCTCGCGCTGGCTCGTCCACGACGTACGCCCGGGGGACCGCATCGAGGTGCAGACGCCGACCGGCAGCTTCCGCGCGGATCCCGAGGCCGGCGGGCGGCACCTGTGCATCGCCGCGGGTTCCGGCATCACGCCGATGATCTCGATCGTGTCGTCGATGCTGCGGCACTCGGACGCCGAGATCACGATGCTCTACGGCAACCGCACGAGCCGGTCGGTGATGTTCGCCGAGGAGCTGGCCGACCTCAAGAACCTGTACGGGCCCCGCTTCGAGCTCGTCCACGTGCTGTCGCGCGAACCGCGCGACGTCGAGCTGTTCTCCGGCCGGCTCGAGGCCGACCGCGTGCGCCGGCTGTTGGCGGCCCTGGTGCCGGTCAGCGACGTCGACGACGTGTGGCTGTGTGGTCCGTTCGGGCTGATCGCGGATGCCCGCCAGGTCCTCGAGGAGCTCGGCGTCGAGCCCGCCAAGGTGCACTTCGAGCTGTTCTACGTCGACGAGCCGCCGCCGGAGCTGCACCGCGCCGACCAGGTCGTCTCGGGCGTGACGAGCGACGTGACGATCGTGCTCGACGGGCGTACGACGACCGCCCCGATGTCGCGCGACCAGAGCGTGCTCGACGGCGCAGCCGCCACGCGCCACGACCTGCCGTTCGCCTGCAAGGGCGGCGTCTGCGGGACGTGCCGCGCCAAGGTCACCGACGGCGAGGTCGAGATGCGGCGCAACTACGCGCTCGAGGACACCGAGGTCGAGGCCGGCTTCGTGCTGACCTGCCAGAGCCACCCCGTGACCGAGACCGTGACCGTCGACTTTGATGCCTGACGGGAAGCGGCATGACTGACACACCAGAGGAGATCGCGCGGGCCAGCGCCGACACGATGTGGGCCGCCGACGAGGCCAGCCGCCTCCTCGGCATGGAGATCGTCGAGGTGGGACCCGGACGCGCCAAGGTGTCGATGGTCGTGCGCCCCGACATGATCAACGGCTGGGATGTGTGCCACGGCGGGTTCGTCGCGTCGTTGGCCGACAGTGCGTTCGCGCTGGCCTGCAACTCATTCGGTGAGGTGACGGTGGCCTCGGGCTTCGACATCGCATTGCTCGAGCCGGCTCACGCCGGCGACACGTTGCTCGCCGTCGCCGAGCAGCGCGCGACTCGCGGACGTACCGGGATCTACGACGTCACGGTCACCCGGACCGACGGTGCCGGGCCGGCGACGATCGCCGAGTTCCGCGGCCGCAGCCACGCGACCGGCCGGCCGATCAAGGGCGCGCCTTAGCCCTCGTGCAGCGAGAGCCCGTCGAACGCCAGCGTGGCGATCGATGCGGCGAGGTCATCGGGGTCGACCGGTCCACCCGGGCGGTACCACTCGACGAGTGAGTTGACCATGCCGAACAGCAGCCGGCTGATGAGGTCGGGCGGGATGTCACCGCGCAGCGAGCCCTCGTCGACCGCGGCCTGCACGAGGGTCGCCAGCCGCTCGTCGATCTGGCGTCGGCGCTTGAGCGCGGCGAGCTCGACCTCGCTGTTGCCGTGCACGCGGAGCAGCAGGGTGACGGCGGGCAGGTGCGCGACGAGGATCTCGACCGACTCCTGCACCACGGTGCGCAGCCGCTCGTACGCGCTGGTGCCCGGTGCGGCAGCCGCGGCCGAGTCGACCGCTGCCGAGAGGCCGTCGAGCGCCTCGTCGAGGGCGGCCGCCAGGAGGTGCTCCTTGCTCGGCACGTGGTGGTAGATCGCCGACTTGGTCAGCCCCAGCTCCTTGGCGAGGTCGCCCATGCTGGTGCCGTCGTAGCCCTGGCGGTTGAACAGCTCGATCGCGCGGCGCAGCACGGTCTGCTGGTCGTAGCCGGGCCG
>NZ_JAKFCB010000304.1:0-26349 GCF_036676885.1 Aeromicrobium sp.
GGCCAGGAGGAGATCTGGGCCTACATGCGCAAGGTCGCCGACGAGCAGGGCATCCGCCCCTACATCACGTTCGGCGTCGAGGTCACCGGCGCCGACTGGGACGAGGAGCGCAGCATCTGGACCGTGCGCACCCGCTCCGGTGAGGACTACGAGGCCCGCGTCGTGATCGCCGGCGTCGGCGGGCTCCACATTCCCAACATCCCCGAGATCACCGGCGCCGACGCGTTCGAGGGCCCGCACTTCCACTCCGCCCAGTGGGACCACTCGGTCGACCTCAAGGGCAAGAAGGTCGTCGTCATCGGCACGGGCGCCAGCGCGATCCAGTTCATCCCGATCATCGCCCAGGAGACCGAGCAGCTGACGGTGTTCCAGCGCACGCCGGCGTGGGTGCTGCCGAAGAAGGACAAGCCCACCCCGGAGTGGCGCAAGAAGCTGTTCGCCACGGTCCCGGGCGCCACGCGCGCATACCGGAACGCGCTCTACTGGTCGCTCGAGGCACGAGCGATCGCGTTCAACGGCCACGTCAACTTCCTGCCGATCGCCGAGAAGATCGTCAAGCGCTACATCGACAAGACGATCCCCGATCCCGAGCTCCGCGCCAAGCTGACCCCGGACTACCGGCTCGGCTGCAAGCGCGTGCTGCAGTCCAACACGTACTACCAGACGTACCTGCGCGACGACGTCGAGCTCAACACCCACGGGGTCCAGGAGATCGTCGCGGACGGCGTGATCGACCGCAACGGCGTCAAGCACGAGGCCGACATCATCATCTACGGCACCGGGTTCCACGTCATCGACGCGTTCGACTACCTCGCCGTCAAGGGCAGGAACGGTGTCGACCTGGCCACGCAGTTCCGCGAGCAGGGCGTCGAGACGTACATGGGGATGACGATCCACGGGTTCCCCAACCTCTACTTCATGCTCGGCCCCAACACCGCCCTCGGGCACAACTCGGTCGTCTTCATGATCGAGCAGCAGACCAAGTTCATCATCCGGATGCTCGACGAGATGGATCGCGTCGGTGCGGTCTCGGCCGAGCCGACCAAGGTGGCGCAGGACGAGTTCAACGAGGAGATCCAGCGCCTCGTCGAGAAGGGCATCTGGACGCAGGGCGGGTGCACCTCGTGGTACCTCGACAGCCAGGGCAAGAACCGGACGATCTGGCCCAAGTTCACGTTCCAGTACTGGTGGGAGACGCGGAAGGTCAACGCCCCCGACTTCGTCTGGGAGAAGGCAGCATGAACTTCACCCCACGAAACTGCTCACCCCGCAAGCTCCTCTCGCACTTTCGCGGGGACCCCGAATGAGCGCCGCGCGGGAGCGGTATGACATCCCCGCCGGACCGAAGATGTCGGCGGCGCGGATGACGTGGAAGTTCCTGCGCGACCGGGCCGGGACCGTCCCGGCGTACCACCAGGAGTTCGGCGACACGTTCTCCCTGAGGATCCTCCCCGGCCCTCGTACGCTCGTCGTGTTCAGCGACCCGGCGGACATCAAGGAGATCTTCGCGGCCGACCCGTCGCAGTTCCACGCCGGCAAGGGCAACGAGATCCTCAAGCCCGTCATGGGCGAGCACTCGGTGCTGCTGACCGACGACGCCGAGCACCAGCGGGCCCGCAAGCTGCTGATGCCGGCGTTCAGCGGCGCGTCGATGCGGGCGTACCAGCCACTCGTCGAGGCGATCGCCAAGGTCGAGGTCGACTCGTGGCACGACGGCGACTCCCTCGTGACGCTGGACCGGATGAACGCCATCACGCTCGACGTGATCCTGCAGGTCGTCTTCGGCGTCACCGACGAGCCGCGGCTCGCGGTGCTGCGCCCCAAGGTCAACCGCATGGTCAACATCGACGCCAAGATGCTGCTCGCGTGGTCCTACCCGAGGTTGTTCGCGCTCCCGCCGTGGCGTGGCTACTTCAAGAACCAGCAGGAGGTCGACAAGCTCCTGTACGCCGAGATCGCCGAGCGGCGGGCGGCGCACGACCTCGACGGACGCGACGACGTGCTGTCCCGGCTGCTGCGGGTCGGCGACTCGTCGGAGTCGGACGAGACCCCGTTGACGGACGCCGAGATGCGCGACCAGCTCGTCACGCTGTTGCTGGCCGGGCACGAGACGACGGCATCGGCACTGTCGTGGACGCTGCACGAGCTGGGCCGCAACCCCGAGATCCACGCCCGCGCCTTGGTCGCCGCCGACACGGGCGACGACGCCTACCTCGAGGCGTGCCTCAAGGAGTCGATGCGGCTGCACCCGATCATCGACTTCGTCGCCCGCACGCTGCAGAGCGACCAGGTCGTGGCCGGCCGCCGGCTGCCGCGCGGCACCACGGTCACGCCGTCGATCATGCTGTCGCACAGTCGCGAGGCGAGCTTTGCCGACTCGCACCTGTTCAAGCCCGAGCGCTTCACCGCCGGCAAGGTCGCGGCGAACACCTGGATCCCGTTCGGCGGAGGCGTGCGCCGCTGCATCGGCGCGGCGTTCTCGCTGATGGAGGGCACCGTCGTGCTCCGCGAGGTGCTGCAGCGCTACGAGGTGACCGCCGACGCCGTCGCGCCCAACAAGCTCCGCAACATCACGAACGTCCCCGGCGACAAGGCGCCCTTACGACTTTTGAGGCGTTAGGCAGGTTCTCGACGCCGGGAACCTGCATAACGCTTCAAAAGTGGCGGCTCAGCGGGGGCCGACCTCGAGCACCGTCACGGCGGCCTCGCCGATCTCGTCGCTCTCGGCGAGGTCGACCTGCGCCGTGATGCCCCAGTCGCGATCACCCTCGGGATCGTCGAACGTCTGGCGCACCTTCCAGGTCGTCGAGCCCTCCTCGACCATGAACAGGTCAGGGCCGCGAGCAGCGGGTCCGGTGCCGAGGTCGTCGTACTCCTCGCGATAGGCGGCCATCGCCTCCATCCACGCGGCGGCGTCCCACCCGTCCTCGCCGTCGAGGTCGCCGAGGTCGCTCCAGCGGCCGAGGGCGGCGAGCTCGACGCGACGGAACAGCGCATTGCGTACGAGCACGCGGAACGCTCGCGCGTTGCCGGTGACCGGCCGCGGCGGCGCGCTGCCCTCGGCCTTCGGGCGGATCTCGGCGGGGTCGACGTCGGGATTGATGAGCTGCTCCCACTCGTCGAGCAGGCTCGAGTCGGTCTGGCGCACGAGCTCGCCGATCCACTCGGTCAGGTCGATGAGCTCCTCGTTGCGCAGCTGCTCGGGCACCGTGCGCAGGAGCGTCTTGTAGACGTCGGAGAGGTAGCGCAGGACGAGCCCTTCGGACCGGGCGAGCTGGTAGTCGCCGATCAGCTCGGAGAACGTCATGGCCCGCTCCCACATCTCGCGCACGACCGACTTGGGCCGCAGCTCGTGGTCCGCGACCCACGGGTGACCCTTGCGGTAGGACTCGTACGCGACCGTGAGCAGCTCCTCGAGCGGCTTGGGGTGCGTGATCTCCTCGAGCAGCTCCATCCGCTCGTCGTACTCGATGCCGTCCATCTTCATCTCGTTGATCGCCTCGCCGCGGGCCCGGTGCCGCTGCGCGTTGATGATCGGCCGCGGGTCGTCGAGCGTCGCCTCGACGACCGAGACCATGTCGAGCGCGTACGCCGGGTCTTCGCGGTCGAGCAGCTCGAACGCCGCGACGGCGAACGGCGACAGCGGCTGGTTGAGGGCGAAGTTGGCCTGCAGGTCGACGGTCAGCCGGAGCGTACGACCGTCGGCGTCCGGCGGGTCGACCTGCTCGACGACGCCGCCGGCGAGCAAGGCGTCGATGATCTCGTCGACCTCCGCCAGCAGGCGGTCCTGCGACTCCTCGGTCTCGTCGCTCTCACGCAGCAGCCGCTCGAGCGAGGCGCGCGCATCGCCGGGGCGGGAGATGACGTCGAGCACCATCGCGTGGCTGACCCGCATCCGCGACACGAGCGGCTCGGGCGTACCGGTCGACAGCTTGGTGAACGTGCCCTCGCCCCACGACACGAAACCCTCGGGCGCCTTCTTGCGCTGGATCTTGCGCTGCTTCTTGACGTCGTCGCCGGCCTTGCGGACCAGCCGGGCGTTCTCGATGTCGTGCTCCGGAGCCTCGACGATCACGTGGCCCACGGTGTCGAAGCCGGCCCGGCCCGCGCGCCCGGCGATCTGCTGGAACTCGCGCACCTGGAGCTGGCGCTGGCGGACCCCGTCGTACTTCGACAGCCCGCTGAACAGCACGGTGCGGATCGGGACGTTGATGCCGACGCCGAGCGTGTCGGTGCCGCAGACGACCTTGAGCAGCCCGGCCTGGGTCAGCGTCTCGACGAGCCGGCGGTAGCGCGGCAGCATCCCGGCATGGTGGACCCCGACCCCCATGCGTACGAGCCGCGACAGCGTCTTGCCGAACGCCGAGGAGAACCGGAAGTCGCCGAGGTGCTCCGCGATCGCGTCGCGCTCCTCACGGGTCGCGACCTTGATGCTGGTCAGCGCCTGGGCCCGCTCGAGCGCGGAGACCTGGGTGAAGTGCACGACGTAGACGGGCGTCTGGCGCGTCTCGATCAGCTGCTCGAGGGTCTCCTGGATCGGCGTCGACACGTACTCCGAGATCAGCGGCACCGGGCGTTCTGACGTGGTGACGAGCGTGGTCTCCCGTCCGGTACGCCTGCTGAGATCGGCCTCGAACCGCGTCGTGTCGCCCAGCGTCGCCGACATCAGCAGGAACTGCGCCTTGGGCAGCTCGATCAGCGGGACCTGCCACGCCCACCCGCGGTCCGGGTCGGCGTAGAAGTGGAACTCGTCCATCACCACGAGGCCGATGTCGGCGCCGGCGCCCTCGCGCAGCGCCATGTTGGCGAGGATCTCCGCGGTCGCGGCGATGATCGGGGCGTCGGCGTTGACCGCAGCGTCGCCGGTCACCATCCCGACGTTGTCGGCGCCGAAGATCTCGCAGAGGTCGAAGAACTTCTCGCTGACGAGCGCCTTGATCGGCGCGGTGTAGACACTGCACTCGCCCCGGGCCAACGCTGCCGCCATCGCGCCGGTTGCCACGAGGCTCTTGCCGGAGCCAGTCGGCGTCGCCAGGATCACGTTGGACCCGGCGACGCACTCGAGGATCGCCTCGTCCTGCGCGGGGTAGAGCGTCAGCCCCCGGTGGTCGACCCACTGCGTGATCGCGTCGTAGACGACGTCCTCATCGGTCGTCACGCCTTTCGGCAGCAGGTCGATGAGGCGCATAACGGGCATTCTGCCTCGCTGGGTCAGGCCGGCTGCACCCGCCGTCGCTGCGGACGCACGCTGACTGCGAGCACCGCCAGGCCGACACCGACGGCCCAGCCGACAAGGACGTCCGACAGCCAGTGCCCTCCGAGGTAGATCATCGCGACGCCCACGATGAGGCAGCCGCCCACGCCGAGCAGCACAGCGATCCTGCGGAGCCGAGCCGACGTCCACCACGGCGTCAGGAGCACGGCGGTCACGACGACCGACGTCAGGCAGGCATGCGACGAGGGCATCCCGGGGCCGGACAGGTGCGAGACCGCCAGCTCGGCCGGCGGGCGCGGGCGGTCGATGCGTTCCTTCAAGTCGCCCGAGATCACGGCCATGAGGCCGACCGCGAGCGCGATCCGCGGAAGCCCCCACCACAGTCGCAGCCGCGCCACGACGAGCAGACCGACAAGGCCGGCGATGGCGAAGGCGACGAACGATTCGCCGACGGCCTCCATGCCGTGGAAGACCCGGGTCAGCGGGGAAATGCGGTGATCGGCGATCCAGCGGGCGAGCTCGAGGTCCACGGATCCGCTCACGCCGCAAGCGTACGGGGCAGCTCGCCGACTAAGCGATCGCTTACCAGCGTGCGCTAGTCTCGCGGACATGAAAGCTGTGCAGATCACCACTCTCGACGGGCCATCGGCAGTCGAGCTCGTCGACCTCCCGAGCCCCGTTCCCACCGAGGACCAGGTCCTGATCCGCGTACGCGCGGCAGGTGTCGCGTTTCCCGAGGTGCTCCAGAGTCGTGGCCTCTACCAGCTCAAGCCCGACCTGCCGTTCACGCCGGGCGCCGAGATCTCCGGCGACGTCATCAGCGCGCCGGACGGATCCGGGTTCTCACCCGGCGACCGGGTCGCGGCGCTGTGCCTGCTCGGTGGCTTCGCCGAGGAGGCAGTGGCCAACCTCGACCTGACGTTCCCGATCCCCGACAGCATCTCGTACGAGCAGGGGGCGGCGATCGTCTTCAACTACGGCACGGCCTACTTCGCGCTCGTCGAGCGCGGCCGCCTCGAAGCCGATGAGTCGGTGCTCATCCACGGGGCCGCCGGGGGCGTCGGCACGGCCGCGATCCAGGTCGCCAAGGCGTTCGGCGCCGGCCGGGTCATCGCCGTCACCTCGACCGCCGAGAAGGGCGGCATCGCCCTCGAGGCCGGGGCCGACGCGTTCGTGCTGGCGTCGAGCTTCAAGGACGCCGTCAAGGAGGATGGCGGGGTGGACATCGTGGTCGACCCGGTGGGCGGCGACCGGTTCACCGACTCGCTCCGCTGCCTCAAGGAGAACGGCCGGCTGCTCGTCATCGGGTTCACTGCCGGCGAGATCCCGACCGTCAAGGTCAACCGCCTGCTGCTCAACAACGTCTCCGTCGTCGGCGTGGGCTGGGGCGCGTACGCCCTCTCGCGCCCCGGGCACGTCGCCAAGGAGTGGGCCGCGCTCGCGCCGCACCTCGAGAACGGTGCGCTGCGCCCGGTCGTCGGGCCGACGTTCCCGCTCGACGAGGCCACCCAGGCCCTGCTCACGCTCGACGAGCGCCGGGCGACCGGCAAGGTCCTGCTGCTGCCCTGATCCCCGGGGTGTCACCCCGGCCGGCGGGAGACGGGCTGCCGGATGATCGTCCTCAGCTTCTCCGGCGCCGCGCGGCGGGGATCGCCGAGATAGATCTCGTGGTGCTTCCCGCTCAGGTCCAGACCAGCCTGGTCGATGAAGGCGTGCAGGCGCGCGATCGTCGGGCCTTCGTCGGCGTAGGGGCCGATGTGCATCACCTGCGCCGCCTCACCCTCCTCGAACCGCTCAAGTCGTACGCGGGCGATCGCTGCCGACGGATGCTTCGATGCGGCCGATTCCTTGGCCTGCTCGACCATCGGCTCCGTGACCACTGACGGCTGCAGAATCATCATGGTCCAGTCCCAGTCCGACTTGTCCGACGTCGAGAACGTTGTCATGTCGGGCACCCACCACAGTCCTTCCAGCGGCATGACGCCATAGTCGATGCCATCCTCGGCACGCTTGAGCGTGAACTTGAGCGTGTAGGCCACCTGATAGATCGCCTGGACCGCCTCGGCATATTCCGGTGCGGTGTTGGGATCCCCGTGGCCGTCGATCGACAGGAACGGCAGCTCGGGCACGTCGACCAGGGCCGGCTCGCGGCCTGCCGTGTAGAGCGCATCGAACTCACGCTTCAGATCCACCTTCGTCCGGGCCATGCGAGCTCCTGTCGTCCCCTCGATCCTCAGCGGGGAGCAAGGAGCCGTCAATGCCAAAGGTCCCGCCATCGCGTGCCTCCAGCAGGACTTTGGTCTCTACAGGCACGCCGGCGGTCGAGCCAGGCTGAGGGCATGACCACCGAAGAACGCATCGCCAAGCTGGAGGCCAAGATCGACGCCCTCCAGGCCAAGCAAGCCGCACTGCATCAGCAGCTGAATGACGCTCAGATCGAGCAGTGGCAGGCCCGCATCGATGACCTCGAGGTCCAGGTCCATCTCGCTGCCATGGACGCCCGGGATCGGTTGTCGCCGATGCTGGACCGTCTTCGCGGCACCTGGCTGGAGGCTCGGACACAGCTCGAGGGCCGGACCGAGACGGCCGCCACCGTGGCCGATTCCCTCCGAATCGGCCTCGAGAGTGCCTACCGGGATCTCCGCACCGCCGTGATCGAGGCCCGAAACAAAGTCTCGTCCTGAGCCGTCATCGGGCGAAGCCGGCGATCGGGTTGACCAGGGTGCCGGCGAAGATCAGCGACTCGGCCTGGTCCGACAGGTCCACCATCTGACGCGTGTCCCGCAGCTGGAGCCGGTTGAGGCACGAGTGATCGAACTCCGGCGCGAACAGGTCGATCCGGGCGAACGCCTCGGCCAGCTCGGGGTGAGCGTCCTGGTGCCCGGCGATCGTGTCGGCGACGAGCGACCAGAACTCGTCCTGACCGAGCACCCGGTCCTCGGCGAGGATGCCGGCGAGGAAGCGCAGGAAGCCGTCGAAGACATCGGTCAGCACCGCCAGCGGCTTGACCCGGTCGGGCACTGTCGCGCGTACTCGCTCGACGTCGGCGGGCAGCGGCAGGCCGCCCATGACCACGACCTCCTCGCCGATGTCCTTCATCAGCACCCGGGTCGGGACGTGGTCCTCCATCACCAGGATCAGGTTCTCGCCGTGCGGCATGAACGCCAGCTCGTAGCGGTGCAGGCAGTGCACGATCGGGCGAAGGTACGCGCGGAGGTAGCTGGCGACCCACTCCTGCGGCGAGGCGCCTGACGCCGCGATCAGCTCGGTGAGGACGTGCCGGCCGTCCCGATCCCGGTGCAGGAGCGACGCCATCGTGGCGAGTCGTTCGCCGTCGGCGAGCCTGGGCAGCGGGCTCTCGCGCCACAGCGCAGCCAGCATCTTGGTGTACGCCGAGGAGCCGTCGAGCCGGTGATACGCGTCGCCGGTGTAGCCGATCGCCGCGCGCTCACGCAGGACGCCGAAGCCGCAGTCGCGCAGCTCCTCGTCATCGTCCACGAGCCCGGCGACCCAGTCGTTGATCGCCGGGGTGGCCCGCATGTAGCGCGGTGACAAGCCGCGCATGAAGCCCATGTTCTGGATCGAGAGCGCGGTCTTGACGTAGTGCCGCTCCGGCCGGTCGGCGTTGAAGAACGTACGGATCGACTGTTGCGCGCGGTAGCGGTCGTCGCTGCGACCCAGGCACACGATGTCGCGCCGGGCGACATCGGGAGCGAACGTGATCGCGAGCTTGTGCTCCCACTGCCACGGGTGCGCGGGCATCAGCAGGTAGTCGTCGGGGTCCACTCCGAGGTCGCGCAGCTCGGCGTCGAAGCGATCGCGGGTCAGGGCGTCGAGCTCTCCGGCATACAGCGCCTCCTCGTCGAGGCCTGCGCCGAGCGAGAGGTGCGACTTGGCGCGGAGCACCGCGAGCCACACCACGCGAATGGGCCGCCCGGCTTCGGGCGCGTACGCCGCGAAGTCCGTGGCCGAGAAGCCGATCCGGCCGTTGTTGGCGACGAATCCGGGATGCCCCTCCGTCATGGCCGCCTCGATGGTCTGGAAGTCGGCGTGCACGAGGTCGGCCGACGTCAGCGTGCCGTTGACGTGCTTCCAGGCGGCGCTCGCGAGCGTGCTGCTGATCTCCTCGAGATAGGTCGGCAGCAACGCCTCGGGTATGCCGAGGACCTCGGCGTGCTCGGCGACGAAGGCGAGGGCATCCAGCTCGGCCGGTGCGCCGTCGACCTCGCGGGTCACCGACCACGGCTCGACGACCCAGTGCTCGAGCTCGTAGCGATGTGCGTGGAACCGGTAGCGGGTGCCGCCGGCCACGACCTGGTGGTCGTGGCCGATCGGCTCCGGCGTGAGCAGCCGCTCGTGGGAGAACTCCGCCAGCGCCTTGGCGATGAGGAACCGGTGCGCCCGGTCCATCGCGTCGGGGGTCAGGTGATCGCTCGCGTCACGCGGGTCGTCCCGGTCCTTTCGACGCCCTGCCACCATCTCGCTCTGCGCGAACTGCTCGCGGGTGCACGTGCTGAGCGCCGCGGTCTTGCCGGCGAGCTCGACCTCGCGCTCGACGCGGAACCCGGCCGCCGCGTTGAGCGCGGCAATGCGTTCGTTGCGCACGTCGGGTTCGACGACGACCCGGCGGTGCCGGGGATCGTCGAGGCAGAGCTCCATCACGGCACGGAACACCGCTGACGTGAAGCCGTGCCGCGGCCGGTCGGTGGGCGCCACGAGCACGTGCATGCCGATGTCCCCGTCGCACACCTCGTACACGCCGGCGAGCTCGCTGTGGGCCGGGTCGTACGTCTCGGCGAGGAAGGCCGGCTCGCCGTCGACCCGGCCGAGCCAGGCGTGGTGGTGCGGGTCGGCATCGATGCGGGCGTACGCCTCACGGACGTCGTCGATGCCTGCGGCCTGCATGCCCCAGTAGACGGATCGCGGGTGCGTGACCCAGGTGTGGAGCGTCGCGGCGTCGCGGTCGACCTCGACTGGTTCGAGCGTCACCCGCCCGAGCCGCGTGCCGTGGGCGAACAGTGAGCTCGTCGTCATACCGGCACCTCCGACCGGGCCGGCACACCGAATTCCTGAAAGGCGATCCGCTCCTCGACCGGATAGACCTCACGCCCACACATCGCGTTGACGATGATCGAGTTGCGGAACGCCCCCATCCCGAGGTCGGGTGCCACGAGGCCGTGCGTGTGCTCCTCGGCGTTCTGCACGAAGATCTCCTCCCGGTCGTCGATCGTGTAGCCGGCCGCCACGGCGTAGCGCCCCCGCTCGTCCCAGCGGATCCGGTCCGCGATGGATTCGACGAACCCCGGCACGTGCGGCCGGTATCCCGTCGCCAGGACGAGCGCCTCGGTGTCCAGGGCGAACGGCTCGTCGAGCTCGGTGTGCCGGAGCTCGAGGTCGTACGCGCCTCTCGACTCGTCCCAGCCGGCACCGGAGAGCTCGGTGTTGGTGAGCAGGCGGGTGGGCACCTCGCCGTGGACCTGCTTGCGGTAGAGCGTGTCGTAGATCGTGTCGATCAGGTCGCCGCTGATCCCCTTGTAGAGCTGTCGCTGCTCGCGCAGGAGCTGGTCACGGGTGTCGAGGGGCAGCGCCTGGAAGTACGCGGTGTACTCCGGCGACGTCATCTCGAGGGTCAGCTTGGTGTACTCCATCGGGAAGAAGCGCGGCGATCGGGTGGCCCAGGTCAGGTGGTAGCCGTGCGCGTCGATGTCCTCGAGCAGGTCGAGGTAGACCTCGGCGGCGCTCTGACCGCTGCCGACGATCGTGATCGACGCCTTGGCCTGCAGCGCCGCCTTGTGGCCGAGGTAGTCCGCGGTGTGGATCATCGGTCCGTCGAGCCCGCGCACGGCGGCCGGCACGTGCGGCTGCGTGCCGGTGCCGAGCACCAGGCGGCTCGCCCGGTACGTCTCGGTGTCGCCGTTCCGCAGCCGGGCCCGGATGACGTATGCCTCGCCGTCGTGCTCGACCCGGTGGACGTGCCGTCCGAACCGGACACCCGCGATCTGCGCGGCGGCCCACCGGCAGTACCGGTCGTACTCGGCCCGCAACGGGTAGAAGCTCTCGCGGATGTAGAACGGGTAGAGCCGGCCGGTCCGCTTGAGGAACTCCAGGAATGAGAACGACGAGGTGGGGTCGGCCATCGTGACCAGGTCGGCCAGGAACGGCACCTGCAGCGTGGCATCGGCGAGCATCATGCCGGGGTGCCAGCTGAAGTCGTCCCGCGCCTCGAGGAAGACCCCGTCGAGATCGGCGATCGGCTCGGTGAGGCAGGCCAGGCCCAGGTTGAAGGGCCCGAGCCCCACCGCGGCGAAGTCGTACGTCCTCATCAGCGGGCCTCCGCCCGCAGCTCGTCGAGCAGCTCGCGGCCGATCTCGCGGATCAGGTCGAGCACGGCCCGCAGGTCGTCCGCCGTCGTCTCGGGATTGAGCAGGGTGAACTTGAGCCACGCCCGGCCGTCGACGACGGTGCCCGCGATGACCGCGTTGCCGCGGCCGGCGATCGTACGTCGGATGCGGGGATTGACGTCGTCGGCGACGCCGTCGGGCACGTCTCCGGGCCGGAACCGGAACACCAGGGTGCTCAGGGCCGGCGCCACCACGACCTCGAAGTCCGGATCGTCCAACAGCAGCCCGTGACCGACGTGGGCCAGGTCGATGACGTCGTCGACGTAGTCACCGATCGCGTCGGCGCCCATCGTGCGCAGCGTCAGCCAGAGCTTGAGCGCGTCGAATCGCCGTGTGGTCTGCAGGCTCTTGTCGACCTGGTTCGGCAGCTGCGCGGAACGCGGGTTGAGGTAGTCCGCGTGGTACGTCACGTGCCTCAGGTCGTCGCCGCGGCGCACGATGACGGCGCTGGAGCTGACCGGCTGGAAGAACGTCTTGTGGAAGTCGATCGTCACCGAGTCGGCGCGCTCGATGCCGTCGATGAGGTGCCGGCGCCGCGTCGAGACGAGCAAGCCACCTCCGTACGCCGCGTCGACATGCAGCCAGACGCCATGGTCCGCGCAGATGTCGGCCACCCGGTCCAGTGGGTCGATGCTGCCGAAGTCCGTCGTGCCGGCGGTCGCGACGACGGCCATGGGGATCAGCCCGTCGGCCTGCGCCCGCCTGATCTCGGCATCGAGCAGCCACGGGTCCATCCGTCGACGGTCGTCCGTCGGGATCGTCACCACCGCATCGAGGCCCAGGCCGAGCACGTTCGCCGACTTCTGCACGCTGAAGTGGCTGTCGCGCGACGCGAAGATCCGGAACCGGGTCAGCGTCTGCGCCACGGGCTCGGCCGGGTCGGCATCGCCGGAGAGGTACGCCTGCCCGCGGGCGATGAGGAGCGCCTGGAGGTTGGACTGCGTGCCGCCGCTCGTGAACACGCCGTCGGCTGCGTCGCCGAAACCGATGCGTGCGGCCGTCCAGTCAACCAGCCGGCGCTCGACGAGGGTCCCGCCCGCGCTCTGGTCCCACGTGTCGAGGGAGGAGTTGACCGCAGAGACGAAGAGCTCGGCGACGAGCGCGGGGATCACGACGGGGCAGTTGAGGTGCGCCAGGTATCGCGGCTCGTGGAACCAGACCGCATCGTCGAGATAGACGGTCCGCATCTCGTCGAGGACGGCGGCGAGATCGTCCAGCGGCCGATCGAGGTCGACCTCCGCCACGCGTTGCGCCACGCCGGGCACCCCCGCTCCGGAGAATGGCTGGGTCACCCCGGACACGTGGCCGGTGAGGACATCGAGGCCTCGCGTCATGTCGTCGCGGTAGCGGTCGAGATTGCGTGCGTTGAACAGGTGGTGGCGCACCACCACTCCTTCCCCCGAAGTTCGTGCTTAGGTCAGCCTTACCTAACAACGACTGGGACGCTAAACGCAACTCGTTGGGAGTTTGCTCACACATGGGCGAGGGATGGCCAAACATACATACGGTATGTATGTTTGGCCCATGACCCCCTCCGCCCGTCCCGCCGCACTTGGTGAGAGCCGCGAGCTCACGCTCGATTCCGGCACGCTCCGCTACTTCGAGAGCGGTCCACCCGACGGCCCGGCTGTCGTGCTCGTCCATGGCCTGCTGGTCAATGCCGACCTCTGGCGCCAGGTCGTGCCGGGCCTGGCCGACGCCGGCTTCCACACGTACGCCGTCGACTGGCCGCTCGGCTCGCACGAGCACCCGATGCCCGACGCCGACCTCACCCCGCCGGGCGTCGCCGACCTGATCGCGGCGTTCATGGACCGGCTGGACCTGCAGGACGTCACGGTCGTCGCGAACGACACCGGCGGCGCGCTGACCCAGATCCTGATGACGCGCCATCCCGAGCGGATCGGCCGGGTCGTGCTCACGCCGTCGGACAGCTTCGAGCGGTTCTTCCCGCCGATGTTCGCCCTGCTGCCGCGGCTCGCCAAGGTCCCCGGTGGCACCTGGCTGCTGGTTCAGGCCCTTCGGCTGCGGTTCGTGCAGCGGCTGCCGATCGGGTTCGGCCTGCTCACCAAGCGCCCGATCCCGCGCGACACCGTCGACTCGTACGTCCTGCCGAGCCGGCGCGACGGCGCGATCCGGCGGGACCTGGGCGCCTTCCTCCGCACGGTGCACAAGCGCCACACGCTCACGGCCGCCGAACAGCTGCCGGCGTTCCCCCATCCGGTCCTGCTGGCGTGGGCGACCGAGGACAAGCTCTTCCCGCTCAGCCTCGCCGAGCGGCTGGCCGGCCGCCTTCCCCACGCGACGATCGTGCCGATCGCCGACTCGCTCACCTTCGTGCCCGAGGACCAGCCGGCCGAGCTCGTCCGGC
The DNA here is from genome assembly GCF_036676885.1 of Aeromicrobium sp. Lineage (GTDB taxonomy): Bacteria > Actinomycetota > Actinomycetes > Propionibacteriales > Nocardioidaceae > Aeromicrobium. The sequence continues at coordinate 13,985 of NZ_JAKFCB010000304.1, forward strand.
TGGTCACGGAGTTCGCGGGGCGAAGTGTCGCCTAGCCAGCAGGACCGACGCGAGGCGACGCGAGGCGCACTGCTCACCGCCGGTCGCCGGCTGTTCGCCGAGCGGGGCTTCGCAGGCGTGCCGGCCGACGAGATCGTCAGCGCCGCGGGGGTGACGCGCGGCGCCCTGCACCATCACTTCGGCGACAAGCGCGGCCTGTTCCGGGTCGTCTTCGAGCAGCTCGAGGGCGAGATCGTGACCGACCTCGGCCGGCTCGTCGGCGAGGGCTCGGACGACCTGGTTCGCCGGGCCCTGGCCGCATTCCTCGACATCTGCGAGCGCCCGGACGTACGCCGGATCGCGCTGACCGACGCGCCCGGCGTGCTGGGCTGGCAGACCTGGCGGGAGATCGAGGCCGAGCACGGGCTCGGGCTGCTCATCGCGATGCTCGCCGACAGCCCCACGGTCTCCCGAGCCACCCCGGCCCCGGTCCTGGCCCAGCTCGTGCTCGGCTCGATCACCGAGGCGGCGCTGCTGATCGCCCACGCCGACGACCGCGCAGCAGCACGGAAGCAGGCCGAGGCATCGTTGCTGGCTCTGTACGGCGATCTGCTGCCCTGATTCGCGCTCGGGCGGTCACGAAGTAGCCTCGCAGGGTGCCTGAGTTCACCGGATTTCCCGTCGCGGCCCTCGACTTCTACGACGACCTCGAGATGGACAACACCAAGTCGTACTGGGAAGCCCACAAGCCGACGTACGACACCGCGGTCGCCGCGCCGATGAAGGCGCTGGTCGCGGCGCTGGCCGACGAGTTCGGCGACGCCAAGGTGTTCCGGCCCTACCGCGACGTGCGGTTCGCGAAGGACAAGACGCCCTACAAGACCCACCAGGGTGCGTTCGTGCCCAGGGGCCCGGCGACCGGCTACTACGTGCAGGTCGGCGCGCCCGGCGTGCGCGTCGGTGTCGGCTTCTACGAAGCGTCATCGCCCCGGCTCGCCAGCATCCGCGACGCGATCGTCGACAAGCGCCGCGGCGGCGAGCTCGAGGACATCCTCGCGACGATGCAGGCCGCGGGGTGGGAGCTCGGCGGCGACCGGCTCAAGACCGCACCCCGCGGCTTCGACGTCGACCACCCGCGGATCGAGCTGCTGCGGCACAAGTCGATGACGCTCGGCAAGAGCTACGGGTTCGAGCCGTTCATCCACACGCCCGAGCTGCTCGACCACGTGCGCGCCGACTGGCGCGAGGCGACACCGTTCGTCGAGTGGGTCCTGCGCTACGCCAAGGGATGACCCGACTCGGGCCGGGGTCTAGACGTGGACCTGGCGCATGCCGGCCTCGTCGTAGCGGTCCCCCTGGGTGACGCCGACCGGGGCCGCATCGGCGAGAGCCGTCAGGTCCTCGTCGGTGAGCTCGACGTCGACCGCGCCCACGTTCTCTTCGAGGTACGTCCGGCGCTTCGTGCCGGGGATCGCGACGACGCCCTCCTGGTGCAGCACCCACGCCAGGGCCAGCTGCCCCGGAGTGATGCCCTTGGCGCCGGCGAGGGCGCGGACCTTGTCGACGATCGTCAGGTTGTGCGTCAGGTTCGCCTCGCCGAACCGCGGCATGTTGCGCCGCCAGTCGTCCGCGGGCAGGTCGTCGGGCGTTGCGATCGCGCCGGTCAGCACGCCGCGGCCCAGCGGCGAGTACGCGACGAACTCGATGCCGAGCTCGCGGGTCGTGTCGAGGACGCCGTTGACCTCGGGGCTCCGCTCGAACAGCGAGTACTCGGTCTGCAGCGCCGTGATCGGGTGCGTCGCGTGCGCCCGCCGAATCGTCGCGGGCGCCGCCTCGGACAGCCCGAGATACCTGACCTTGCCCTCGGTGACGAACTCGGCCATCGCGCCGACGGTCTCCTCGATCGGGATGTCCGGGTCGACGCGGTGCAGGTAGTACAGGTCGATCGTCTCCATGCCGAGGTTCTGCAGCGAACGCTCGAGCGCCTTGCGGGCATACGTCGGGCTGCCGTCGGGCGGGCCGATCGTGCCGTCGTCGTCGACGCGCCGGGAGAACTTCGTCGCGATCGCGAACTCGTCACGCCGCTGGCCGATCGCCTGCCTGATGAGTCGCTCGTTGAGGAACGGCCCATAGATCTCGGCGGTGTCGATCATCGTGATGCCGAGGTCGAGCGCCCGGTTGAGCGTCGCGGTCGACTCCGCGTCGTCACGGTCGCCGTAGAACGCCGACATCCCCATCGCGCCGAGCCCCTCGATGCTGGCCTCGAGCCCCTGGCTCCCCCATGCGGTGGTCTTCATCCGTTCACCTTTTCCTTGTAGAAGTCGATCTTGCGGTTGATCGCGTCGAGGTGGGTCTGCACCTCGCTGAGCTGCTCGAGCACGTGCTCGCGGTGCGCCTCGAGGATCGCCATCCGCTGCGGCTCGCTGCCCTCGATCCGGTAGAGGTCGACGAAGCGGCGGACGTCACGGATCGGCATACCGGTCCGGCGCAGCATCACGAGCGTGCCGAGCCACCGCACGTCCTCCTCGGTGTAGCGGCGCTGCCCCGACGCCGAGCGTTCGGGGCGGTGGAGGGACAGGCCCTCCTTCTCGTAGTAGCGCAGGGTGTCGACGCTCAGCCCGCTCAGCTCGGCGGCGCCGCTGATGGTCAGCCCCTCCGCGGGGACCTCGGTCACAGTCATGCCTTCAGCATTCACCCTGGAGCGCACTCCAGGTCAAATGCCTTTCGACAAGCTCAAGGGGCGAAGCAGGGGATGCCATCATGGGAGCGTGGCCAACGAGGACCTGGTCCTGCTCCGCAGGGCGCGCGACACGATCGACCGGGAGTACGCCAAACCACTCGACGTGGAGGCCCTGGCCCGTGTCGCCCTGATGTCGTCGGGCCACTTCTCCCGGAGCTTTCGCGCGGCGTTCGGCGAGACGCCGTACGGCTATCTCATGACTCGCCGCATCGAGCGCGCCATGGCCTTGCTGCGCCGCGGAGACATGTCGGTCACCGAGGTCTGCTTCGAGGTGGGGTGCTCCTCGTTGGGCACCTTCAGCACGCGCTTCTCCGAGCTCGTCGGCGAGAGCCCGAGCGCGTACCGGGCTCGGCAGCACGGGGACGACGAGGGCATACCCGCGTGCATCGCCAAGGTCCTCACCCGGCCCACGCGCCAGCGACCGTTACCCGAAAGTAATTTAGGTCTTCCCAAAGTGTGACGTACGCCACTAGGTTCGGGTCCGGGCCCACCGGGTCGGAGGGAACGTCCACCTAGGAGGCACCACATGTCGCTGGTCACCCGAGCACGTCCACTTGTCGGAGCGCTGTGTCTGGCGTTCGCCGCACTCACCCTCGTACCCACACCGGCGCAGGCCGACGGCCCCGGCAGCGGCACTCCGTACGTCGTGTCGGTCGGCGACTCGTACATCTCGGGTGAGGCCGGCCGCTGGGCCGGGTCGTCCAACGCCAGCGCCTCGCGGGCGGACGCGCTCGGCGGCACGGCGTACTTCGACAACGCCTCGAACACCGCGGAGCAGATCAACCGGTGCCACCGCAGCAAGAGCGCCGAGATCCACATCGGCGGCGGCGTGCAGAGCGTCAACCTCGCGTGCTCCGGCGCCCGCACCGCGACGTCCGACGGCGAGTACTTCAAGCCCGGCCTCGACTTCTACGACAACGGCGCCGGCAAGCAGGGGCAGGCCAAGATGCTGCAGCAGTTCGCCGCGACCCACAACGTCAAGATGGTCACGGTGTCGATCGGCGGCAACGACTTCAACTTCGCGAGCATCGTGCAGTCGTGCGTGACGGACTTCCTCTCGTCGCCGTCGTGGTGGAAGGACTACTGCCAGGACGACAGCAGCGTCGTCGCCAACTTCACGACCGCCAACGTCGCCGCGGTCAAGACCCGGATCGCGAATGCGTACGCCAACGTCCGCACCGCGATGCGCAACGCCGGCTACGCCGACAGCTCGTGGACGCTGCTGGTGCAGAACTACCCGTCGCCGATCCCCAACGGCTCGGGCTTCCGCTACAGCCAGAGCGGCTACACGCGGCAGAGCACGGGCGGCTGCGGCTTCTGGAACGCCGACGCCGACTGGGCCAACAGCACCGCGCTGCCGACGATCAACAACACCGTGACCGGCGCGATCAGCCAGGCCGGCATCACGAACGCCCGGACGCTCAACCTGGCATCGACCTTCAATGGCCGGCGGCTCTGCGAGGGCGGCGTCGGCCTGTACGAGGAGGTCGGCCTGGCCAGCTGGACCGCGCCGACGGCGGTCGACCGGACGGAGTGGGTCAACCAGATCCGTACCGTCACGACGGGCGGGAGCAGCCCGTACTACATCCAGGAATCGCTGCATCCCAACTACTGGGGCCAGCTCGCGACCCGCTCGTGCGTGCGCCAGGCGTACAACGGCGGTGCGCCCCGGAGCGGTGCCTGCGTACGTACTGGCACCGGCCTCACCGCCGCGGGTGAACCGAGGATGACCCTGCAGTAGCCAGCTAGCTCGTGCGGGTCGGGTCGTCCCCGACCTGCACGAGCAGCTTGCCGAAGCTCGTGCCCTTGAGCAGGCCCGCAAATGCCTCGGGTGCGTTCTCGAGTCCCTTGACCACGTCTTCGCGATGGCGCAACGTGCCGTCGCGCAGCCATTCGGCGGCATCCTCCTGGAACGCCGTGTAGTGCGTCTTGACGAACTCGGTCTGGATGAACCCGCGGATCGTCAGGCTCTTGGTGAGGATCGACGTCATCAGCCGCGACGAACGGTCCGGGCCGGGCGGCAGCTCGGTCTCGTTGTAGTGCGCGACGAGCCCGCACAGTGGCACCCGGGCGTACGTGTTGAGGTGCGGCAGGACCGTGTCCCACACGTGGCCGCCGACATTCTCGAAGTAGACGTCGATGCCGTCGGGCACCGCGGCCTTGAGGTCGTCGCCGAATGTCGGCGAGCGATGGTCGAGCGCGACGTCGAAGCCGAGCTCCTCGAGCCAGGCGACCTTGTCCGGGCCGCCGGCAATGCCGACGGCGCGGGCGCCTTTGATGCGGGCGATCTGGCCGACTGCTGAGCCGACGGGTCCGGCAGCAGCGGCCACCACAACGGTCTCGCCCGGCTGCGGCCTGCCGATCTCGAGCAGTCCGGCGTACGCGGTGAAGCCGGGCATGCCCAGGACGCCGACCGCGGTCGAGATGGGCGCCAGTGTCGGATCGAGCTTTCGCACGTGCTTCGCGGCGGCCACGCCGTACGACTGCCAACCGGTGAAGGACAGCACCACGTCGCCGACCTGCAGCGAGGCGTCACGGGATTCGATGACCTCGGCGACCGTGCCGCCCTGCATGACAGTGCCGACCTCGACGGGCGCGGCGTACGACTTCGCCGCGCTCATGCGGCCCCGCATGTAGGGGTCGAGCGAGAGGTAGATCGTCCGGAGCAACACCTCACCCTCGGCAGGCACCGGGATCGGGACCGCCTCGATCGTGAAGTTGTCGGACGTGGGCTCGCCGTGGGGGCGGGAGGCGAGCAGGATGCGGGTGTTCTGGGTCGGGTCAGTCATCACCGACGACGGTACCGGGGCACCAAGCGCGCCTGAGAGGATGGCCGTATGACCTTCTGGCGCTCGATCGAGGCGGTTCACGACGTCGTCTACTTCGCACCCGACGCCAAGCAGCGCTACGAGGCGATCGGCCTCAAGGGCTACTGGATGGGCTACATGGCCTCACGCTCGGCAGCGGTCGGGACGCCGGCGCCGGAGCTGGTCGTCGCGCTGTTCCAGGGATTCGCGCCGCGTATGGTCACCCGTGCGCTGCCCGATGCGTGGTCGATGGCGTCACGCGACGACGTGCTGCGGGTCCGCTACGACCTGGCCCGCGACGCGCTCGCCCCGGCGCTGGCCGGCGTCGACACCGCCCGAATCGCCAACGAGCTGTCGGCGATCACGCGGGGCATCGACTTCGCCGGCAAACCCCTCGCAGCGGCCCACTTCTCGTTGCCGGAACCCGACGACGACATCGGCCGCCTCTGGCATGCCGCGACGGTGGTGCGTGAGTATCGCGGAGACTGCCACATCGCCGTGCTCACCTCCGCGGGGCTCGACGGCGCCGCGGCCAACGCCCTCGCCGTCGCGGCCGGTCTCGCCGGAGAGCAGCAGCGCAGGATGCGTGGCTGGACCGAGGACGAGTGGTCGGCGGCGATCAGCCGGCTGGCGACCCGCGGCTGGGTCGACGCCGAGGGCGCGATCACCGACACCGGGCGGGCGGCGCGCCAGCAGATCGAGGATGCGACCGATCGCGTGTGCGCCGCAGGCATCGACCGCGAGGCCACCGGCCGCATGATCACGATCGAGGAGCCCTTGCTCGCCGTGGCGCGAGCCGTCGAGGCGTCGGGCGCCGTGCCGTACCCCAATCCCACAGGCGTGCGCCGGCCCTAGCCCATACGGTGGGGCCATGGCCAAGGCATCGTCGCCCGCTGTGGAGATCGAGGTGGACGACAAGGTCGTGCGCGTCAGCAACCCCGACCGGGTCTACTTCCCCGAACGCGGCTGGACCAAGCTCGACCTCGTCGAGTACTACCTCGCGGTGGGCGACGGCATCGTCAACGCGCTGTACGAGCGGCCGTGCATGCTGCACCGGTTCCCCAAGGGCCTCGCCGGCGACAAGGTGCACCAGAAGAAGCTCCCGCCGGGCGCACCGCCGTGGATCAAGACCGTCAGCGTCCACTTCCCCCGCTTCAACCGTGACGTCCACGAGCTCTGCGTGACCGAGCTCGCGGCGGTGATCTGGGCCGTGCAGATGTCGACCGTCGAGTTCCACCCGTGGAACAGCCGCAAGGCCGACATCGAGAAGCCCGACGAGTGGCGCATCGACCTCGACCCGGGTCCGGAGTGCGACTTCGCCACGGTGCAGCGGGTCGCCCGGGTCGCCGAGGAGATCCTCGACGAGATCGGCGCGACCGGCTTCCCCAAGACCTCAGGCGGGTCGGGCCTGCACATCTACGTGCGCATCAGGCCCGAGCACGGGTTCAAGGACGTACGCCGTGGGGCGCTCGCGTTCGCGCGGGAGGTCGAGCGGCGGGCGCCGGACGACGTCACGACGACGTGGTGGCGCAAGGACCGTGACCCCGCCCAGCTGTTCGTCGACTACAACCAGAACGCCCGCGACCACACGATCGCGGCGGCCTACTCGGTGCGCGGCCTCCCGGACGGTCGCGTCTCGACGCCGATCCGCTGGGACGAGGTCGACGACGTCGATCCGCACGACTTCACGATCGAGACCGTGCCGGCGCGCTTCGCCGACCTCGGCGACCTGCACGAGGGCATCGACCAGGCGGTCTTCGACATCGCGCCGCTGCTGGAGTGGGCCGACCGGGACGAGCACGAGGGCGCCGAACCGCCGGTCGACCCGCAGGACTGAGCCGGACGACATACCGCCACGTAGCCTCGGAGGGTGTTGCTGCTCTCCGATCCGCGCGTGTCCGACGTCCCAGCCATCGAGTGCGGAGAGGACCTGGTCGATGTGCGAGACATCCCCGAGCTTGCGCTCGACCTCCGCAAGCAGGATGCGACCGGCGCATGGGCCAGGCTCCGCGCCAGCGTGGCGGAACGCCTGCTGGCTGCTCAGTCGAGCCTGCCGGCCGATGTGCGGCTCCTGGTGATCGAGGGACACCGACCTGCGGCCCTGCAACAGCGCTACTTCGAGGAGCACTGTGCTGACCTGGCGCGAACCCACCCCGATTGGCGTCCGGAGCATTTGGTCGCCGAGGCGAGCAAGCACATCTCGCCGTTGGCGGTCGCCCCGCACCCGTGCGGCGCCGCGGTCGACCTCACCCTCACGGCAGGGGACGTCGAGCTCGACATGGGAACGCCGGTCAACGCGACCCCCGAGGCGAGCGCCGGCGCGTGCTTCACGGCCGCCGAGAACATCACCGAAGAAGCGGCCCTGTGGCGCCGCGTGCTCAGCGACGCTCTATCAGGTGTCGGCCTCGTCAACTACCCGCCCGAGTGGTGGCACTGGTCCTATGGCGACCGCTACTGGGCAGCGGTGACCGGCGCCGAACGGGCGACCTTCACGCCCCGCTGAGCGGTTGGATCAGGCGACCTCGACGTCGAGGATGACGTCGATGTTGCCGCGGGTCGCGTTGGAGTAGGGGCACCACTCGTGGGCGATCGCGACGGCCTTCTCGGCGTCCTCCTGCGAGACGCCGGCCATCTCGACGCGAAGCGTCACGGCGAGGCCGAACCCGCCCAAGCCGTTCGGGCCGATGCCGACCTCTGCGGTGACGGCGGAGTCCTTGACGTCGACACCGTGCTGCGCCTTGCTCGACTTGAGCGCCGAGTGGAAGCACGCCGCATAGCCCGCGGCGAACAGCTGCTCGGGGTTCGTCGCGCCGCCGGCGCCGCCCAGCTCGACCGGGAAGCGGACGTCGGTGTCGAGCAGTCCGTCGCTCGAACGTACGTGCCCGTTGCGGGCATCTCCGGTCGAGGTGGCGACGGCGGTGTAGAGGATCTGCTCGGGCATGTGGGACTCCTTGGATTGAGGTAGACTAACTAGTACGTCTACCTCAATCAAATCACGATCGTGGCACCATGGCAAACCCGAAGGAGTGTGACGATGCCGACCCCCGCAGCCCCCGTGCGCGATCGCATCCTGGATGCCGCGACGCGTCGCTACTACGCCGACGGCATCCGCGCGGTCAGCGCCGACCGGCTCATCGCCGAGGCGGGCGTCTCCAAGGTCACGTTCTACCGGCACTTCCCCACCAAGGACGACCTGATCACGGCCTACCTCGAGCAACAGGTCGCGCGGTCCGAGGGCCTCCTCACCCAGAAGCGCGCCGACCTCGCGGGCGATCCGGCCGGCGTCCTGCGCTGGTATGCCGACGGCGTAGGCACGGTTACCAGCACGCCGGGCTTCCGCGGGTGCCCGTTCATCAACGCCGCGGCCGAGCTGTCGCAGCCCGACCACCCCGGTCACCGCGTCGTCATGGACCACCGCACGTGGTTGGTCGGCCAGTTCGCCGAGCTGCTGACCGAGCTCGGCGTCGACGACGTGGACGCCAAGGCCGAGCAGCTCATGATGCTCCGCGACGGCGCGATGGTCGCGGGCTATGTCGGACGTACGCCCGAAGCCGTCGCCAAGGCGCTGACCGCCGCGGGCCGCGCCGTCATCGGCTGCTGAGTCAGGCCTGGACCCGGTGACGCAGGTAGACGACACCGTTGCCGAACCTGCGCTCGTCCAGCAGCTCCAACCTGGCGCGGGTGTCGCGGGAGAAGGCCGGCTTCCCGTCACCGACGACCACCGGATGGACGAAGAGGTGGCACTCGTCCACCAGGCCGGCATTGAACGCGTGTGCCGCGAGGGCGGCCCCGCCGATGGCGATGTCACCAGCGGCAGACCCCTTCAGGTCGCGAATCGACGCGGGGTCGAAGCGGCGCTCGATCCGGGTGTCGGCGGTCGAGACCTCGTCGAGTGTCGTGGAGTAGACGATCTTGTTGCCTGCCTGCCAGACGTTCGCGAACTCGGCCATGAGCTCTGACTGGGCAGCCAGAGCGGGATCGGTCTCCCACACGGCCATCGACTCGTACAGGCGCCGGCCATAGAGCCAGGTGCCGACCGGGCGCACGAGGTTCGTGATGAAGCCGAACAGCTCGTCAGAGGGATCGGTCCAGTCGAACGAGCCGTCCGCGTCCTCGATGTAGCCGTCGAGGGAGGTGTTGGTGATGTAGGTCAGCGTGGCCACGCTCAGACCCCCTGCGCGTCGAGCAGCGCGACGACTGCCGACCGGGCGGCCGGCGAGCCGCCTCCCCGGACGACGCTGTAGGCGCTGGCGCCGTCGAACATCATCGTGAGCTGGACACCCAGCGACACCGGGTCGGTCGCGCCTGCCAGCCTGGCCTGTTCCTCGAAGAACGCGTTGAGCTCGAGCTTGTAGCCCAGTGCGGCGACGCTCGCAGGATGATCGCGGTCCTTGAGCTCGGTGGCGACGCTGACGAACGGACAGCCGTGGAAGCCGGGCGCCTGCGCCTGCTCGTGCAGCGCGTCGAACACGGCCAGGATGCGCTCACGCGGGGCGGCGTCGGGCGCCACGTCGAGCCCGGCCATGACCTGAGGCGCCCGGGACCTGAGCATCTCGACGAGGATCTCGTCCTTGCTGCCGAAGTGTTGGTACATCGAGCGCTTCGACACCTGCGCGGCCTCGCACAACCGGTCGACGCCGACGTGCACACCCTCGCTGTAGAACAGCTCCTCGGCAGCCGCCAGCAGTCGCTCGCGGGGCTTGGGCCGGGTGGTCGACGTCACGCACCCAGAATAGGCCGCCCGTTGCACAAAGTAAACCGATCTGTGTACTCTCCAAGAAGTACACCAAACTGTTTACTTCTCTCAAGGACTCATCATGACCTCACTCGCCGACCAGACCGTCCTCGTCACCGGAGCCAACCGCGGCATGGGCAAGGAGTTCGTACGCCAGCTCCTCGAGCGCGGAGCGCGCAAGGTCTACGCGACCGCCCGCGACGCCTCGACGATCGACACCAGTGACCCACGCGTCGTGGCGCTCCAGCTCGACGTGACCGACGCCGACTCCGTCGAGGCCGCGGTTGGCGCGACTCCCGACGTGAACGTCCTGATCAACAACGCCGGGACCTTGGCCGGCGGTCCGCTGCTGACCGCTGACCAGACCGCGATCCGCCAGGAGTTCGAGACCAACTACTTCGGGCCGCTGCGCCTCGCCTCGCTGCTGGGTGACCGCATCGTCGAGAACGGCAACGGCGTCATCCTCAACACCCACTCGGCGCTGTCGTGGGTCTCGTTCGGCGGAACGTACGAGCCGACCAAGGCCGCGCTCTGGAGCGCGACGAACGGCATGCGGCTGGCGCTCGCTCCCCGCGGCGTCCAGGTCGTCGGGCTGCACGTCGGCTACGTCGACACCGACATGATCGCCGAGGTCGACGCCCCGAAGTCCGCACCTGAGGATGTCGTGAAGTCAGCCCTCGACGGCATCGAGGCCGGAGCGTTCGAGGTGCTCGCCGACGACGTGAGCCACCAGGTCAAGGCCGGGCTCGCCGCACCGATCGAGGCGATGTACCCGCAGCTGGCTGCCCAGCCCGCCTGACTCAGGAGCGGCGCAGCAGGTAGGCGTCCATGACCCAGCCCGCGTCGGCCTTGGTGGCGGCGCGGGCTTCGTCGACCGCGGCGGCGACGTCGCCGACGCGGCCGGCGACCAGTCGCTCGTGCTCGGTGCCGAGGTTGGCGCCCCACCAGATGTGCCAGTCGTCGAGCCCGTCGAGGTCGAGCCGGGCGCTGAGCATCACGAGGATGTTGTCAGCGCCGGCCTCGACCGATTCGCGCAGCTTGCGCGCCGTCGTGACGGTGATCGGCTGGCCGATCTCGTGCAGCACGATCCGGTGGCGCGCGGCGAGCAGCTGCAGGCTCGAGATGCCGGGGATGACGTCCCACTCGGCCTCGACGCGGCCGCGGGCCAGGACCCGCTCGACGATGCGGATCGTCGAGTCGTAGAACGCCGGGTCGCCCCACACCAGGAAGCCGACGTCGCCGGGCCGGTCGAGGATCACGCGCTCGTACGCCTCGGCGCGTGCCTCGTGCCAGTCGCTGACCGCGCCGCGGTAGTCGCGTGGGTCGTTGCGGTCGCGCTCGGGATCGCGTACGGCCACGACCTGGGCGCCCGAGCCGACGTGCCGGGTCAGCAGCGCCTGCCGTGCCGCCAGCAGCGAGTCGTCGGGCCCCTTGTCGGCGACGACGAAGTACGCGACGGAGTGCATCGCGGCGACCGCCTCGAGCGTCACCTGGTCCGGGTCGCCGGGTCCGATCCCGATGACCCGGATGCGCCTCACCCGCGATCCTCCAGGTCACCCTCGATGTCGAGGTAGACCTGCTGCATCGCGGCGAGCACCTCGGGATCGGGGTCGGCCCACAGGTCACGATCGGCGGCCTCGTTGAGCCGCTCGATGATGCCGCGCAAGGCCCAGGGGTTCGACTTCTTCATGAACTCCTGATTGACCTCGTCGAGCACGTACTCCTTGGCGAGGGTCTCGTACATCCAGTCGTGGACGACACCTGTCGTGGCGTCGAAGCCGTAGAGGTAGTCGACCGTCGCGGCGAGCTCGAACGCGCCCTTGTAGCCGTGCCGCTGCATCGCACCGATCCAGCGCGGGTTGACGACGCGCGCGCGGAACACGCGGGTCGTCTCCTCCTGCAGGGTCCGGGTGCGTACGGCATCGGGTGTCGTGGAGTCGCCGACGTACGCCTTGGGGTCCGAGCCGGTCAGTGCTCGGACGGTGGCGACCATGCCGCCGTGGTACTGGAAGTAGTCGTCGGAGTCGGCGATGTCGTGCTCGCGGGTGTCGATGTTCTTGGCGGCGACCGCGATGCGCTTGTAGTTGGCGCGCATGTCGTCGGC
>NZ_JAKFCB010000305.1:0-11709 GCF_036676885.1 Aeromicrobium sp.
CCCGTCGCAGCTGACCGACGAGGACATGGGACTCGCCAACATCATCCTCACCAACGGCGCCCGCCTCTACGTCGACCACGCGCACCCGGAGTACTCCAGCCCCGAGGTGACCAACCCGCTCGATGTCGTGCGGTGGGAGAAGGCCGGCGAGAACGTCATGCGCCTGGGCGCCGAGCTCGCCGCCAAGATCCCCGGCACCGCACCGATCGTGCTCTACAAGAACAACGTCGACAACAAGGGCGCGTCCTACGGTGCGCACGAGAACTACCTCATGCGGCGCGACGTCCCGTTCGACCAGATCGTGGAGCACCTCACACCGTTCTTCGTCTCCCGCCAGGTGTTCACCGGCGCCGGCCGCGTGGGGCAGAAGCAGGACGGCAGCGTCCACGCCTTCCAGATCAGCCAGCGGGCCGACTACTTCGAGGTCGGTGTCGGCCTCGAGACGACGCTCAAGCGCCCCATCATCAACACCCGCGACGAGCCGCACGCCGACCCCAAGAAGTACCGGCGGTTGCACGTCATCATCGGCGACGCCAACTGCTCCGAGACCGCGATCTACCTCAAGCACGGCACGACCTCGATCGTCCTCGCGATGATCGAGGCGGGATTCCTGACCCACAGCCTCGCCCTGTCGGCCCCCGTCACGGCCCTGCACGACATCTCGTACGACTCGACGCTGACGCAGAAGGTCGAGCTCGAGGACGGCCGCACCGTCACGGCCCTGGAGCTGCAGGGGGAGTACCTCAGGCTCGCCAAGGAGTTCGTGGCCCGCGAGGGCTCCGACGAGCAGACCGATGACGTCCTGCGCCGGTGGGAGAGCGTGCTCGACCGCCTGGCCCGCGATCCGATGGAGTGCGTCCGCGAGCTCGACTGGGTCGCCAAGCTGGCGCTCCTGGAGCGCTATCGCGAGCGTGACGGGCTCGACTGGGATCACGCCAAGCTGCACCTGGTCGACGTCCAGTACCACGACGTCCGGCTGCACAAGGGGCTCTACCACCAGCTCATCCGCACCGACCGCATGGACCGGTTGCTGACCGAGCCTCAGATCGCCACAGCGGTCACCGACCCGCCGCGCGACACCCGGGCGTACTTCCGCGGCATGTGCCTCGCGAAGTTCTCCAAGGACATCGCCGCGGCCTCGTGGGACTCGGTGATCTTCGACCTGCCGGGGCAGGACTCGCTGCAACGCATACCGACGATGGAACCCCTGCGCGGCACAGCCGAGCACGTGGGCCGGTTGTTCGAGACCAGCAACACCGCCAGCGAGCTGTTCGCCGCCATCACAGGCCGATAGCCCGATGTCCGACCAGGCAGCCCGGCGGGAGCGACGTATCACCGCCGCGATTGCCGTCACTGCCCTCTGTGCGGTCGCAGGGCTCATGGTGTCCGCGGCACTGCTCGCCAAGTCACCACAGGGCGCGCCTCGCAGCGCCCCGACCCCGACGACCACGATGGCGCCGGTCAAGCCCGTCTCCGAACCGGTCGCGCCCGCCCCCGAGGCGTCGTCGGGCGAGCGCATCGATGCCACCTGGCTCTCCCAGGTCGCGCGGCAGACCGGCATCGGCACGGTGGCGCTCGAGGCGTACGCGCTTGCCTCCGTACGCCTCGACCGGGAGCAGCCGAAGTGCCACGTCGGCTGGACGACCCTTGCCGGTATCGGCGCCATCGAGTCAGGCCACGGCACCAACGGCGGCAGCCGCTTGCGCGCCGACGGCACCACGACGCGGCCGATCGTGGGTCCCGCGCTGGACGGCTCGCCCGGCGTGGCCCGCATCCCGTCGGACGAACAGTCCGAGAAGTGGCATGGCGACAAGACATGGGACCACGCCGTCGGGCCGATGCAGTTCATCCCGTCGACGTGGCGCAAGTGGGGATCCGACGGCAACGAGGACGGCACGGCTGACCCCAACAACGTCATCGACGCGGCCTACTCCGCGGCCCGCTACCTGTGCGCCTCCGGCCGCGACCTGCGTACTGGCCAGGGTTGGACGCAGGCGGTCTTCTCCTACAACCATTCGGAGGACTACGTCCACAACGTCGTGGCCCGCGCGAACTCGTACGTCAGGCCGTAGTCCGGGCGTGAGGGGCGGGCGGGACCGTCTCCTGGAGTGTTGCTCGGTCCCGCCCGCTGACGCCCGGCTCGGTTCTCAACCGGGCGTCCAGAGGGTTCGTACCCGAGTTGCGACTGGGTTAACCCGAAACTACGAAACGTCGAGGTCACGCCACGTCTGGCCCGACCGGGATAGGGTTGGGGTATGTCCGAACAGCAGCACAAGAGCACCCGCAAGTCGAGCGAGCCCGAGGCGCAGGTCGACACCACCGAGGTGGACGCCGAGCGCAAGGAAAAGCTCGATGACGACGTCGACTCGATCCTCGACGAGATCGACGACGTGCTCGAGGAGAATGCCGAGGAGTTCGTCCGCAGCTTCGTGCAGAAGGGCGGACAGTGATGCTGCCTGACGGCACCCGACTGTCCGAAACCTCATCCTTCGCCGACTACCTCTCCGTCAGAGCTCCCGAGCTGCTGCCAACCGCCCGAGTGACCGATGGGGGGAGCCTCGTGGGCGTGACTCACGGCACCACGATCGTCGCCGCGACGTTCGACGGCGGCGTCGTCATGGCGGGCGACCGGCGCGCCACGATGGGCAACGTCATCGCTCAGCGCGACATCCAGAAGGTCTTCCCGACCGATGAGTACTCGTGCGTCGGCATCGCCGGCACGGCCGGGCTCGCCGTCGAGATGACCCGGTTGTTCCAGGTCGAGCTCGAGCACTACGAGAAGATCGAGGGCACGGTCCTGTCGACCGACGGCAAGGCCAACCGGCTCGCCGCGCTGATCCGCAACAACCTCGGCATGGCGATGCAGGGACTTGCCGTCGTCCCGCTGTTCGCCGCGTACGACCTCGACGCCCGTGTGGGGCGCATCTTCGCCTTCGACGTCACCGGCAACCGCAACGAGGAGCGCGCGTTCCACTCGGTCGGATCCGGGTCGACGTTCGCTCGCGGCTCTCTCAAGAAGCTCTATCGCGAGGGCATGAGCGAGACCGACGCGGTGACCGCCGCGATCCAGGCGCTCTACGACGCCGCCGACGACGACACCGCGACCGGCGGCCCCGACCTCGCCCGCCGGATCTTCCCGATGGTCGGAGCCATCACCGCCAACGGCTACCGCGCCTATTCCGAAGACGAGACGGCTGCGATCGCCGACCAGGTCATCGCCGCCCGCATGGGTCGTCCCGACGGCCCCTCGGCCCCCCTGACGTGAGAGGACCGATCCGATGACGCAACCGTTCTACGTCTCGCCCGAGCAGCTGATGAAGGACCGGGCGGACTTCGCCCGCAAGGGCATCTCCCGGGGCCGCAGTGTCGCCGTGGTCCACTACGACGACGGCATCCTGTTCGTCGCGGAGAACCCGTCCCGGGCGCTGCACAAGATCAGCGAGATCTACGACCGCATCGGCTTCGCCGCCGTGGGGCGCTACAACGAGTTCGAGAACCTCCGCATCGCCGGTGTACGCCTCGCCGACCTGCGCGGCTACTCCTACGACCGCCGTGACGTCACGGCTCGCGGACTCGCCAATGCGTACGCCCAGACGCTCGGCACGATCTTCTCCTCCGGGGGAGAAAAGCCCTACGAGGTCGAGATCTTCGTCGGCGAGCTCGGTGACGACCCGTCCGAGGACCAGATCTACCGGCTGATGTACGACGGCTCGGTCGCCGACATCCAGGGCTTCGGCGTGATGGGTGGCCAGAGCGAGCTGGTCGAGACCTACCTCGGCGAGCACTACCGGGACGGCCTGGCACTGGCAGAGGCGATCCGCGTGGCCGTCACGGCTCTCGGCCAGGACACCACGCCGCCGCGCACGGTCGAGGCGTCAGCGCTCGAGGTCGCGGTGCTCACGCGGTCGCGCGCGCAGCCCCGCAAGTTCCGCCGGCTCAGCGACAGTGACGTCGCGGCTGCTCTCACCAGCTGAGCGCATCCGCCCCTCCGCGCGCGCAGGGGCGACCTTCGGCAGGGTGATCCAGGTCACTCGGACCGAAGTGGAACCAGCACTCCGGTTGTGTCTAGGATAAGTGGAGAGACCTTCCACATAGATCCTGGAGCCCTTCATGACCGCCGCGACGATGTTCGTAGCCGGCTGAGGCCTGACGATGTCGATCACCGCTTGGGGTGACCTTCGGTTGTCCGCCCGGTCCGGGGGTGGTGCCACCCCGCGAACCGGGCGGCTGGGTACCCCCGAGCCTGCGCTCACCTCGATGGTCGGGCGACTCGGGATCGGGTGTGCTGGTGGGTATGCCGATCGAACGACTCGGCGCATCACCGAAGGAGAAGTCCGATGAGCTCCGAGCTGATCACCGCACCCACCTCATCCAGCGCCGTGGGGCAGCTAGACCGGGCCACAGTCGGCCGGTTCCGACTCCACCCGGGAGTGCGCGAGGTCGTCGTCCTGGCAGCGCTCTGGTTCGGCTACAGCGCAAGTCGCATGTTCGCGGACAACGATCTCGGCGCAGCGCGGGAGCGGGCGACGGACGTCCTCGACATCGAGCGCTTCCTGCACCTCGACATCGAGGCCGGGCTCAACTCGGCGCTGTCCGCCGTCCCGTCGATCGCGGTGCCGATGTCGTTCTGGTACGCCGCGCTCCACTATCTCGTGACGCCTGCCGCCCTGGCCTTCATCTTCTGGAAGCACCGCACCGACTACCGCCGGGCCCGCAACGGCCTCGTGATCGGGTCGGCCATCGGGCTGGTGGCGTACGTGCTGATCCCGACGGCTCCGCCTCGGCTGATGGGCGGCGGTTATGTCGACACGCTCGCCCAGTCCGCCTCGTACGGGTGGTGGTCCGGTCACGCCTCCGCGCCCGCCGGGCTCGGCGGGCTCACCAACGAGCTCGCCGCGATGCCGTCACTGCACGTCGGCTGGACGATCTGGGTGGCCTGGGCCCTGTGGCGCCACGTCGGGCGCACGGGGCACGTGCTGTCGGTGCTGTACGTCGCCGGCACGACCCTCGTCGTCGTCGCGACCGGCAACCACTGGCTGCTCGACGCCGTCATGGGCGGCGTGGTCGTCTGGATGGGCATCGTGGCCGCGTCTCGACGCGCCGTCGACTCCTCGCCATCGCCGGCCGAGTCGACACCCTCATGGTGACATCACTTCTGGGATTCGTTCTCGCACTCGCGGAGTCGGGCCTCGGGCTCGGCGCCGTCCTGCCGGGCGAGGTCGCCATCTCGAGCCTCGCCACGAAGGTCGACGGCGTGCTCCCGCTGCTGGTCCTCGGCATCGCGGTCGCGATCGGCGCCAGCGCCGGCGACCACCTCGGCTACGTCGTCGGGCGGGTCGGTGGCTCGCGGCTGCGTGGGTCACGGTTGATCGCCCGGCTCGGCCTCGATCGCTGGGACCGGGCATCCGAGCTCATGCAGGCACACGGCTTCTGGGCGATCCTGCTCAGCCGGCTGCTGCCGTTCGTCCGTACCGTCATGCCGGCCGTCGCGGGCGCGGCGTACCTGCGCTATCCGCGGTTCGCCCTCGCCTCGGTGCTCGGGGCGGCCGCCTGGTCGACCGTCTGGGTCGGCGCCGGCGCGGGTCTGGCCGCGAGCGGCCTGCTCGACAACACGCCACTCGTCGTCGCCACGGTGGTTGCCGTCGCGCTCGTGGCAGTCGCGGTCAGGGTCATGCGCAGGCGTCGTCGGCCGGCCGTACCGGGTGAGCTCGCGGGACCCGAGGCTCTCGACGAACGGATCCCCGAGCCGACCTGCGTCGGGTGAGTCCGCTCGCTACAAGTCAATGACGTTCGCGCGCCGCCCCACGGCGACTGGTGTGCCCGACTACTCTGAACCCATGGACCGGCGGATCTTCGGTATCGAGAACGAGTACGGCGTCACGTGCTCGTTCAAGGGCCAGCGCCGACTGTCGCCGGACGAGGTGGCCCGCTACCTGTTCCGCCGCGTGGTGTCCTGGGGTCGCAGCAGCAACGTCTTCCTGCGCAACGGCGCGCGCCTCTACCTCGACGTCGGCAGCCACCCGGAATACGCAACGCCGGAGTGTGACGACCTCGTCGACCTCGTGACGCACGACCGCGCGGGGGAGCGGATCCTCGAAGGCCTCATGATCGACGCACAGAAGCGGCTTGCCGACGACGGCGTCGAGGGCGACATCTACCTGTTCAAGAACAACACCGACTCGGCCGGCAACTCCTACGGGTGCCACGAGAACTACCTCGTCAGCCGCCAGGGGGAGTTCAGCCGACTGGCGGACGTCCTGATCCCGTTCCTCGTGTCGCGACAGATCATCTGCGGCGCCGGCAAGATTCAGCAGACCCCGCGCGGCACGATCTTCTCGGTCAGCCAGCGCGCCGAGCACATCTGGGAGGGCGTCTCGAGCGCCACGACCCGGTCCCGGCCGATCATCAACACCCGCGACGAGCCGCACGCCGACGCCGAACGGTTCCGGCGGCTGCACGTCATCGTCGGCGACTCCAACATGAGCGAGACGACGACGTTGCTCAAGGTCGCGACCACCGACCTCGTGCTCCGGATGATCGAGGGCGGTGTGTCGATGCGGGACATGACCCTCGACAACCCGATCCGCGCCATCCGCGAGATCGCGCACGACATGACCGGACGCCGCAAGGTTCAGCTCGCCAACGGCCGCGAGCTCTCGGCACTCGAGATCCAGGCCGAGTACTTCGGCAAGGCCGCCGAGTTCGTCGACAAGCACGGGCTCCACACGCCGACGATCACCCGGGCGCTCGACCTGTGGGAGCGCACCCTCAAGGCCGTCGAGTCCGAGGACCTGTCCCTCGTCGAGCGCGAGGTCGACTGGGTCATCAAGTACAAGCTCCTCGACCGCTACCGCAGCGTCCACGGGCTGACCTGGGGCGATCCGCGCATCGCGCAGCTCGACCTCGCCTATCACGACATCCGCCGGGACCGCGGCATCTTCTACCTGCTGGAGAAGAAGGGCGCCGTCGCCCGCGTGACGAACGACCTCGACGTGTTCGCGGCCAAGTCCATACCGCCCCAGACGACGCGGGCCCGCCTGCGCGGCGACTTCATCAAGCGGGCCCAGGAACGCCGCCGGGACTTCACCGTCGACTGGGTGCACCTCAAGCTCAACGACCAGGCGCAACGCACCGTGCTGTGCAAGGATCCGTTCCGCTCACACGACGAAAGAGTGCAGAGGCTGATCGACGGGATGTGACGACGGACGGCTTGTCCTCTGTCGTTAGGATGATCGACGATCTGTTGTCCCACCCCGAAGGTCGTTCCCCGTGCGCCGTATTCTCCTGGCAACTGTCGCTGCCACCAGCCTGATTCTCGCTGGATGCGGCGGCAGCGACTCCGACGGCGGTGGTCTCGACGACGTCAAGGTCAGCTCGGCGAAGAGCCCCAAGGTCACGGTCGAGAAGGGCTTCAAGGTCAGCAAGACGATCACCAAGGTCCTCAAGAAGGGCGGCGGTGAAGAGGTCGCCACCGGCGACTCGATCAAGATCAGCCTCGCGGGCGTCAACGGCACGACCGGCAAGCAGTTCGACAGCACGTACGCCAGCGGCAAGCCCGTCACGCTGACGATGGCCGAGGGCATGCTGCCCGGATTCACCAAGGGCCTGGTGGGCCAGGAGATCGGCAGCCGCATCCTCGTCGCGATCCCTCCCAAGGACGGTTTCGGCAAGGAAGGCCAGCCTGCCTACAACATCAAGAAGGGCGACACCATGGTGTTCCTCTTCGACATCGTCGCCAAGATCCCCAACGAGGTCACCGGCACCAGCAAGAAGCTGCCGTCGGACCTGCCACAGCTCAAGCTCGACGGCGACAAGCACCCGTCCGGCTTCACCGAGACCAAGACGATGGACAAGAAGAAGTCCAAGGAGAGCGCGCACGTCGTGATCCAGGGCGAGGGCGACCCGGTCGAGGCCGGGCAGACCCTGACGGTCCAGTACGTCGGTCAGCTCTATCCCACCGGCGAGGTGTTCGACGAGTCGTGGTCCAAGCAGCCCGCCACCTTCCAGATCGGCGGCGAGGGACTCATCAAGTGCTGGAACGACCTGCTCGTCGGCCAGAAGGTCGGCAGCCGCGTTGTCGTCGTCTGCCCGCCCGACAAGGCGTACGCCGACAGTCCTCCGGCCGGCAGCACGATTCCCAAGGGCGCCACGCTGATCTTCGCGGTCGACTTGCTCGACGCTTCCTGACATCCTCCTGACATGGCCGAACGCAAGACTGAGAGGTTGATGAACCTCATCTTCGCGTTGCTGGTCAGTCGCCAGTACCTCACGAAGGACCAGATTCGCGAGTCGATCGCCGACTACCGCGATTCGACGCCCCAGGCGTTCGACCGCAAGTTCGAACGCGACAAGGAGGAGCTGCGCGAGCTCGGCATCACTGTCGAGATGGGCCAGAACGACAAGTACTTCAATGACGAGCCGGGCTACCGCATCCGCCGTGACGAGGCGGAGCTGCCCGACCTCGAGCTGACCCGTGAGGAGGCTGCCGTCATCGGGCTGGCGACGCAGGTCTGGGAGCATGCCGGCCTGGCCAGCGACTCGACCACGGCGCTGGTCAAGCTCAAGGCGATCGGTGTCGACGTCGACACGAGCGTCCTGCGCATGGCCGAGCCGAAGCTGTCCACCGATGAGCCGTCCTTCGACACCATGTGGGAGGCCGTCACGCGGCGCATCCCGGTGTCTTTCGTCTATGCGCGGCCAGGACGCGAGCCCATGGAGCGGCACCTGCAGCCGTGGGGCATCATCTCGTGGCACGACCGCTGGTACGTCGGAGGATTCGACCTGGATCGCGGCGAGGTACGCATCTTCCGTCTCTCGCGCGTGATCGGCGAGGTCGAGACGATCGGCGCCCCCGGGTCGTACGACGTGCCCGAGGACGTCGACATGAAGCACATCGCGCGCAACCTGTTCCCACCGGTGTCCGACGTCGCCGCCGTCCTGCGGATCCGCGCAGGCCGGGGGCAGTCCCTTCGCCGCCTCGCCGAGAAGGTCACGCCGCTGAGCGACGACCTCGACGAGGTGGAGATCCGCTACTCGTCCCGCTGGGAGCTCGCATCGGAGGTCGCCTCCTACGGCCCTGACGTCGTCGTCGTGTCGCCTCCTGACGTACGCGAGGCGGTCATCGAGCGGCTGAAGGCCGCTGCCCGCGGCGGCCTCGAGGTGCGTTCATGAGCAGATCCCGACAGCAAGTGGTCCGGATGCTCGCTCTGGTGCCGTACCTGCAGGGCAACGACGGCATCCCGGTCAACGAGGTCGCCGCCGAGTTCGGCGTCTCGCCCAAGGTCATCCGCGACGACCTGCGCCTGCTGATGTACACCGGCACCGGCGAGTACGCCGGCGAGCTCATCGACTTCGACCTCACGGCGCTCGAGGAGGACGGTGTCGTGCACATCCGCGACGCCGAGTTCATGACCCGCCCCTTGCGCATCAGCACCCGCGAGGGTGTGGCGCTGATCGTCGCCCTGCGCACGCTGCGCGCGTCGGCCAGCGGTTCTGAGCTCACCGTGATCGACAGCGCCCTCGCCAAGCTCGAGAGCGCGGTCGGCGACACGGTCTCCCCGCCCGTCGATGTCGTGCTCGACCAGGTGGACCCGACGATCCACTCGGCGGTCGTGCACGCGCTGGCCAACGGCAAGCGTCTCCAGCTGACCTATGCGACCGCGGCGCGCGACGAGCAGTCCGTACGCCCGGTCGACCCGCGGCGGCTGTTCACCGAACAGGGCAAGCTCTACCTCGAGGCCTGGTGCCTCAAGGCCGAGGACATCCGGTTCTTCCGGCTCGATCGAGTCATCGATGCGCAGGTCACCGACGTCGATGCCGAGGACCACGACGTCCAGGAGCGCGACCTGTCCGACGGCATCTTCACGGTGGGGGAGCAGACGCCGTACGCCCTGGTCGACCTGCATCCGCGGGCGCACTGGCTGACCGAGTACTACCAGGTCGACCTGCTGGAGGAGAAGGCCGACGGCGTATGGCGGGCCAAGCTCTACGGCGGCGACTGGGCGTGGCTGCGGCGGCTCGTGCTGCGCAATGCCGGTTCCGTCACCGTCGTGGAACCTGCTGTTCTTGCTCAAGACGTGTCCGAGCAAGCTGCTCTTGCGCTTCGCGCGTACGATGAGCAGTGAATCGTTCACCAAGGAGTAGCCATGTTCCGCCAGATCGGCCCCACTGAGATCCTGATCATCCTCGGAGTCGTGCTCCTGCTCTTCGGCGGCAAGAAGCTCCCCGAGCTTGCCCGTGGTTCAGGCAAGGCGCTGCGCATCTTCAAGACCGAGGTCAAGGCGCTGCACGACGACGATGACGAAGAGACCAAGCCCGCCTCGCTCGAGGCCGTCAAGGCCACGGACCCGGACAAGAAGCCCGAACAGGGCTGACGCTTGGCGCTTCGGCGCGGCAAGCCCCCCGCACCGGGCGGCACGATGCCGCTCATTGAACACCTGCGTGAACTTCGCAGCCGGCTGGTCCGGGGAGTTCTGGCGATCCTCGTCGGGACGATCGTTGCCTGGATCTTCTACGAGCCGATCCTCGAGTTCCTCACGCAGCCCTACAACGACATCAAGCCGCTGCTCGAGGAGCGCGGCATCGAGTCGGACATCGTCATCACCGGCATCGGCGGCGCGTTCAACTTCCAGCTGAAGATCTCGCTGGTCGTCGGCATCCTCATCTCCAGCCCGGTGTGGCTGTGGCAGATGTGGGGCTTCGTCCTTCCCGCCATGCACCGCAACGAGAAGCGCTGGGCGGCGCTGCTGACCGCCACCGGCGCGCCACTGTTCGTCGCCGGGGCCGCGCTGGCATACGTCGTCATGCCCAAGGCGATGGACGTCCTGATCGGCTTCGTCCCCGACGGCTTCGGCAACCTGGTCACCGGAGCGGAGTACTTCAACTTCATCATCCGCATGATGCTGGTGTTCGGCGTGGCAGCCGAGATCCCGCTCGTCGTGGTCCTGCTCAACCGCATCGGCGCGGTCAGCGCCGCGCAGCTGGCCAGGGCCCGGCCGTGGACCCTCATCGGCATCTTCGTCTTCGCCGCCGTCGCCACCCCGACGACAGACCCGCTCACGATGGTCATCCTCGCCGCGCCGATGACGGTGCTCTACCTGTTCGCCGAGGTCATCGCCAAGCTGACCGACCGCAGGCGGTCGAAGGCCACCGACGAGCTTGCCGACGATGAGGTCTCCCCGCTGGACGACTAGCCGGTCGAGTGACCAGATGCTCGCGCGACCGACCGTCTACGCTGCTCGCATGCATTACGCGCTCGTCGTCAATCCGGCCTCCGGCAGGCGCCGCGGTGAGGCCATCGCGGCGCAGGCGGCGGAGCGCCTCGGCCACGCGGGGCATGTCACGACGCGGATACAGGGCGAGGACGCACCGGCGGCCCGTGACCAGCTCAAGCAGGCCATCGATTCGGGCCTGGACGGCGTGATCGTCGTCGGGGGAGACGGCGCGCTCCACGGAGTGCTCGACCACGTCGCGGACTCCGACCTGGCCTTCGGGCTGATCCCGGCCGGCACCGGCAACGACACGGCCCGCTCGCTCGGCATACCGGTCAAGGACGTCGACGCCGCAGTCGACCTCATCGTCGCGGGGCACACGCGTACGGTCGATCTCGCGCGCGCGGGTGAGGCGTACGTCGCCACGGTCATCGCGTCGGGCTTCGACTCCAAGGTCAATGAGCGCGCCAACGCGATGACGTGGCCGCGCGGCAACATG
>NZ_JAKFCB010000306.1:0-6524 GCF_036676885.1 Aeromicrobium sp.
CCCGGGCCGGTGGCGACGCCCTCCTGCCAGATCACGGCGGCCTTGCCCTTGTCCCAGATGTCGGTGATGCGGGTCGTCAGCCGGGCTGAGCCGGAGGTCGGCAGCTTGCCAATGACCCGGACCTCCTGGGCGCCGTGGACGACCTGGGCCAGGTTGATGTCGCACCCGGGCAGGTCGAGCGAGGGCGGCTCGGTCTGGTGGAACGACGGGGCCACCACGGCGAAGGTCGGCAGCACCTGCAGTGACTCGTCGTCGAGCGTCCACCGCAACGCGTCGGGGGAGACGTTGTCGCCCGCGCGCGAACCGGCGCCGACGGCGAGGTGGTAGAGCAGCACGTCGCTGGCGGTCCAGGAGAACTCCTGGGTGCCGACCTCGGCGCCGATGGCGACGCTGGGATCGATCGGCATCAGGCACCACCCTTGGCGATGTCCTCCGCGGCGAGGTAGCCGAACGTCATCGCGGGACCGATCGTGGCGCCGGGACCTGCGTACGTACGTCCCATCACGGCCGACGAGCAGTTGCCCGCGGCGTACAGCCCCTCGATGACGGAGCCGTCCGGCCGCAGGGCACGCGCGCGTTCGTCGGTGACGATCCCGCCCTTGGTGCCGAGGTCGCCGGGGACGATCCTGACGGCGTAGAACGGGCCCTGGTCAATGCTGTGCAGCGAGGGGTTGGGCTTGACCCGCGGGTCCGCGTAGTAGCGGTCGTACGCGCTGTCGCCGCGATGGAAGTCCTCGTCGTTGCCGGTCCTGGCGAAGCCGTTGAAGCGCTCGATCGTCGCTGCGAGAGCATCGGCCGGCACCTCGATCTCGTCAGCGAGCTGGGCCAACGTCGGGGCCTTCTTGACCGTGCCGAACTTGTACCAACGCCCGGGGAACGGCTGCCGAGGGGAGAGGCCGGCGAAGAGGTAACGGTTGCGGTAGCGCTGGTCCATGACGAGCCAGGCCGGCACATGGGAGACGCCGCTGGCCTCGCCCTTGTAGATCTCGTGCGTCGCCTCGACGTACGGCAGCGCCTCGTTCATGAAGCGCTGGCCGGCGGAGTTGACGATGATCGAGCCGGGCAGGTTGCGCTCGGCGAGGCAGAACCACGGCCCGGACGGCAGCGGGATCGTCGGGCCCCACCACGCATCGTCCATCAGGTCGAGCGCGGCGCCGATGGCGACTCCCGCCTCGATGCCGGCGCCGGTGTTGCTGGCGGCGGCGGTGCTCCAACCCGCGTCGGTCGGAGTCGGCAGGAACTTCTCGCGCAGCGCCTCGCTCTTCTCGAAACCGCCCGAGCCGAGGATCACGCCACGGCGGGCGCGGATCTCGATCTCCTCGCCGTCACGCTCGGCGCGTACGCCGACGACCCTGTCGTTCTCGATGATGAGCCCGGTGAGCGGCGTCTCGTAGAACACCGGCACGTTCGCGTCGACGAGTGCCTTGCGCAGGCTGATGGTCAGGGCGTTGCCCATCGCGTACATCTTGCGGCCGCGGAGCGAGTTGACGATGCGCTTGACGAGAACCCGCATCATCGTCAGGGGGCCACGGATCGTGCGGAGTCCGAGGCTGATCTTGCGGAAGTCGGCCTGCGTGACGATGAGGTTGGCCGGCGCCTTGGCGTACGGCGGGTGCAGCCGGTCGAGCTCGGCGCCGAGGATCCGGCCGTCCATCGGGACCGGCTCGACGCTGCGTCCCTTGGGCCGGCCGCCGGGCTGCTCGGGGAGGTAGTCGGAGTAGTCCGGAACCCAGGTGAGCTTGACCGGGGTCTTCTCGAGCAGGAAGTCGATGACCTCGGGGCCGCGGTCGAGGAACGTCTCGCGGCGCTCCTTGGGGACCACGTCGCCGACGATGGCCTGCAGGTAGTCGCTCGACGCCTGGCGATCGTCGGCGTCGACCTGGCCAGCTGCCTTGAGGGCGGCGTTGCCGGGGATCCACACGCCACCGCCGGAGCGGGCGGTGGAGCCGCCGAAGTAGGCGCTCTTCTCGATCAGGACCGTGTCGAGACCATGCCCAGCCGCGGCGAGAGCTGCCGTCATACCGGCGCCTCCGGCTCCTACGACGACGACATCGTACGTCTCTTGCATGGGACCTCCGTCGGGGCGAACTACCGCAAAACTGTAACAGGTTCTAGTATGACGGTGTGACCTCCACCAAGGCGGATCCCGCCGCCATTGCCGCTGCCACCGAGCGACTTGCGCAGGCGCTGGAGACGCGGGTGCCGTGTGCGGCCGTGCGCGACCTGATCGGGACAGATGACCTGCCGGCGGCCTACGCCGTGCAGCAGGGGCTCGTCCAGAAGCGGTTGGCCGGCGGTGTGACCGTCGTCGGCCGCAAGATCGGCGCCACCTCCGAAGCGGTGCAGAACCAGCTCGGCGTCGACCAGCCCGACTTCGGCTATCTCCTCAGCGACATGGACGTCAGCCACGGCACCGATGGCACACCGATCTCGATGCACCCCCTGCTGCAGCCCCGGGTGGAGGCGGAGGTCGCGTTCCGGCTCGGCCGCGACATCGACGTTCCCGAGGAGCAGATCACGATCGACCTGGTCCGCGACGCCGTCGAGGTGGCGATCCCGGCGCTGGAGATCGTCGACTCGCGCATCGAGGGCTGGGACATCACGTTCACCGACACGGTTGCCGACAACGCCTCGAGCGGCCTCTACGTCATCGGCGACACGGGGCTCCCGCTGAGCGAGATCGTGCCGCGAGAGGTCGAGATGAGCCTGACCATCAACGGCGAGGAGCGCTCGTCCGGCAACGGCGCCGCCTGTCTCGGCGACCCGCTGGAGGCACTGAGGTGGCTCGCCGTCCAGGCCGCACGCTTCGGCGACCCGCTGCGCGCGGGACACCTGATCCTGTCCGGGGCCCTGGGGCCCTTCGTACCGTTCGCCGCGGGTGACCGCGTCACGGCTTCCATCAGCGGGTTCGCGCCCCTGACCGTCTCCTTCGAGGAGTAAGACCATGAGCAAGAAAGTCACCGCGGCCATCGTCGGACCCGGCAACATCGGGACCGACCTGCTCTACAAGCTGCTGCGCAGCGACGTCATCGAGCCCCGCTGGATGATCGGCGTCGATCCTTCCTCAGAGGGCTTGAAGCTCGCGCGTGATCGCGGCGTCGAGGCGTCGCACGAGGGGGTCGACTGGCTGCTCAAGCAGGACGAGCTGCCCGAGCTGATCTTCGAGGCGACCTCGGCGTACGTCCACCGGGAGTACGCGCCCCGTTACGCCGAGGCCGGCATTCGTGCGATCGACCTGACCCCGGCCGCTGTTGGCCCCGCGGTCATCCCGCCGGTCAACGGCGAGGAACACCTCACCGCCGACAACGTCAACATGATCACGTGCGGCGGTCAGGCCACGATCCCGATGGTCTACGCCGTCTCCCGGGTGGCCCCGGTGCCGTACGCGGAGATCGTCGCGTCCGTCTCCAGCGCCTCCGCCGGGCCGGGCACACGCGCCAACATCGACGAGTTCACGCGTACGACCAGCGCCGGCGTCGAGACGATCGGCGGCGCGGAGCGCGGCAAGGCGATCATCATCCTCAACCCCGCCGAGCCGCCGATGATCATGCGCGACACGATCTTCTGCGGCGTCAGCGCCGATGCCGATCGCGACGCGATCTCCGAGTCCGTCGTACGGATGGCGCAGCAGGTGCAGGAGTACGTCCCCGGCTACCGGTTGCTCCAGGACCCGCAGTTCGACGACGCCTCCGAGGCCACGATGGGGCTGACCAAGGTCAGCATCTTCGTCGAGGTCGAAGGCGCCGGCGACTACCTGCCGCCATACGCCGGCAACCTCGACATCATGACCGCCGCCGCAACGAGAGTCGGCGAGTCGATCGCGAAGGAGATCGTCCGATGACCGCCCCGCTGATTGAGCCTGTCGAAATCAACGCCCTCGCCCGTACGTGGTCGCAGACCGACCCGGCGAGCGACCTCGACCTCCGGCTGACCGACACCTGCCTGCGCGACGGCTCGCACCACAAGCGGCACCAGTTCGTGCCGCAGGAGGTACGCGACATCGTCGGTGCGCTCGACGCTGCGGGCATCCCGGTCATCGAGGTGACCCACGGCGACGGCCTCGGCGGATCGTCGTTCAACTACGGCTTCTCCAAGACGCCGGAGCAGGAGCTCATCAAGCTCGCCGCCGAGACCGCGAAGACCGCCCGCATCGCGTTCCTCATGCTCCCCGGCGTCGGCACCAAGGACGACATCCGCGCTGCCCAGGACAACGGCGGGCAGATCTGCCGCATCGCCACGCACTGCACCGAGGCCGACACCTCGCAGCAGCACTTCGGGCTCGCCCGCGAGCTCGGCCTGGAGACCGTCGGCTTCCTGATGATGAGCCACACCCAGTCGCCCGAGGTGCTGGCCAGGCAGGCGCGCATCATGGTCGACGCCGGCTGCCAGTGTGTGTACGTCGTCGACTCCGCCGGCGCGCTGATCATGGAGGGTGTCGCCGACCGCGTGTCAGCGATCGTCGCCGAGATCGGGCACGAGGCGACGGTCGGCTTCCACGGTCACGAGAACCTCGGCCTCGGCGTCGCCAACACCGTCATCGCGGCACGTGCCGGTGCCACCCAGATCGACGGCTCGGTGCGCAGGTTCGGCGCCGGCGCCGGCAACACGCCGCTCGAGGCGTTCATCGGCGTGGCCGACAAGCTCGGCTGGAACACCGGTGTCGACTTCCTGCAGATCGTCGATGCGGCCGAGGACGTCGTACGCCCGGCAATGCCCGAGGAGTGCACGCTCAACCGGATGACGCTGATGATGGGCTACGCCGGCGTCTACTCCTCGTTCCTCAAGCATGCGGGCAACGCCGCGGAGCGCTACGAGGTCTCGGGTGCGGAGATCCTGCTCGAGGCCGGCCGGCGCAAGCTGATCGGCGGCCAGGAGGACCAGCTCATCGACATCGCCCTGATGCTCAAGGCGAAAGCCGACGCGAACTCGTAGCTGCGCAGGGCTCGTGAGTCGATTCTTGCAGACGGGTCTGACACCCGATTTGGTCTGCAATCCCAGCGTTTAACCCTTGACAGTCGAACACGTGTTCGACTAGGTTTGGGGTATGGAATCGGGGGCCGTGATCGACGTGATGCGCACTGCTGCGCAGACGCTTCGCACTGGTGATGTGCGGGACAAGATCCACGCCCTGCAGGACCTGCACCACGCGATCGACGCGGCGCAAGCCGCCCTGTTGGGCGAGCTGGAGGCGTCCAAGGAGTTCGAGCTCGACGGCGCCTCCACGTTGAACATGTGGGTGCGCAACCAGCTGCGGATGAACTCCGGCCAGGCCACCGCCCTGGTCCGGGGCGCGATCGTGCTGCGCGACCTGCCCCAGGTGGCCGAGGCCGCGTTCAGCGGTCAGATCAGCGCCGCCCATGTGCAGGCGTTCGTCTACGGGCTGCGCCACGTCGGCCTGGACCCGATGCGCCAGCACCAGGAAGTCCTGCTCGAGGTCGCCCGCAACCGCGAACCCGGTGCCCTGATCGAAGCGGTCAAGCATCTCAAGGCTGTCGTGCATCCCGAAGACCTCGACGACGCGTACGAACGCGGCATGGACAAAGAAGACATCGCCGTCGACGCCTTGCCTGAGGGCTGGCATGTGACCGGGTTCCTCAACACCGTGACGGGGGCCAAGCTCAAGAAGGTCCTCGAGTCCGTCTCGGCACCCCGCGACAAGGACGACACCCGCACGGGGTCCGAACGCCGGGTGCAGGGACTGGATGACCTGCTGGACAGCATCCTGGGCAACGGCCTCCCCTCCGACAAAGGCGTCAAACCCCACCTGTCGGTGTTCGTCGACGCCGACACCCTCGAAGCGGCCGCCGAACACGTCAAGCAGACCACCGAGAACCCCTACGCGTCTCCCGCGCCGATGCGTGACGTCGAACCCGCGACACTCGCCGGGCACGGGGCGATCGGCCCCAACCTGCTGATGTACTTCCTGTGCGTCAGCGACTTCACCGCCTTCCTCATGAAGGACGGCGGCGGTGCACGGCAGGCCCAGATCCTCAACGCCGGCCGCGGCCGCTACCAGCCCAACCTCCTGCAACGCCGGGCGGTGATCGCCCGCCAACAGGGCGTGTGCGCCACCCCCGGCTGCAACCACACCCACCTACAGATCCACCACACCATCTGGTGGTCCCACGGCGGACCCACCAACCTCGACCTCCTCATCGGCCTCTGCGTCCGCTGCCACACCCTGCTCCACCGCGGCAGACTCCACATCACCGGCAACGCCCTCGACGGATTCCAGTTCACCAACCGCACCGGCCGGACCCTACGCAAACGACGACGAACCCCCTACCGCCAAGCCGCCTGACCAAGCGTCCGGCGGCCCACCGGCACGCCCAAGCGGTGGCCAGTCATGCGACGACGGCGTTCGCGAATGGCCAAAACGGTCACACGCTCCATCACACGTCGGCGGCGCAGGCTGAGGTCATGGACACGAACAGGAGCAAGACCATGAACCTCACAGACATCCTCAACCGCACCGCAGACCGCATCGTCACCGAAGGGACGCCGACCGAATCACGGACTCTCGA
>NZ_JAKFCB010000307.1:0-35919 GCF_036676885.1 Aeromicrobium sp.
GAGGCCGATGCGGTGGCCTCGGCGATGCATCGCGCCGGAGCGGGGACGATGGGCGACTACGACTCGACGCAGTTCCAGTCGACCGGCACCGGGTCGTTCCGCCCGCTCGCGGGTGCCGACCCGGCGATCGGCGAGGTCGGCAACGTCGAGCGCGTCCGCGAGACCCGGATCGAGATGGTGGCCGACCGCCACGTGCGCGAGGACGTACGAGCCGCGCTCCTGGCGGCGCATCCGTACGAAGAGGTCGCCTACGACGTGCTCGAGCCCGCGGCCAAGGCGGCCGACCGGGGCAGCGGCCGCATCGGCACGCTGCCCGTCGAGATGACCCTGGCGACCTTCGCAGCGCACGTCGCCGACCGCCTGCCCGCGCACCACAGCGCGACACGTGTCGCCGGGGACCCCGATCGACGCGTGCGCACCGTCGCGCTCTGCGGCGGGTCCGGCGACTTCCTGCTCGCCACGGCACAGGCGTCCGGCGCCGACGTCTACGTGACCTCGGACCTGCGACACCACCCGGTGAGCGAGCACCTCGAGCAGCCCGGAGCGTGCGCTGTCGTCGACGTGCCCCACTGGGCTGCGGAGTGGACCTGGCTGCCGGTCGCCGCTGCTGCGCTGAGCGAGCGTACGCCCGGCGTCGAGGCCAAGGTGTCGACGATCGTCACCGATCCCTGGACCTCGCATGTCTCGTGAGCACCGGGCACATCGAGCGTGCCGTGACGGGAACCCTGAGCCGGTACGGTAGCCCTTGTGAAAGCCGACCCCGCCGCCCAGTCCGCCCTGCTCGACCTGCAGGCTCAGGACTCCGTCCTCGCCCAGCTCCAGCACCGCAAGAACTCCCTGCCCGAGCACGCTCAGATCGAGGACCTGCAGGCCAAGGCGAACGAGCTCGACGGCGCCCGCATAGAAGCCGACACCGAGGTGTCCGACCTCAGCCGCGCCCAGAAGAAGGCAGACGCCGAGGTCGAGCAGGTCAAGGCCCGCCGGACCCGCGACGAGGAGCGGCTCAACTCGGGTGCGATCAGCAATCCCAAGGACCTGGAGAGCCTCCAGCACGAGCTCGTGGCGCTCGAGCGCCGCATCTCGACGCTCGAGGACGACGAGCTCGAGGTCATGGAGAAGCTCGAGGAGGCGCAGATCCGGTTGGCCGCCATCCAGGCCGATCTCACCGCCGTCAACGAAGACCTCGCGCAGGCGATCGACGCTCGTGACGCCGCGATCGTCGTGCTCGACGAGCAGGCCGCCGGCGCCCAGGCCGACCGCGCGCAGGCGGCGTCGCGCGTACCCGACGACCTCATCGCGCTCTACGACAAGCTTCGCGCACAGTACGGCGGTCTCGGTGCGGCAGCGCTGCGCGCCCGCAAGTGTGAGGCCTGCCGGCTCGAGATCAACGGCGCCGACCTGCGAGACATCGCGGCGGCCCCCGAGGACGACGTGCTGCGGTGCCCCGAGTGCGGCCGCATCCTCGTACGTACGGCCGAGTCAGGGCTGTGACCTCCCGGATCATCATCGAGGCCGATGGCGGCTCGCGGGGCAACCCGGGCCCGTCGTCGTACGGTGCGCTGATCCGGGACGCCGACACCGGGATGGTCATCGCCCAGCGGGGCGAGACGATCGGCACGGCCACCAACAATGTCGCCGAGTACACCGGGCTGATCGCCGGGCTCGAGCTGCTCCGTGAGTACGCACCCGACGTCACGGATGTCGAGGTGCGGATGGACTCCAAGCTGGTCATCGAGCAGATGGCCGGCCGGTGGAAGATCAAGCACGAGAGCATGCGGCCGCTGGCGCAGGAGGCTCAGCGCCTCCTGCCGCGCGGCGACGTGACGTGGACCTGGGTGCCGCGTGAGCAGAATGCGGCGGCTGACGCACTGGCCAACGCCGCCCTTGACGACGAGTCGGTCGGCGGATCGGGCAAGGTCGGTGAGGCGCCTCCCCAGACGTCGGCGGTGGCGGCACCCACGACCCCCGCCCAGCTCGGCTGGCGCGGCGGGATCCAGGGGAACCCGACCACGATCGTCCTGTTGCGCCACGGGGTGACGCAGTCGACCGAGCGCAAGCTGTTCTGTGGCAGTGGCGGATCCGATCCCGGCCTGACGCCGACCGGCGTCGAGCAGGCACGGCGCGCGGCCAGCTGGCTCAAGCGGCTCGGTGGCGTCGACGCGATCGTCTCGTCTCCGCTGCAGCGTACGCGCGAGACCGCAGCGGTCGTGGCCAACGAGCTCGGCCTCGACGTCGACCTCGAGGCGGGTCTTGCCGAGACGGCGTTCGGGGAGTGGGACGGCTTCAGCTTCGCCGACATCATGGAGCGCTGGCCCACCGAGCTCGACGACTGGCTCGCGTCAACGGCGGTGGCGCCGCCGGGCGGTGAGCCCTTCGACGAGGTCGCCGAGCGCGTCGCGGCAGCCCGCGACCGGATCCTCGAGGCACACCCCGGCAAGACGGTCGTCGCGGTGAGCCACGTGACGCCGATCAAGCTGCTGGTGCGGCTCGCGCTCGAGGCGCCGATTCAGGTCATCTACAAGCTGGAGCTCGCGCCGGCGTCGATCACGACGATCCAGTGGTGGCCCGACGGCACGGCGTCGGTCCGCAACGTCAACGTCGTCCCGGACTAGACCTCGGCGACGACGATGTCGAGGCGCTGCGCGTCGCGCTCCACGGTCCAGCCGAGGTCACTCAGCACGGACTGCAGCTCGTCGACCGTACGCGGGTCGGCGCCGGACTCCAGCAGCCCGCGCACGATGCGCCCCTTGGTGGCCTTGTTGAAGTGGCTCACGACCTTGCGGGTGCCTCGGTGCTCGTGGAGCACGCGCATCGTCGCTGTGCGAGCGGCCAGCTCGGCAGGCGGCTTGCCCAGCGCCGTGTACGTCCCGGAGCGCAGGTCGACCAGGAGCCCATCGCCGGTCAGCTCATGCATGACGCGGGGGAGTGGCGTACGCCAACGGCCCGCCACCGTGCCGAGTCGGGGCAGAGTCACGTTGCCGGAGAGCCGGTAGGCCGGGATCAGGTCGTCCGGCCGCACCAGCCCGAACAGCGCACTGGTGATCGCGATCGACTCGTCGGCCCGCTTGCGCGAGGCCTCGTCGAGGCTTGCCAGGTCGAGCTCGGAGAACAGCACGCCGGTGTAGATCGCGTCGGCCCGGGCCGTCGGCTCCTCGGGCAGCACGGCGTTGATCGCGATCGCGTCGGCCTGTGTGGTGCCGAGCCCCAGCACCTCCATGGCCCGCTTGGGGTTGCCGTTGCAGAGCTTGACGAGCGTACGCAGCAGCTGCGCGCGCACGGGCGTGAGGCGGCCGAACGAGAGCGCGCCGAGATCGAGCGGTGCGCCGGACTCCGGTCGGGTCTTGCCTTCGGAGGGCGGCAGCAGGATCAGCACGCGTCGACCCTAGCCGCGCGACCTACGAGACCAGCATCCAGATCCCCACCGCCGCGAACAGCGCGGCCGAGACGACGTGAACGGCCTTGATCGGCAGCACCTGCAGGAGGGCCCGGCCGACGAACACCGCCAGCACGATCGAGATCAGCATGCCTGCCGTGCTGCCGATCCAGATCAGCATCCAGTGGTGCTGCGTCGACAGGGTCATCGTCGCGAGCATCGTCTTGTCCCCGAGCTCAGACAGCAGGAATGCGACGCCGACCACGAACACCGCCGCGCCGCCGGTTGCCGGTTGCTTCGGCTCCCCGGCAGCGACGTGGCGCAGCGTCCATGCCGCGAACACGAGGAACAGCACGCCACCTGCGATGCGTACGGCCTGTTCGGGCAGTGCATCGCCGATCGCGTTGCCCACGAGCGCCGACACGAGGTTGGTCAGCGTGCACGCGATGCCGGCGCCGGTGATCACGGTCCGCGCCCGGTAGCGGGTCGCGAAGGTCATCGACATCAGCTGGCTCTTGTCGCCGAGCTCGGCGATGAACACCAGCACCGCGCTCAGCAGGACCGCATGCATGAAGAAAGCTCCTCGTCCACCTGGACGAAGAGCCGGGATGACAAGCCTTCGACCAGGCATTGTCATTGACAAATTCTGGTCGAAAGTCTCGTCCGCCACCTTGCGGTGGCCTGCTGCACCGGAACCCACAGTTTCGTGGAGTCAGTATGTCGACACAGCCGTTGGGGACTACTCCCTTTCGTGCCTCCAGCCTATCGGACGGCACCACGAGGCCGTGACGGGCGGTAGGCTGGAAGACGCGAATGAGTCGGCCGGGCGGCCGCGGCACCCTTCAGGGTGTCGAGGAAAGTCCGGACTCCGTAGAGCGACGGTGGTGGCTAACGGCCACCCACGGCGACGTGCGGGACAGTGCCACAGAAATCAAACCGCCAACGGCCCCTCGGGGAACGGGTAAGGGTGAAACGGTGAGGTAAGAGCTCACCAGCGCTCCGGGTGACCGGGGCGGCTAGGTAAACCCCACCGGGAGCAAGACCAAGAGGACCTTAGGGTCTGCGCTGACGGGCTGCTCGTCCGATGTCAGCGGGTAGGTCGCACGAGGCGTCCAGCAATGGGCGTCCCAGATGGATGGCCGCCCGGGCCACTTCGGTGGCCCGACAGGATCCGGCTTACAGGCCGGCTCATTCGCACCCTCGGCGCTGAGGCTCAGCCGGCGTCGGCGAGATGCAGGGAGTGCTGGATCGCCAGCGCGTCGAACTGCCACGTGATCTCGCGGACGATGTCGACGACGTCCGGGTCGTCGGTCTGGATCGTGACGACGAGGTGGCGGTTGTTGTTCCAGCCGGGAGCGTCGATCGTGATGTCGGGAATCGCGCCCAGGGCGGTGGAGACGGTGGTGAACGCGTCATCGCTGCTCATCTGCATGTTGAGTACGACTCGATGCATGCTCGTCCTCCGTGTCTGGGCACCCACATCTAGAACGACCGCGCCGCCCGGAAGTTAGGCGTGGGTGCCGTCACGCATGTAGTGGGTGAGAGACACGTTCACCTGGGCGGGCTGACCGAAACTGTCACCAGCAGTTACAGCAAGCGGCGCTGAGGGCTACGCTTCGGGCCATGAGTGAACACCATCCACCCGAGCCCCCCGCGCAGTTCCGTTACGCCGTAGGTGCCGGCCTCGGCCTGCTGATAGGTGTCGCAGTCGGGCTCTTCATCGATGAGAACGTGGTCCTGGCCTCGGCGATCCTCGGCGTCGCGATCGGCATCGTCGTGGCGTACTTCGCCAAGTTCATCAAGCCTTAGGGCAGCGTCAGGATCTCCGCGCCGTCGGCGGTGACGAGCAGGGTGTGCTCGAACTGCGCCGTGCGGGACTTGTCCTGGGTCGTCGCGGTCCACCCGTCGTCCCACATGTCCCACTCGACGGATCCGAGCGTCAGCATCGGCTCGATCGTGAACGTCATGCCCTTCTCGATCACCGTGTCGTACGAGGGCTCGTCGTAGTGCGGGATCACGAGCCCGTCGTGGAACGCCGGCCCGACCCCGTGCCCGGTGAAGTCGCGGACGACGCCGTAGCCGAAGCGCTTGGCGTACGACTCGATGACCCGGCCGATGACGTTGACCTCGCGGCCCGGCTTCACGGCGCGGATGGCTCGCATCGTGGCCTCGTACGTACGCTCGACGAGCAGCCGCGACTCCTGGTCGACGTCGCCGACGAGGTAGGTCTTGCTGTTGTCGCCGTGCACGCCGCCGATGTAGGCCGTGATGTCGATGTTGACGATGTCGCCGTCCTCGAGGGCACGGTCGTCGGGGATGCCGTGGCAGATGACCTCGTTGACGCTGCTGCACAAGGACTTCGGGTAGCCGCGATAGCCCAGCGTCGAGGGGTAGGCGCCGTGGTCGACCAGGAACTCGTGGCCGATGCGGTCGAGCTCGTCGGTCGTCACGCCCGGCGCGATCGCCGCCTCGACGGCATCGAGCGCCTGTGCCGCGATCCGGCCCGCGATGCGCATCGCCGCGACGGTCTCGTCGTCGCGCACGAAGGGGCCGCGATAGGGCAGCGGCGCGATCTGTCCGACGTACTCGGGCCGGTCGATCGACGCGGGCACCACGCGTTCGGCGGACAGGCGGCCGGCAGTCAGAACAGTCACCCGCAGAGTCTAGAGACACCACGCCAACGTCTGACCGGGGCGCCGATCGGTAGCGTGAGACGTATGGACGGAGCTGATGCCGCTCGTTGGTCTGCGGTGGCCGACGGGTGGGCCGAGCTGTGGGGTGATTTCGCCGAGCCGGCCTGGACTGCCGTCCTCGACGCCAGCGGCGCCGGCCCGGGGGACCGGGTGCTCGACGTCGGCTGCGGCTCTGGCGACCTGCTCGCCCACCTGGACCGCCTGGGCCTGACGACCGCCGGCATCGACCCGGCGCCGGGGATGGTCGCGCTGGCTCGCGAGCGGGTCCCGGGATCTGACATCCAGGTCGGAGGCGCCGAGCAGCTCCCGTGGCCCGACAGCACGTTCGACCTGGTCATCTCGGTCAACGCCCTGCAGTTCGCCGACGACACCGCAGACGCGTTCGCCGAGCTCGTCCGGGTGACCCGGCCCGGCGGCGCGATCGCGATCGTCAACTGGGCGGAGGGCGATCGCAACGACCTCGACACGATCGAGGCGGCGCTGGCCGAGGAGGCCGGCGAGGATCCACGACCCGACGGCGACCTTCGGCTGCCCGGTGGCCACGAGCACCTGCTCGAAGAAGGTGGCCTTGACGTCGTCGCGAGCGGGATCGTCGAGGTTCCCTGGCACGCGGCGGATGACGACACGCTCGTCCGCGCGATCCTTCTGGGTGAGGACCCGGAGACCCTGACGGAGCTGGCGCCGACCGTGATCGCCGCGGCGGAGCCGTTCCGGACGCCCGACAACGGGTACCACCTGGTCAACCACTTCCGGTTCGGACTCGGCCGCAAGGCCGGCTGACGGGATAGCGTGGGGCCGACTCGGAAAGGGTGAGCGCATGAGCGACGGCACGTTCTACTACTGCACCAAGCACAACACCGTTGAGGGCAAGGACGGATGTCGGGCGGCCGACCGGCTCGGCCCCTACAACACCGCCGAAGAGGCGTCGCACGCCTACGAGATCGCCGCTGCGCGTACGAAGGAGTGGGACACCGACCCCGACTGGAACGACGACGCCGAGCAGCCGAAGGAGTGAGTCGGCGCAGGCTCAACCTCGACCGCTCGGGGCCGTGGATCGCGGTCGTCGGGCTGGTCATGGTGCTGTGGTGCTCGGTGTCGACCGGCCTCTTCGCGCCGTGGTGGGGGGTGGCTGTCGCGTTCGCGCTGCTCATCCCGCAGATCTGGCTCGTGACGGCATGGGCGCGCAGCCACCCGCGGCGCACGATGGCCGTGCCGGTCGTGGGGCTCGCGTTGTGGGTCGGCTTCGCCTGGTTCGGCGCCGTCGTCTGGGACTGGAGCCCGTAGGGAGCTAACCGGCGTACTCCAGGAGGATCTCGTCGAGGACCCGCTTGGCGTCTGCGGCCACGGTCATGGAGTCGGGGTTGTCCTTGAGCCGGTGCTCCGCATACGTGATGAGGGCCTTCCACAGGGCCCAGCCGCGCCCGCGAGCCCACATGGCTGGATCGACTCCGAGCGCGGTGCGGAATGCCGCCCGGCTCGCACCGCTCAGGAAGGTCCAGGCGATCACCACGTCGCAGGCCGGGTCACCGACGCCGGCGCTGCCGAAGTCGATGGCCGCCGCCAACCTCCCGTCGCGCACGAGCAGGTTGCCGGTCGCGACATCGCCGTGGAACCAGACGGGCGAGCCGGCCCACTCCGCGGCCATGGCGTCATCCCAGATGCGCTGAGCCGTCTCTGCCGGGATGGCGTCGCTCAGAGCCGCGATGGCGTTCGTGGCCTCGGCGTCGTACGTCTGGAGCGGCCCGCCGCGGAAGAAGTTGTGCCGTCCGGCGGCGGGGCCGTCGGTGGCGTCGATCTCCCGCAGCGTGGCGAGGAATCCAGCGAGGTCGGTCGCGAACGCGGTCAGGTCGCCGACGTTGTCGCGGCTGGCCGGGGCGCCGTCGATCCACCGGTAGATCGACCACGGGTATGGATAGCCCTCGCCAGGATCGCCCTGCGCCACAGGCGTCGGGATCGGCAGCGGCAGGCGTGGCGAGAGCACGGGCAGCCACCGCTGCTCCTTCTCGACCTGGAGGGCGTACCACGGCCCGGTCGGCAGGCGGATCGACATCGTGTCGCCGAGGCGGAACGTCCGGTTGTCCCAGCCGGTCAGGTCCACCGGGCGGATCGGCTGGTCCGACCATTGCGGGAACTGGCTCGCGACGAGTCGGGCGGCCAGCTCCGCGTCGATGGTCCCGGGGTCCACGTCCGGCAGCTCGACCTCGTGTCCACCTGTCACGCACCCAACCATGGCGGGCGCCAGGGCCGGGCGCAACCGGTCAGCTCTCGAAGCTGTGCTCCGCTGCGGGGAAGGCGCCATTGGCGACCTCGTCGGCGTACGCCTTCGCGGCCTCGAGCATGATTCCGTGCAGGTCGGCGTAGCGCTTGACGAACCGTGGCGCCTTGCCCGTGCGGAGGCCCATCATGTCCTGCCACACCAGCACCTGGGCATCGCAGTCGATGCCGGCGCCGATGCCGATCGTCGGGATGCGCAGCGCCTTGGTGACCTCGGCGGCGACGGGGGCCGGAACCATCTCCATGACGATCGCGAACGCCCCGGCCTCCTCCAGCGCCGTCGCCTCGGCGATGAGCTGCTCGGCCGCGTCGCCACGGCCCTGGACGCGGTAGCCGCCGAGGTTGTGCTCGGCCTGCGGCGTGAAGCCGATGTGCGCCATGACGGGGATGCCGGCATCGGTGAGCAGCTTGACCTGGGGGACCATCGGCAGGCCGCCCTCGAGCTTGACCGCGTGCGCGTTGGCCTCCTTCATGAACCGCACCGAGGTGTCGAAGGCCTGCTCGGGGGAGCGCTGGTAGGACCCGAACGGCAGGTCCGCGACGATCAGCGCGCGTGTCGTCGAGCGGGTGACGGCGCGGACGAGCGGGATGAGCTCGTCGACCGTGACCGGCAGCGAGGTCTCGTTGGCGAAG
Source organism: Aeromicrobium sp. (assembly GCF_036676885.1). GTDB lineage: Bacteria > Actinomycetota > Actinomycetes > Propionibacteriales > Nocardioidaceae > Aeromicrobium. The sequence continues at coordinate 8,974 of NZ_JAKFCB010000307.1, forward strand.
ACGTTGTTGGACGCGGAGTCGCCGACGAGCATGACCGGGATGCCGGCCTCGTCGAACGTCGCGGCTGCGTACTGGTCGTACGCCGTGAGCATCGCCCACTTCTCGCCGCGTTCCTTCATCTGCTGCAGATGATGGATGCGGATCTTGCGGAGCTGCGTGCTTCCGGCCGGGGCGACGGGCGCTGCGGCCGGTCCGGAGCCATAGGGTGCGGTCTCTTCAGGGGTGGCGTCGGCCATGGTGCTTCTCCTTGTCGTCTCGCAGCTCCTTGCGGAGTCCACGGATGTCTCCAGCGTGCCAGATCCCGGGGGAGATGCAGCGGACTGTGAACGAACTCACGGGCCGCTCAACCTTCGAGGTGCTCGCGCCAGCGGTGGGTGATCGGGACCCGGCGGTCGCGGCCGAAGTTGCGGCGGGACACCTTGGGTCCCGGCGGGTACTGGCGGCGCTTGTACTCCGCCTTGTCGACCAGCGTGATGACCCGCTCGACCAGGGCCGGGTCGAAGCCCTCGGCGATGACGTCGGCCGAGCCGAGGTCGCGCTCCACGTACGCGTCGAGGACCGCGTCGAGCAGGTCGTAGGGGGGCAGCGAGTCCGAGTCGTACTGTCCGGGCCGCAGCTCGGCGGACGGTTGCTTGGTGATCGTGTCCTCGGGAATGGGAGGTGTCTCGCCGCGCTCGGCGGCGACCTGGTTGCGCCACGTGGCGAGCTCCCACACAAGCGTCTTGGGCACGTCCTTGATCGGTGCGTATGCGCCGACGGCGTCGCCGTAGATCGTGGAGTAGCCGGTCGCCAGCTCGGACTTGTTGCCGCACGCCAGCACGAGGTGGCCGTGCTGGTTGGACAGGCCCATCCAGATGACGGCCCGGATGCGAGCCTGCAGGTTCTCCTCGGCGAGGCCGTCGAGGTGCAGCGACTCCTGGTAGGCGTCGAAGATCGGGGCGATCGGCACGGTGTCGAGCGACAACCCCGTGCGGCGGGCCTGCTCGGCGGCGTCGGACCTGGAGTGCTCGCTGGACCAGGCGCTCGGGTTGGAGACGCCGAAGACGTTCTCGGGTCCCAGGGCGTCGACCGCGATCGCGGCGACGAGCGTCGAGTCGATCCCGCCGGACATGCCGAACAGGACCGACCGGAAGCCGTTCTTGTGCACGTAGTCGCGCAGGCCGACGACGAGTGCCGTCCAGATCTCCTCGAGCCGCGGCATGCGCTCGTGGTGGACCGTGGGCATCGGTTCGTACGCCTCGAACGGCTCGGAGCTGACGATCGTACGTTTGATCGTGAGACCGCCGAAGCGCTCGTCGGCGTCGGGCATTGCCGGGGTCGCGTGGGGCAGGTCGAGGTCGACGACCAGCAGCTCCGGTTCGAACTGGCCCGAACGGCCGAGGACCACCCCGGCGGCGTCGACCACGATGGAGTCGCCGTCGAAGACCAGCTCGTCCTGTCCGCCGACCAGGTTGACGTAGGCCAGCACGCACTCGCCCTCGCGGGCGCGACGTGAGCAGAGCTCCAGGCGTACGTCGTCCTTGTCGGCCTCGTATGGCGAGCCGTTGGGCACGACGAGCAGGGCGGCGTCTGCGGCCTTGGCGGCGGCCGACGGGCCGTCCCGCCACAGGTCCTCGCAGATCGCGAGCGCGACGTCGATGCCCCCGATCTGCACGATGTTGATCGTGTCGCCCGCGACGAAGTTGCGGATCTCGTCGCCGACGCCGTAGTTCCAGAGGTGGTGCTTGGCCTGGCGCGCGACGATCTCGCCGCCATGCATGATCGCGACGGAGTTGGTGGGGGCGTTCTTGGGGATGCCCACCTTCTCGGTGATGTGCTGCGCCTGGTCGAGGAATCCGACCATCGCCACGAGGTCGCCGCAGCCCTCGTCCTTGAGGCGTACGGCGAGGTCGTCAGCGGCCGCACGGGACGCCTTGATCAGCGACGCTCGCATGGCCAGGTCCTCGATCGGGTAGCCCGTCAGGACCATCTCGGGGAAGACCACGAGATGGGCGCCCTTGGCGACGGCCTTCTGGCAGTACTCGACGACGAGGTCGGCGTTGGCGGCGAGATCGCCCACGGTGGCATTGACTTGGGCGAGGGCGAGACGCAGCTGGGGCACGGATTCACCCTATAGCCGTCACGTGCCGCGTTCAGGTTTGCGATACAAACTGGTTGACGTGCCGCCCAGGGTGAGGCTAGGTTTGCAGCACCAACCAGTTTGGAGGACTCTAGATGGAGCGCAAGGACGTGACGACCGCGGTTGCGGAGAACTCGTACTTTCGCGGGCTCTTCGGGGTTCTCGGCGGGCTGCTGATGATCCTGTCGGCGCTGGGCAACGCCGGCTGGGGGCCGTTCGAGCATGACACCGCTTTCATCGCCGGCCTGGCGGTGCTGGGCGCAGGGGCGCTGGGGCTGAACCGCTACTACAACGACAGGTATGGCCGATCGCGGCCCACGATCCGTCACCACCGACGCATGGCCGTGGCCATGTTCGTCGGTGCGCCGGCGGTCTTTCTGGGCTCCCTGCTGCTGTCGAGCCGAGCGTCGTGGTCGCTCAACCTGCCGCTCAACACGATCGCCATCTCGATGGCGCTGGTCATGTTGATGGTCGGCGGCGCGACGGTCGGCCTGAGGATGCACCACCTGATCGTCTTCGGCGCGTTGCTCGTCGCCGGGTTGCTGCCGGTCTGGGAGCGCGAGGGCATGAGCGGCAACACGGGACTGTGGATGGCCGGCGTCGCCCTGATCGTCAGCGGACTGCTCGACCACCGGCTGCTGGTCCGTCGGTTCGGCCCCGTACGCGAGGACGATCGTGCCTGAGGACGACTTCGCCCTCGACCGGTTGATCCACGAGCCGGGCCGGCTGGCGATCCTGACGGTGCTGACCTCGGTGGCCGATGCCGACTTCGTGTTCCTGCAGCGGACGACCGGGCTCACGAAGGGCAACCTCTCGAGCCACCTCACCAAGCTCGAGGATGCGGGACTTGTCGAGATCGAGAAGCGTTTCGTGCACAAGAAGCCCAACACGAACGTCACGCTGACCAAGGAGGGCGCCACGCGGATCGCCCGGCACTGGGCGCAGCTGGAGCGCCTGAGGGGTCTTGCAGACACCGAACGGACGACCTAGTTCCGGTCGCTGGGGGCGAGACCTGCTGATGGCCCTTCCTTCTCGGCGCCGACGCGGGTAGTACTGGGTAGTAACCGCGGAGGGACGAAGGGGACGTCATGAGCACCGAGACCGTCGGCACGAAGGCCAATGTCAGCGAGAAGCAGGCGCGCGAGGTCGCCGAGGCGGCGCGGGAGTCCGGGTGGCAGCGGCCCAGCTTCGCCAAGGAGCTCTACCTGGGCCGGTTCGACTGGACGCTCGTCCATCCGCATCCGCGCCAGGATCAAGCCGACGCTGCACCCGGCGAGGAGTTCCTCGCCAAGCTGCGGGCCTACTGCGAGAGCCTCGACGGGTCCCGGATCGAGCGTGACGCGCTGGTCCCCGACGAGTACATCAAGGGGTTCGCGGATCTCGGCGTGTTCGGCATGAAGATCCCCCAGGCGTACGGCGGCCTGGGGCTGTCGATGCTGCACTACGGCAAGGCGTTGACCTTGATCGGGTCGGTGCATCCGAGCATGGGAGCGCTGGTGTCGGCACACATGTCGATCGGCGTGCCCGAGCCGGTCAAGATGTTCGGCAGCGACGAGCAGAAGCAGGCCTACCTGCCGCGCTGCGCTGCCGGTGCGGTGACGGCGTTCCTGCTCACCGAGCCCGACGTCGGCTCCGACCCGGCCCGTATGGGCTCGACGGCGGTGCCGACCGAGGACGGCAGCGCGTACCTGCTCGACGGCGTGAAACTGTGGACCACGAACGGGGTCATCGCCGAGATCGTCGTCGTGATGGCCACCGTGCCCAAGCGCGAGGGGCAGCGCGGCGGGATCACCGCCTTCGTCGTCGACATGGACACCCCCGGCATCACGGTCGAGAACCGCAACGCGTTCATGGGGCTGCGTGGGATCGAGAACGGTGTCACCCGGTTCCACCAGGTACGCGTGCCGGTCGAGAACCGCATCGGCCGCGAGGGCGACGGCCTCAAGATCGCGCTGACGACGTTGAACACGGGGCGCCTGTCCATACCGGCGATGTGCGCCGGTGCCGGCAAGTGGTCGCTCAAGATCGCCCGCGAGTGGTCCAATGCGCGCGTCCAGTGGGGCCGCCCGGTCGGCAAGCATGAAGCTGTCGCCCAGAAGCTCGCGTTCATCGCCGCGACGACGTTCGGCATGGAGGCGGTGTTCGAGCTGTCCGCCGAGCTCGCCGATGCCGGGAGCAAGGACATCCGCATCGAGGCGGCACTGGCGAAGCTCTGGTCGAGCGAGATGGCCTGCCGGATCGCCGACGAGCTGGTCCAGATCCGCGGCGGCCGCGGCTACGAGACTGCCGAGTCGATGGCGGCGCGCGGCGAGCGCGCTGTGCCCGCCGAGCAGCTGGTTCGCGACATGCGGATCAACCGGATCTTCGAGGGATCCTCGGAGATCATGCGCCTGCTGATCGCGCGCGAGGCGGTCGACACGCACCTGACCGTTGCCGGCGACCTGGCCGATGCCGAGGCCGACCTGTCGTCGAAGGCAAAGGCCGCGGTGAAGGCAAGCGGGTTCTACGCGACCTGGCTGCCCAAGCTCGCCGCCGGCAAGGGGACCGTCCGCTCGTCGTTCGGCGAGTTCGGCGACCTGGCCAAGCACCTGCGGTACGTCGAACGGTCGTCGCGCAAGCTCGCGCGGCAGACGTTCTACGGCATGAGCCGGTGGCAGGCCAAGCTCGAGTACAAGCAGGCGTTCCTCGGCCGCATCGTCGACATCGGCGCGGAGCTGTTCGCGATGGCGGCGGTGTGCTCCCGCGCCGAGATGCTGCGCACGACGGAGCCGGCACAGGGTGCCGCCGCGTACGAGCTGGCGGAGATCTTCTGCGCCCAGTCCAGGCTCCGGGTCGAGGAGCTCTTCAACGGGCTGTGGCACAACACCGACGACGCCGACCGGGCGCTCGCCGACCGCGTGCTCGACGGCGAGTTCACCTGGCTAGAGGCCGGTGTGATCGACGCGTCGGAGGGCACCGGGCCGTGGATCTCGTCGTGGGAGCCCGGCGAATCGGCCCACGACGACGTGCACCGGAAGTACCGCTGACGGCTGGGCCCAAGACCCCGTTACACGCTCGTAACACGCCATCGTCACACTGTCATCATGGGAAAACAGGAAGACTTCGTGCTGCGCGCCCTCGAGGAGCGTGATGTCCGGTTCGTACGTCTGTGGTTCACCGATGTGCTGGGTTCCCTGAAGTCCGTCGCGATCGCGCCGGCGGAGCTCGAAGGCGCGTTCGCCGAGGGCATCGGCTTCGACGGATCGGCGATCGAGGGCTTCGCCCGCGTCCACGAGTCCGACATGCTGGCCATGCCCGACCCGTCGACGTTCCAGATCCTCCCGTGGCGCGGCGAGACGCCCGCCACCGCTCGCATGTTCTGCGACATCCTGATGCCCGACGGCACCCCCTCGTACGCCGATCCGCGCCACGTGCTCAAGCGCACCCTGCAGAAGGCCGCCGAGTCGGGCTTCACGTTCTACACGCACCCCGAGATCGAGTTCTACCTGTTCAAGGGCAAGCCGGGCCTGGGCGAGCAGCCCGTGCCGGTCGACGACAGCGGCTACTTCGACCACACGGCCCAGGGCGGTGGCCAGGACTTCCGCCGCGAGGTCATCACGATGCTCGAGAACATGGGCATCTCGGTCGAGTTCAGCCACCACGAGAACGGTCCCGGCCAGCAGGAGATCGACCTCCGCTACGCCGACGCACTCTCGACGGCAGACAACATCATGACGTTCCGCACCGTCGTCCGTGAGGTCGCGCTGAGCCAGGACAAGTGGGCGTCGTTCATGCCCAAGCCGTTCACGGCGCACCCGGGATCCGGCATGCACACGCACGTGTCGCTGTTCGAGGGTGACGAGAACGCCTTCTACGAGGCCGGCGCGGAGTACCAGCTGTCCCAGACCGGCCGCGCGTTCATCGCCGGCGTCCTCGAGCACACGCCCGAGATCACCGCGGTCACCAACCAGTGGGTCAACTCCTACAAGCGCCTGGCCGGCGGGGGAGAGGCCCCCAACTACGTCTGCTGGGGCCACAACAACCGCTCCGCCCTCGTCCGCGTGCCGATGTACAAGCCGCACAAGGGTGGCTCGGCGCGCGTCGAGCACCGCGGCATCGACTCGGGGTGCAACCCCTACCTCGCGTTCGCGCTGGTGCTGGCTGCCGGTCTCAAGGGCATCGAGGGCAAGTACGACCTGCCCGCAGAGGCCGAGGACAACGTCTGGGGTCTCAGCGAGAACGAGCGCAAGGCGATGGGCATCGCGCCGCTGCCGCGCAACCTCGACGAGGCGATCCGCACGATGGAGAGCAGTGAGCTCGTGGCCGAGACGCTGGGCGAGCACGTCTTCGACTTCTTCCTGCGCAACAAGCGGGCCGAGTGGCAGGACTACCGGTCCCAGGTCACCCAGTTCGAGCTCGACCGCCTCATGCCGATGGTCTGACGCGGCAAACCCCCGCGAGTGGCGCAAAGTGGCCCGATACGGGGGTGGTCAATGGGCCATACTGCGCCACTCGCGGAGCCGGGTAGCCTGCTCGGGTGGCAACTGACGCGCGTGAGCTCGCCCTGGCACTTGCCCGCAAGGGATTCCGCAACGGTGAGGGAGCCGTCGCGGACCTGACGAGGCTGGGCGACGTACCTGACTCCCTGGTCGATCAGATCGCCGGCGTGGCGAGTCCTGATGCGGCTCTGGCCTCGCTCACCGCGATCGCCCGGCGTTTCGGTGCACCCGAGCTGCTCGACCTGCTGGCGTCGGATGCCCAGCTGCGTCAACGGCTGCTGATCGTGCTCGGTACGAGCCAGGCCCTCGGCGACTTCCTCGTACGCCATCCCGATCATCTCCTCGACCTCAGCGCCTCCGTGCTGTCGTCATCGCCGATCGCGCTCGACGTACGCCGGCGGCAGATGGAGGAGGCGACGACGGCCGACGAGCTGCGCGTGGCGTACTACCGCAAGCTCCTGCACATCGCGGCCCGCGACCTGACGGCCCTGACCTCGTTCGAGGAGTCCTCGGCCGAGCTCGCCGACCTGGCCGTGGCGACGCTGGGCGCCGCCTTGCGGATCGCCCGGGAGACCGAGCCGGACGCCGACCTGTGCCGGTTCACGATCATGGCGATGGGCAAGACCGGCGGCCGTGAGCTCAACTACCTCAGCGACGTCGACGTCATCTTCGTCTACGAGCCCGCCGACGGTGCCGACGAATCGGCAGCGATCGCGGCCGCCACCCGGCTCGCCGCCGGCGTCATGAAGCTGTGCCGCGAGCACACCGGCGAGGGCACGATCTGGGAGGTCGACGCCAACCTCCGGCCCGAAGGCAGCTCCGGTCCGCTCGTGCGATCGCTGTCGAGCCACATCGCGTACTACGAGCGGTGGGCGACGACGTGGGAGTTCCAGGCGCTGCTCAAGGCGCGTTATGCCGCGGGTGATGAAGAGCTGGCGCAGGGCTACCTCGATGCGCTGTCGCCGATGATCTGGATGGCCAGCACACGCGACAACTTCGTGACCGACGTACGCGCGATGCGTCGCCGCGTCATCGAGAACATCCCGCCGAACCACCGGGAGCGCCAGCTCAAGCTCGGCGCCGGCGGGTTGCGCGACGTCGAGTTCGCGGTGCAGCTGCTGCAGCTGGTCCACGGTCGCGCCGACGTGTCGCTGCGCAGCCCGACGACCGTGCACGCCCTGAAGGCGCTGATCGAGGGCGGCTACGTCGGGCGCCGTGACGGTGCCGCGATGGAGGAGGCGTACGAGTTCCTCCGCACGCTCGAGCACCGCATCCAGCTGTTCAAGCTGCGGCGCAGCCACATCGTGCCGGAGGATCCCGAAGACCTGCGGCGCATCGGCCGCAGCATGGGGTTTCGGCAGAACCCGGCCGAGAACCTCACGAAGGAGTGGCAGGCGCACCGGCGCATCGTCCGCCGGCTGCACGAGAAGCTCTTCTACCAACCGCTCCTCGAGGCGGTCGCCTCGCTGCCGACGCACGGGCTGCGGCTCACCCCGCTGGCCGCCGAGCAGCGGCTCACGGCGTTGGGCTTCGCCGATCCCAAGGGCGCGCTCGCGCACATCCAGGCGCTGACCTCGGGGGTCTCCCGGCGCGCCGCGATCCAGAAGTCGCTCCTGCCCGCGATGCTCGCGTGGTTCGCCGAGTCGCCCGATCCCGACGGTGGCCTGCTGGCGTTCCGCAAGATCTCCGAGGGCCTCGGTGAGACGCACTGGTATCTCCGCAAGCTCCGCGACGAGGGCGAGGGCGCCGAGCAGCTCGCCCACGTCCTGTCGTCGAGCCGCTATGTCACCGACCTGATCCTGCGCGCGCCGGATTCCGTGGCGCTCCTCGGTGACGATGCCGAGCTGCGGCCACTCGAGCGTGATCGCCTCCGCACCGAGGTCGAGCTGGCGACGAGTCGCCACGCGAACCCGCAGGACGCGATCCGCGCCGTACGCCGGGTGCGCCGCCGCGAGCTCTCGCGCATCGGCATCGCCGACGTGCTCGGGCGCCTCGACATCCTCGAGGTCGGCGAGGCGCTGACCGATGTGTCGACCGCGACGCTCGACGGTGCCCTCAAGGCCGCGACGTCGGCGGTCGAGGCCGAGCGCGGCACGATGCCGACACGGATGTCGATCGTGCTGATGGGTCGTCTCGGCGGGGGCGAGGCCGGCTACGGCTCTGACGCCGACGTCATGTTCGTGCACGACCCGGTCGAGGGCGCCGAGGAGACGGAGGCGGCCGAGGCGGCGATGGCGGTCGCGCAGGGTCTCCGCAAGATGCTCGCCGCTCCGGGCGATGACCCGCCGCTCGACGTCGATGCCGATCTGCGGCCCGAGGGCAAGAACGGCCCCCTCGTGCGTACGTTCTCGGCCTACCAGGCGTACTACAAGAAGTGGTCCGCGGTCTGGGAGGCCCAAGCGCTCCTGCGGGCCAGCGCGACGGTCGGCGATCCTGGCCTCAACGAGCGGTTCACGGCGCTCATCGACCCGCTGCGGTGGCCCGAGGGCGGTGCGACGCCTGCGGAGATCCGCGAGGTGCGCCGCATCAAGGCCCGCGTCGACTCCGAGCGCCTGCCCCGGGGCGCCAACCCCAACACGCACCTCAAGCTGGGCCGTGGCGGCCTTGCCGACGTCGAGTGGACCGTCCAGCTCCTGCAGATGCAGCACGCACACGCCGTGCCCGAGATGCGTACGACCCGCACGCTCGACGCCCTGCACGCCGCGATGAAGGCCGATCTCGTCAGCCACGACGACGCCCACGCGCTCGAGGCCGCCTGGCGCCTCGTCAGCCGCATTCGCAACGCCGTCGTGCTGATGCGCGGCAAGCCGGCGGAGTCGATGGTCGAGCAGGCCAACGAGCGCGCCGGCGTCGCCCACCTGCTGGGTTACGGCATGGACCAGAGCGAGCGCATGGTCGACGAGTACCTCCGCACGACCCGCCTGGCCCGCAAGGTCGTGGAGCGCATCTTCTACGAGTGAGCGGGTCGACGGAGGATGAAGGACTCAGGTCGCGACTACCCGAATCCCTCGTCGTTGGGGAGCGGGCGGTGTGCGATGGAGAGCTGGAAGACGTCGAGGTAGCCCGTGCGGAAGCCGGCCTCGCAGTAGGCGAGGTAGAACTCCCACATCCGGCGGAACGTCTCGTCGAAACCCTGCGTCTTGATCGTCTCCCAGCTCGCGTCGAAGTTGTCGCGCCACTCGCGCAGCGTGCGCGCGTAGTGCCGGCCGAGGGATCGCCGGTTGGTCACGGTGAGCGACGTGTGCTCGTGCAGCGTCCGGTCGATCGCCTCGAGTGAGGGGATGAGCCCGCCGGGGAAGATGTACTTCTGGATCCATCCGTACGAGTTGCGGGTCGCGAGGTAGCGGTGGTGCGCCATCGTGATGGCCTGGATCGCGACGTGCCCTCCGGGCGCGAGGAGCTTGTCGATCGTGGCGAAGTACGTCGCCCAGTACTCTTCGCCGACCGCCTCGATCATCTCGACGCTGACGATCGCGTCGTACTCGCCGGTGACCTCGCGGTAGTCGACGAGCTGGAGGTCGACGTCGACGCCGGCCTCCGCGAAGCGCCGCCGCGCGAAGGCGGCCTGCTCGGACGACAGCGTGATCGTGGTGACCTTCGCCCCGCGTCGGGCGGCGCGGATCGCGAGCGCGCCCCAGCCGCTGCCGATCTCGAGCACTCGCGTGCCCGGGCCCACGTCGGCGTCGTCGAGGATCGCGTCGATCTTGCGCATCTGGGCTGCCTCGAGGTCCTGCTCGGCGCTCTCGAACCACGCGGACGAGTACGTCATCGAGGGGTCGAGGAACTCCGCGAACAGGTCGTTGGAGAGGTCGTAGTGCGCCTCGATGTTCTTGCGCGACCCATGGACCGAGTTGCGCTGGTGGTGCGGCAGCTTCTTGTCGACGAAGCCCCGGAGCTTCTGCAGCGGTACCGGCACGATCGTCGCCATGCGGGCCGCGAACGGCTCGAGGAGGTCGGCGAGGTCCGTGCCGGCACCGGTGGTCCAGTCGCCGGCCATGTACGCCTCGCCGAACCCGATCTTGGTGTCGGCGCCCAGCCGGGCGAAGAACGCCTTGGGCCGGACGACGCGCATCTCGGGGGAGTCGCCCCCGCCGGCTCCCCAGGTGCGTCCGTCCGCGAACGTCAGGCGTACGGGCACCTGGTTGACCGCGGGCCGCAGGATCGCCCGGGCGATGCGTGCCCTGAGCGGGGTGCGAGGCGCCCGTGCGATGCCGGGCCAGCGGGCCGAGGCGAGCTGCGTCATGGCGACCTACTCGGCAGCTGGGTCGCTGTCCTCGGCGTCCTGACCGGCCCGCTTGCTGGCCTCGGTGATCTCGAAGATCTCGGTGCCGAAGGCGCCGATCTCGGACGTGATCTTGCGTGCCGACTCGAACAGGATCGCGGCGACGTGGCCCGCGGTGGCTATCGCGGCCTCGGTCGACTGCTGCAGGACATCCTTGGCAATCTCACGCCGACTCAGTGCCATCGGGTTGTCCCTCTCGGTCGCAGTGACTACGAGGTCAATTGTGGCGCACGAGCCTCTTCCCTGCGACGGGCGGCCTCTTCACGCTTGGCGCGACGCAGGGCCTTCGACTCGGGGCTGTTGCCGATCTTGTACGGGTCGTCCGGCTTGTGGCCGAGCTTGGCGAGCTGCCTGATGACACTGGCGACCTGCTTGGACAGCCGACCGGTGTTGTACTGCAGGCCGTACTTCTCCACCAGCAGCTTCACGTCCTCGGCGACCTCGGGGTAGCGGCGGGCCGGGATGTCGGGGAACAGGTGGTGCTCGATCTGGTAGCTCAGGTTGCCGGTCAGCACGTGGAACGGCTTGTGGCCCGAGATGTTGGCCGAGCCGAGCAGCTGGCGCAGGTACCACTGGCCGCGCGTCTCGTTCTGCGCGTCCTCCTCGGCGAAGGTCTGGACCTCGGCGGGGAAGTGGCCGCAGAAGATGATGATGAACGACCACACGTTGCGGATCACGTTGGCGACGATGTTGGCGACCAGGATCGCGACCGGTGCCCACCAGCCGACGAACGGCACGAGCGCGAGGCCCAGGGCCGGCCAGGCGATGTAGTCCTTGAAGACCTGCTTGCGGATCTTCTTGAGCGCGCGCTTCTTGCGGCCCTGGAAGTCTTCCTTGGTGATCTTGCCCTGGAGGTACTGGTCCAGCTCGACGCCGTGGTACATGATGCCCCACTCGAACACGAGCATCAGGACGAACGCGAGCGGCAGGTTGAAGCGGTGGCTGGCGTACCACGGCTGGTCCTCGTCGATCCGGAACATGTTGTAGCCGATGTCGCGGTCCATGCCGTGGATGTTGGTGTAGGTGTGGTGGATGTAGTTGTGGCCGTGCTTCCAGTCCTTGGAGGGGGCGATGTTGTCCCACTCGTAGCGCGACGCGTCGATCATCGGATCGTTCATCCAGTCGTACTGGCCGTGCATGACGTTGTGGCCGATCTCCATGTTGTCGAGGATCTTGGCCAGGCCGAGGAACAGGATGCCGGCGATGAACGCGGGCGGGAAGAACGGCATGAAGATGCCGATGCGGCCGAGCACCTCGCTGGCCTTCTGCGCCTTGATGACGCGACGGATGTAGTCGGCGTCCTTCTGGCCGAGGTCGTCGAGGACGCGCTGGCGTACGGTGTTGAGCTCCTCGCCGAACTCCTCGAGCTGTTCGTACGTCATCAGGTCGAGCCCGATGGTCGCGCGCTTCTCGGTGTCCTCGCTGATGAGCGACTTGGGCGCGACGTTGTGGTCACTCGCGCTGTGCGGTGCGATGGGTGCGTGCTTGGCCATGATGGGTTCTCCCTCTCCTAGAGTGCGACGTTGACGTCGCCGACGGGGACGTGAACACAGATCTTGATGGTCTCGTCGGTGTTGGCGCGGACCTCGTTGCTGATGACGTGACGAACGGCGCCGTGGTTCTTCTTGACGACGCAGGTGTTGCAGACGCCCATGCGGCAGCCGAACTCGGGCTTGAGCCCGGCGGCCTCGGCCTGCTCGAGGATCGTGGCGCCGGAGTTGGCCGCCTCGATCTTTGCCTCGTCGAACGTCAGGGTTCCGGTGGCGTCCGCCGCGTCGAGGTCGACGGACGGGACCTTGAAGTACTCGAGGCGGAGCTGGTCGGCGGCCCCGAGCTCGGAGTAGGTGTCGCGGACGGTGGCGATCAGCCCGGCCGGCCCGCACACGTACGTGAGGGTCCCGGACGGCTCGATGCCGAGGTGCTTGAGGTGGTCTATGTGGAATCGGCCCTTGAGCTCGGCGCCGGGCTCGGGCTTGCGCGTGTAGACCCTGGTCACGTTGACCTTCGGCAGCTCGGCGAGGGCGTCTAGATCAGATGTGAACATCTCGTCGTCGCGCGAGCGTGCGTAGTGCAGGAACGTGACCTCGCCCTGGTGGCCGGTGTCGCGCAGCGTGCGGATCATCGACATGACCGGCGTGATGCCGGAGCCGCCGCTGATCAGCAGCAGGTTGTCGGGCACCTCGCGGGGGAGGACGAACTCGCCCTCGGCCTGCGACAGGTAGACGATGGTGCGGGGCTTGAGCTCGTTGTGCAGGAACTGCGAGACGTACCCGTCGGGGTGAGCCTTGACCGAGACGCTGAACGTGCCCTTCTTGGCAGCCCGCGAGCTCGACACCGAGAACACACGTACACGTCGGGTGCCGTCGACCTCGACGCCGAACTGCACGTGCTGGCCGGGGGCGAAGCCCTTCCAGGCGCCGTTGGGGCGCAGGATCACGGTGCTGGCGTCGCCGGTCTCCTGCACGACCTCGACGACGCGGGCGCGGACGTTCTCCGCTGCGAGCATCGGGTGGATCGGGTCGAGGTAGTGGTCAATCGTGTAGGGGGAGGTCAGAGAGGCGACCGGGCGCGAGGTGAGCGCCTTGCGGATGATGCCCATCTGTAACCTCCTCGAAATCAGTGAACATGCGTACACTCAAAGTGTGCACGACTCTCTGGCTACGCGCAACCGACGCGCCGAGTGACCTCGACCACCAGCGCAACACGTGTGCACCGAAAGGAGATGACTAGGCTGTGAAGGTGACCGAGCCCGCGCAGTCTGCCTCGCGTCAGGCCCAGAAGGAGCGGACCCGCCAGGCCATTCTCGCCTCGGCGCTGGAGCTGAGTCAGGAGCAGGGGTTTGCGCAGGTCAGCCTGCGTCAGGTCTCCCGTCACGCCGGCATCGTGCCCACCGCGTTCTACCGGCACTTCGAGTCGATGGACCAGCTCGGCCTCGCACTCGTCGAGCAGTCGTTCTCGACGCTGCGCCGCATGATCCGCGACGCGCAGCGCGATCCGCACGTGTTCGAGAACATCATCGACGCGGCTGCGGACGTGCTCGTCGAGGCGGTCAAGCAGAGCAAGGCGCACTTCGCGTTCGTCGCCCGCGAGCGGGTTGGCGGTCCCGAGGTCGTACGTACGGCGATCCGCCACGAGCTCGACCTGTTCGTCAGCGAGCTCGCCGTCGTCCTGGCCCGGCTGCCCAACATCGAGAACTGGTCGAGCGACGACGTGCAGATGGTGTCGCGGTTGTTCGTGCGCAACATGGTCTCCAACGCCGAGGAGGTCGTGGAGATGCCCGACGGGCGCCCCGACCTCGAGGAGCAGATCAAGGAAGGCGCCCGCAGGCAGATGCGCCTGATCGTCGTCGGCTTCAGGGACTGGCGCAGCTAGGCGACACAACTCGGCGGTCGAGTCCTCGTCCCTCGGACCCACCCGACCACCAAGTGCGCTGGCGTCGAGGACGCGTGCGCAGAAATACCCATCTGCTTCTGGTGCAAGATGCATGTCCTTCCCGATGATCGCCGGCCCCTGCGATTCGTACGGTCATGACGCAACCACCAGGAGGCATCATGACCACGCAGCACATCGAGACCGTCATCGTCGGAGCCGGACAGGCCGGCCTTTCCGTCGGTTACCACCTGAAGAAGCAGGGCCGACCGTTCATCATCGTCGACGGCAACGACCGGATCGGCGACAACTGGCGAGAGCAGTGGGACACGCTCCGCCTGTTCACCCCCGCCAAGTACGACGCGCTCCCCGGCATGCGGTTCCCCGGCGACAAGTGGCACTTCCCGCAGAAGGACGAGGTCGCCGACTTCGTCGAGGCGTATGCCCTCAAGTGGGACCTGCCCGTCCGCATGAGCACGCGGGTCGACCGGCTCGAGGCGCGGGCCGGCGGCGGCTACACCCTCGCGATCGGTGCGGACACGATCACCTGCGACAACGTCGTGGTGGCGACCGGGACCTTCGGTCGTACGCCTCATGTGCCGGCCTTCGCGGCAGACCTCGACCCGTCGATCCTGCAGATGCACTCGAGCGAGTACCGCAGGCCGGCGCAGCTGCAGGAAGGGCCCGTGCTGGTCGTCGGCGCGTCCCACTCAGGGACCGACATCGCGTACGAGCTCGCCCTCACTCACCCGACGATCCTGTGCGGGCGGGACTGCGGACAGCTGCCCGGCAAGCACGAGTCGCGCGGCATGAGGATGGCGATGCCGGCACTGGTCTTCGTCGCGCGGCACGTGCTGACCCGGCGGACACCGATCGGCCGCAAGGCGATGGAGGACATCCGGACCCATGGCGGCCCGATGCTCCGGGTCAAGCGCGCGGACCTTCAGGAGCGCGGCGTCGAGCGCCGGCTGGCTCGGGTCTCGGGCGTGAAGGGCGGGCTCCCCGTGCTCGACGACGGGAGCGTTGTCGACGCTGCCAACGTCATCTGGTGCACCGGCTTCAAGCAGGTCTTCGACTGGATCGACCTGCCGATCATCGGCGAGGACGGCTGGCCGAAGGAGTACCGCGGCGTCGTGGACTCGGCGCCGGGCCTGTTCTTCTGCGGGTTGGCGTTCCAGTTCGCCTTCAGCTCGATGGTGTTCCCCGGGATCGGTCGTGACGCGGAGTTCGTGGCGTGCCGGATCGTCGATCGTGCGGGCAAGAGGGCGAGTCTGCAAGTCGCCTGAACGCACGCCACGACGCGCGTATGCTCCCGAGAAGGAAGTGATGCGCGATGGGCGTGGTCGACGAATTGATCCGGGCTCGCGAGGCGTACGAGCGTCGCGACTGGGTCGCCGCGTATGGCGACCTGTCGCACGCGGATGCGGATGCCATGACCTCCGACGACTTCGCCCGGCTCGCGATGACCGCCTACCTGCTCGGCCGCACGAACGACTGCCTCCAGGCGATGCAGCGCGCCTATCAGGGACACCTCGCGGCCGGTGATGTGCTGGCGGCCACGCGGTCCGCCTTCTGGCTCGCGATGGTGCTGATGGAGAGTGGCGAACCGGTCGTCGGAGCGGGCTGGATCGCGCGCGGTCAGCGGCTCCTCGACGGGGTCACCGGCGACGTCGTCGAGCGCGGCTATCTCCTGGTGCATCAGATGTTCGGGTGCATCGGCCAGGGCGAGTGGCCCCAGGCGCTCGAGCACGCCGGCGGCATTGCCGAGTACGGTCACCGGTTCAACGACCCCGACCTGATCGCGATGGGGTTGTCGGCACAGGGCCGGCTGCTCCTGTATGCCGGTCAGGTCCCGCGCGGCCTGGCGTTGATGGACGAGGCGATGGTGGGTTTGGCCGCGGGCGAGGTGAGCCCGGTGTTCGCCGGCACGATCTACTGCACCATGATCGAGGGCTGCCAGGAGATCTCGGACTTCGCCCGCGCGGCCGAGTGGACGCATGCCTTGACGACGTGGTGTGAGGTCCAGCCTGGGTTGGTTCCGTTCACTGCCCAGTGCGCTGTGCACCGCGGTCAGATCATGCGCGTGCGCGGTGCCTTTGACGAGGCCCTCGATGAGTTCGACCGTGCCGTGCGTCGCTACATCGAAGCCGGGACGACGACCCCGGCCGGACTGGCGATGAGCGAGCGTGGCGACGTGCTGCGGATTCGCGGGGAGCTGGGTGCGGCTGCGGCGGCGTACGAGGAGGCGATCGGTTATGGCCACGAGCCGCAACCCGGACTTGCCCTGCTGTGGCTCGCGCAGGACCGGCGGGACGCGGCTCGGGCGGCGGTGCGGAGGCTCCTCGCCGAGCCGCGGGATCCGGTCCGTCGATCGCAGCTGCTGCCTGCGTCGATCGAGATCTTGCTGGCCACCGGGGGAGAGCCCGACGAAGTGCGCCCGCTGGTCGACGAGCTGAGCGGCATCGCCGCGGACTTCGGCTGCGCAGCACTGCGGGCGATGGCGGCGTACGCGGCAGGATCGGTCGCGCTCGTCGACGGTGAGGGGATGACGGCGTTGCCGCTGCTGCGTGCGTCGATGCGGCAGTGGAGTGAGCTCAGTGCGCCCTACGAGGTGGCGCGCTGCCGCCTCTTGATCGGCCAGGTGTTCCTCCAGGCCGGCGACCACGACTCGGCATCAGGCGAGCTCGCGGCCGCTCGGCGGACGTTCGCCGACCTGGGTGCAGCGGCAGTCGTCGACGTCGACCTTGCGGCCGGGTCTGCGTCGATGCCGGGGGGCTTGACCGCACGGGAGGTCGAGGTCCTGCGGCTGGTCGCCTCGGGGCAGAGCAATCACGACATCGCCTCGACGTTGGTCCTCAGCGAGAAGACGGTCGCCAGGCACGTCAGCAACATCTTCGCCAAGCTCGACGTGCACTCCCGCACCGCCGCCGCGGCGTACGCGTTCGAGAACCGCCTGGTGTGAGCTCAGCCGGCGTTCGAGACCTGCTGGCGGCCGTACTCGTCCTGCGCGTACGTCGCGAGGTTGTCCAGCGCCTTGACGAAGACGTCGTCGCCGATCGAGTCCTCGAGCTCCTGCAGGACCTCGGGCTCGGCGGTGAAGTCGGCCTCCCAGGTGACGTACGAGCACGAGTGCCCGGCGTCCTCGACGAGGATCGTGGCGCGGTGGTTCGCGATCGGGAACGGCGGATCGGGGATGTGGTACGACAGCGTCATCGCCTCGTCGTCCCGCGACACGATCGTCACGACGACGTCGGCGGGGGCCTCGGGCCCGTTGGCGTAGATGCGGAGCGTGGGGTGCCATTCGGCGAAGTTGCCGGCCAGCTGCCAGACGTGCGGGGCGGGGGCGGCGACAAACGTACGACGGGTGATCCGGTGCATTGACTTCCTTCGGCGCGGCAACAGACGTATCAGGTCATTGTCGCGCGCCGACGGTGTTCCCGGGCCATCAGAGCGGTGAGGGATTGCTCACTTGCGATCAGGCGAGGCCGAGGTCGCCCGCGAGACGCAGCGTCGTCTGCTCGAAGTAGCCCTCGAAGTCGTTGACCGACCCCTTGAGGTGGCCGAACAGCTCGAACGAGAGGGTGCCGAAGATCGTCGACCAGACCATGAGCGTGCGCATCACGAGCTCCGGGAATGCTTCGAGGTCGGTCTGGCTTCGTTCGGCGATGTACGCGATCGCGTCGGCGACCACGGCGCCCGGGTCCGCGGCGCCGGTCGGCGGCGTGGTCGTGGCTGAGGCGCTGCCGGACCGGTGGGCGCCGATGATGATCTCGACGAGGCGGACGATGACACGAGTCGCCGGCATGACGGTGTCCTGCGGGGCGGCGTATCCGGGCACGGGGGAGCCGTAGAGCAGCGCGTAGTCATGGGGGTGCTCGATCGCCCACTCGCGGGTCGCCTTGCAGGTTGCCATCCAGCGCGCGAGGTGGTCAGTGCGGTCCTCGATCGCGTCGTCGGCGGCCTCGGCGGCCTCACCGAGCTCGTCGTACGCGGCGATGAGGAGTGCGGTCAGCAGCTCGTCACGGCTGGCGTAATAGCGATAGACCGCGGACGACACCATGCCGACGTCACGGGCCACGGCCCGCAGGGACAGCTCGCCCGGGCCAACCTGACGCAGCTGGGCGCGCGCGGCCGCAAGGATCTCGGCGGTGATCTCCTTGCGGGCCCGTTCGCGGGCGGTTCCAGCGACTGTCATGTGCCCCACTGTGACGCAAAAGGAGAGCAGGCGCAACAAACGAGAGCAGCGCTCTTGCATTCGGGTCCGGCGTATGTCAGGCTCTCAACCGAGAGCGGTGCTCTCGCCAACTCGAAAGGACCATCATGACTGATCGTCACCTCATCGTCGGAGCCGGACCGGTCGGCCGCCACGTGGCCCAGCTGCTCGCCGCCCGCGGCTCGGAGGTCGTCGTCGCGACCAGGTCGGGCACGGACACCGGCATCGACGGTGTGACCCACCTGAAGCTCGACGCCTCGGACGCGGAGGCCCTGAGCGCCGCAGCCGAAGGCACAACGGTGCTCTACAACTGCGCCAACCCGTCCGACTACACGACGTGGGGAGAGTTCTGGCCGCCGCTCGCCGCCGCGTTCCTGGTCGCCGCCGAGCGCTCCGGCGCCGTCTACGCGATCACCGGCAACCTCTACCCGTACGGCCCGGTCGACAAGCCCATGAGCGAGGACATGCCCGACGCGGCGACGGATCACAAGGGTCGGCTGCGGGCGGCGATGTGGGCCGAGGCCAAGGCGCTGCACGACGCCGGTCGCATCCGCGCTGTGGAGATCCGCGGCTCGGACTATGTCGGCACGGGAGTCGGGGGCAACGGTCACGTCACCCGCCAGATCCCCGGAGCGCTGAAGGGCAAGCGCGCCTGGGTCTTCAACCGCAAGGACATTCCGCACACCTTCACGGACGTCCTCGACACGGCCCGGCTGCTGATCGCGGCGGCAGAGGACGAGGCGGCGCACGGCCGGGTCTGGCACGTGCCGAGCAACCCTCCGCGTACGCAGGAGCAGGCCATCACCGAGGTGCTCACCAGCATCGGCAAGCCCGCGGTTGGTGTCAGCGAGGTGCCGAAGCCGGTGTTCGTCGCGTTGTCGTGGGTCGTGCCGCTCATTCGCGAGCTGCGCCAGCTGTCGTACCAGTGGACCGCGCCGTACGTCCTCGACGACCGCGCCGCCCGGGAGCACTTCGGCATGGAGCCGACGCCGTGGGACGAGGTCTGCCGCCGCAGCGCCGTGGTCTGAGCGCTGTCGCCGCAGCGCCGCCGGTGGTCATGTCGTCCGGGGACCAAAGGCCCTGCCAACCCTCGCACCGGAATTTCACGATGAAGCTGTTCATCACGGCGCTGACGAGGGAGGTTCGACATGTCGCACCAGGTGCCGATGCCGACGCGCGAAACCATCGAGGAACTGGCAAAGGTGCGCGAACCCGGATGCGTGTCGATCTACCTGCCGGCTCTCGAGCCCGGGGGTGATGTCGGCGAGCTGCGATTGCGCATACGGGCTGCCTGGACGGATGCGGCGGCTCAGCTGATTGCTGACGGCCTGGACGACGGCACGGTCGCCGCGGTCGGTGCGCGCATCGATGCGCTGGTGGGGTCCCGCGACATCTGGCAGGAGGCCACCGGGGGGATGGCGATCTTCGTCAGACCGTCGTCTGCCGTGACCTTCCACCTCAACGATCGGCCGACACCCCTGACGGCTGCAGCCGATCGGTTCGTCATCACGCCGTTGCTCGCTGCCGCGACGTCGTACGTCCCGGCGTTCCTGCTGGCCCTGTCGGACAACGCGGTCCGCCTGCTCGACCTCACGGCCGCGGACGCACCTCGACCGATCGAGGTCCCGGGAATGCCTGACGACCTGAAGTCAGCCGTCGCACTCGACCTGACCGGCGATCGCAACACGCTCGCCCATCTCAAGATCTCCGAGGACCACAAGACCCGCGTCGCCGAGTTCGCTCGCAGGGTCGACGGGGCGGTGCGCCCGATCGTGGAGGATCACGCCCGGCCGCTGGTGCTCGCGGCCGCCGAGCCTGTGGCGAGCATCTTCCGGGCGACCTCGAAGTGCACACGCCTCGAGGGCGCCACGATCGTGGGCAATCCGGAGGACCGGCCGGTCCGGGAGCTCCAGGAGGCCGCCCAGCGCGTCTTGAGGGCGCGCCACGTGGCTGACGTCGTCGAGACGCTGGAGGAGGCGCGCGAGCGCGGCAGGGTGGTCACGTCGCTCGACGATGTCGCGGCGTCCGCGGCCGCCGGCGCGGTCGACACGCTCGTGGTGGATCCCGACAAGCGGATGCCCGGCTCGTTCGACGAGTCGACCGGAGACGTTCACGTCGACAGGTCCGGCTCGTCGCACGGCCGAGACATCGTCGACGATGTCGTGCGTCAGGCGCTCCGGACGGGCACGACGATCGAAGTGCTGCGCGACGTCGGTATGCCCGGGGGTGGTGCGGTTGCCGCGATCCTGCGCTACGTCCCGGCCGCCGTAGGAGAGCGGCGATGAGGATCCACGCCGACCCTGACGTCCGGTTCGTCGATCGGGTGGACGCCGGCCGGCAGCTCGCGGCTCGGCTCAAAGCTCTGGCCGGGGATCCATCCGTCGTGGTTCTCGGTCTGCCGCGTGGCGGCGTGCCGGTCGCGGCCGAGGTCGCCTCCGCGCTCGGCGCGCCGCTCGACGTCATCGTGGTGCGCAAGCTCGGGCTGCCGTTCCAGCCGGAAGTGGCGATGGGTGCGATCGGGGAGGGTGGCGTGCGGGTTGTCGACCAGAGGATCATCGCGATGGCGCGGGTGCCGGTCAGCGAGCTCGACCGCGTCACTCAGCGCGAGACTGAGGTCCTACGCACCCGCGCCGAACGCCTGCGCCGTGGACGCGAGCGCTTGGACCTCACGGGTTGCACCGCGGTCGTCGTCGATGACGGCCTGGCGACCGGGTCGACCGCCCGTGCCGCGTGCCGCGTTGCACGAGGGCTGGGCGCCACCCGCATCGTCCTGGCCGTGCCGGTCGCTCCGCCGTCGGTACTGGACGACTTCGCGGACGCTGACGAGGTCGTCTGTGTGTCCGCGCCGCGCGACTTCTACGCCGTGGGCAGCCACTACGACGATTTCTCGCCGACGAGCGACGACGAGGTCGTCGTGCTCCTGGACGAGGCAGCACGTCGCGAGCGCATGACGCACGCTGCGACGCAACCTCCCGACTGTGACGTCGAGGTGACGATCCCGGTCGACGGATCGGGCATAGCCGGGCACCTGCACCTGCCGGAGCCCGCGAGCGCGGTCGTGATCTTCGCCCATGGCAGCGGCAGCAGCAGGCACAGCCCGCGCAACCGGCTGGTCGCGTCGGTGCTCTACGACGCGGGCCTGGGCACGCTCCTGCTCGACCTGCTGACGCCTGAGGAGGAGTTCGACCGCGACAACGTCTTCGACATCGACCTGCTGGCCGAGCGCCTGGTGCTCGCGACTCAGTGGGTCGTGAAACGCCAGGTGGGAACCCCGCTGCGGGTCGGCTATTTCGGTGCCAGCACCGGCGCCGGTGCTGCGCTCCGGGCTGCGGCGGCGCCCGGTGCCCGCGTCTCTGCCGTCGTGTCCCGCGGTGGCCGACCCGATCTCGCCGGGGAGGCTCTCACGAAGGTCACCGCTCCGACGCTGTTGATCGTCGGGGGTGCGGACCATGCCGTGCTCGAGCTCAATCAGCAGGCGCTTCGCATGATGCCGACCTCGGCCCGGCTCGAAGTTGTGGAGGGCGCCGGGCATCTGTTCGAGGAGCCCGGTGCCTTGGCGGAGGTGGCGATCCTGGCTCGGGACTGGTTCGCCCAGCACCTGTTGTTGCCGGCCGAATCGGAGGAGGCCTCGTCATGACGGTCACCGGACACGAGATTCGGCTTGGTGACCTCGTCGACGACATCCGGGACATGGCCCGGCCGTTGCGCACCGCCGCGGATCTGGATCCGCTCATGGACCTGGCCGGGAACGCGCGCTTCGTCTGCATCGGCGAGGCCTCGCACGGCACACACGAGTTCTACGCCTGGAGGGCGGACCTGAGCCGTCGACTGATCCAGGAGCGCGGATTCAGCTGGATCGGCGTCGAGGGCGACTGGCCGGATTGCTGGCGGATCAATCAGTGGGTGCGCGGCCACGAGGACCAGGACCTCGACGCTCGGGGCCTGCTTGCGCGCTTCGAGCGCTGGCCCACCTGGATGTGGGCCAACCACGAGGTGGCGGACTTCCTCACCTGGCTCCGCGAATGGAACGCGGCCCGGCCCGAGTCCAGCCACGTCGGCTTCTACGGCCTGGATGTCTACTCGTTGTGGGACTCCCTGCGCGAGATCATGAGGTGGCTGCAGCAGAACGCGCCCGACGCCGTTCCGGCCGCGATGGAGGCATGGCAGTGTTTTCTGCCGTACGGCGAGGATCCTCAACGCTACGCCTGGGGCACCAGGCTCGTGCCCCAGTCCTGCGAGCCCGACGTCGTCGACCTGCTCGTCGCCGTACGCCGGGAGGCCGCCGCGCGCGTCGACCATGAGGTCTTCGCCGCGGTCCAGAACGCCGAGGTCGTGGCCCAGGCCGAGCACTACTACCGCGTGATGGTGAGTGGGGACCAGACGTCCTGGAACATCCGCGACACGCACATGGCCGACACGATCGACCGGCTGGCGTTGCATCACGGCCCTGGGTCGAAGGGGCTCGTCTGGGAGCACAACACCCATGTGGGTGACGCCCGTGCCACCGACATGTCGGCCAACGGGCTGGTCAACGTCGGGGAGCTCATGCGTATGCGGCACACCGACGAGGGCGTGGTCCTGATCGGGCTGGCCACGCATCACGGGACGGTCATCGCCGCGCCCGCGTGGGGCGCACCGGAATCCGTCATGCCGGTGCCCGACGCGCGTACGGGAAGTCATGAGGACGTCCTGCACCGAGCCCTGGGGGAGTCCGCAGTCCTCGTGTTCGGCGACGACCGGGCGCGATCATGGCTGCGCGTGGGCCTCGGCCACCGGGCGATCGGCGTGGTGTACGACCCGCGTCGCGAGTCCACCAACTTCGTCCCGACCATGATGGGCGGTCGCTACGACGCCTTGATGTGGATCGAGGAGACGAGCGCCCTCAAGCCTCTGCACCACGAGCCGCCGCCGTCAGAGCCCGAGCTCGAGACCGAGCCGACCGGATTCTGACGAGTCACCCCTGCGTCGCGCCCATGAGCGAGAGCATCTCGTACGCGGGATCCCAGCCGAGCGACTCGTAGAGCATCCGGCCCGGTGACGATGCCGCCAGCACGCCTTCGGCCGCACCGGACTCCATCGCGTACGCCGTGAGGGTGGCCATGACGTGCCGGCCGAGGCCACGTCGCTGGAACGCGGGCGTGGTCTCGACCGCGTCGAACGTCGCATCGGAGCCGAGGATGCCGATCGTCCCCTCGGCAGCGACACGCTCGCCGGACTCCACGACGTACATCGCGCGGTGCTCGTCGACGTCCCAGCGGGTGGTGAACTCGGGGTCGAGCGGCGGTGCGTCGATCGGGGCGAACGTCGTGGTCATCAGCGTCTCGTCGTCGCGATCCACCCGGACGCCGGGCGGGAGGGCCAGCGCCATGTAGGGGCTGACATCGTCGGCGATGACGGTGAGCATGGCTCGTGCGTCGCCGTCGATGTTCCCGAAGAGGTCAGCGAAGGCCTGCGGTCCGGGGTCGATGCAGATCAGCTCGATCTCGCGAGTGCGCGAACCCACGTGCACGAGCGGCCAGCCGTCGGCGATCGACGTCTCGAGCCCGCGGGCGTGCACCCAGGTCGCGATCCAGCGTGCGACGAGCTCGTGTTGGGTGCTGACCGTCATGAGGCCAGTCTGTCAGCGCCGAGATCATCGTCGGCAGCTCCCGTGGGAGAGCCTGTCCGTACCGCGATACGTGCGCCATGATGAAGAGCACCGCCAGAGTGAGGAGTCCGGGATGGCGACGAACGCGGAATGGGTCGAGCTCAGGGTGCACGGGGTCAGCGGTACGCCGGCGGAGTCGCTCCTGGCGCATCCGCATGTCGCCCAGATCGACGGCGGCGGAGCGAGTCGCTTCTTCGGTCCCGTGGACTCCGATGGCGTGATCCTGCCCGGCAAGGACGGGCAGGTCCTCGAGGCGTACCACTGGGGTCACTACACCTCAGGGACGTCGTGGCAGGCACTGTGGCTGCTGCTCATCCCGTTCGGCATGATCAACGCCGCGCAGTTCATGCTGCCGGCGCCGGCCCGCCGTCCGAAGCGTTCGGTCAACGCCCACGCCGCCGCGAGCGCGTTGCTGCGGCTGCTGGCGTTGATGCTCACGCTGCTGCTGGTGTTCGCCGTCGGCCTGACATTCATGGACCTGGTGGCGTGGCGCTGGGCGCCCAGCTCGCGACAACTGGCGTCGTGGAGCCCGTCGGCCGTCCTCATGATCGCCACGCTGCTGACGGCAGCCGTCGTCATCGGGCTCTGGCTGCTCGGCCGCATCACCGCCACGGCGGCGCCCAACATCACGGGTGGCATGACGCCGGAGGAGGCGCGTGCCCGCGCGGAGGAGCGGGGCACGCCGCTGGCCGACCCCTACTTCTACCAGGGCACCTCGGACTCACCGATCCTCAGCCGGCTCCACCTGTCCGCGGGGCTGCTGCTGGTCGCAGCGATGGCGCAGTGGGTGCGCGAGCCGGAGGGCGACGGCGTCATCGTCCGGGCCTCGCTCGGCGTGCTGCTGCTGGTCGCCATCGTGGTGTCGCTGCTGGGTGACCCCGAGTCGTTGGCGGTCGCCGAGCTCGACGAACGGGGCACGCGTATGCGCGCGAGGTGGCACGACGCCGTCGCTCGCGGATCGTGGGTCGCGTGCGCAGCGGGGCTCGTGATGATCGCGCTGGCGATGTCGCAGATGCCCGGATTCACCCCGCCGAAGAACCCCGAGCTGCGGGTCCCGATCGAAGGCTACGAGCTCATCTCGGTGATCATGCTGTTCGCAGGTGTCGTCGGCGTCTGCGCGCTGGTGCTGGTCAACTGGCGGATCGTGGCAACCACGCCTTCGACGACTCCCGTCGCCGACGATCCGGCGTGGTACTTCCGCCCGTACGCCCGGGGGTGGGCGGCCAGCGTCGTCGCGGCCCTGGCGGTGTTCATCGGCGTCGGACTGTCGGCGTCCCTGCCGACCGCCGTCTCGTCACTGCTCCGGCTGTCGAGGAGCAAGGTCGGTGTCACGCCGATGCTGGACCGCGTCTCGTACGGCTGGGGGTTGACGTTCTTCGTCGTCCTGGCGATCGGGCTGTGCCTGCTCGCCGACTTCATCGCCCGCAAGGCCAAGCTCGCGGCGCGGGCCCGGGCGATGTTCGAGGGTGCGGCGCCGATCGACGCGGGGGAGTACGCCGTGCCGCGGTGGCGTCCGGATGCCGGCTCGACCGTGCTGGCGATGTGGATCGCACGGGTCAAGAACCACATCCCGGCGATCGCGCTCACCTTCGTCAGCACCGGCGTCGTGATGGCACTCGCGATCGTCTACGAGATCCATCCGTCCTGGGACGACCCGCGCGACTGGCGGCCGCAGCGTGCATGGGGATGGTTCGACGAGCTCTCCGCGGGCCGCGACCGGGTTTCGCTGGCGCCGACCGAGAGCTCGTTCAGCAACGTCACGATGGTCGGCGGCGCGTGGATGCTGCTCGGGCTGGCGGCGCTCATCGTGTTCCTCGCGCGTCGCGGCTTCCGGACCGACACCTCGCGGCGGGGCGTCAACGTCGTCTGGGACGTCATCTCGTTCTGGCCGCACGCCGTGCACCCGTTCGTGCCCAAGCCGTACTCCCAGCACGCTGTCATGCACCTGCGCAACCGGATCAAGCAGCACCTCGCGACCCGTCCGGCGAGCGGACGCGATGTCATCGTCAGCGCGCACAGCCAGGGCAGCCTGATCGCGTTCGCGTCGCTGCACCTGCTGAGCGACGAGCAGCGGCAGCGCGTCGGGCTGCTGACGTACGGCTCGCAGCTGCGCCAGATCTTCCCGCGGGCCTTCCCGGCATACGTCAACTACGACTCTGTCTCGCGACTCCACCTCGACCTGCATCGCGGATGGATCAACCTCTACCGGGAGACCGATCCGCTCGCCGGTCCCGTCCTGTCGTGGAACCACCTGGGCGAGGGCGCCGACCTCGCCACTTCCGGCCGGTTCGTCGACGGCACGGCCGTGGAGGCCGCCGACGACTACGTCCAGGGCTCCGGCGTCCGGCGCAGCGGCGACGACTGGCGCCTGCTCGACCCGGCGCCGATCACGACGGAGACGCAGTACGGCCCGTCGACGCGGCTCTTCAAGCACAGCGAGTTCTGGCTCGACCCGGCATACCGGGTGGCCCTGGAGCGGCTGCGGGGATTGTGACGGGGCCTGCTCCCGAGGCCCTAACCCATGGAGGCAGTCAGGCCCTCGAGCGGGACGAAGGTGTCCGGTCCTGACGGCACGCAACAGGTGAGATCGGTCCGGCAGGCGGGTGGAGGGGGAGAGGATTCGAGGATCGTGCGCACGGAGTCGAGCTGTGCCGCGAAGGCGGTGAGCTCCTGGATGCGGGCGGCGATCTCGGCCTCCTTGTCGTCGATGAGCCGGATGACCTCTTCGTGGGCAGCGGTGCAGTCGGTGCCACCCCAGATCGGGAGGAGCTGGACGATCTGTTCGCAGGTCAGGCCCAGCTTCCGCGCCCGAGCAACGAAGAGGAGCTGGGTGGACGA
>NZ_JAKFCB010000308.1:0-13298 GCF_036676885.1 Aeromicrobium sp.
TCGTGGCCTTGGTCGGCGCCACGGTCGTCTTGGTCGCGGCCGGCGGGTCCTCGGATCCGCCGCAACCGGCGAGCACCAGGATCAGGGCCACCGCGAGCGTACGCATGGGGTCATCCCATCACGAGCCGACGGCGTCAGGCCGGAGGCGCGCTCCTCGACGACGTGATGGCCCGGTGCCGGAGCCCCGGGCCATCACGAGTCGTGCCTCGTCGAGCTGCTAGAGGTCCAGATGCGCCCCACTGTCGAGGTCATCGATCGAGACATTCGACCAGACGGCCGAGATGAAGGTCGCCCGCTGCCCTGGAGGGCAGTCGAGGACGTCCGACGCGGACGGCGCGAAGAGGCTCAGCGAGCCGCTCACATTGCCGTTCTTGCCGGCCGTGAAGTCATCCTCTGCCGAGAAGTCGCCGCTGATGGTCGTCTTCTTGGGATCGGATGGAACCTTGGAGCCGCCGTTGACGCAGGAGTACGTCGCATCGAGATGGGCGCTGATCCTGATCGTCTCGGTCGAGCCGGACTCGAGGCCGGCTTCCTTGAACTTCACCGTCAGGGTCCCGCCGGACGTGGTGTACGACGTCTGGCTGGCGATGAAGTGGGCATTGCCGGCATGCGCAGCTGTCGTGCCGAACAGAAGTACTGCGAAGACAGCAGCAATCAATGAGAAAATTCGCCGTGAAATCATGATTCTTCCTGGGGAGTGATCGATTCGTATGTGCTGCGCATACGCGCTCACCCCCCGGCGCGAATGCGCCAGGATCCACGGCCCAGAGATTCTTGGTTGATTCCGGGGGCACGATCTAAACCTTGCCCCTCGGCGGACGTTACGCCCGAACATCCCGTCACTTCAAACCTTCTGCGAATGGGCATCGGGGCCAGGTCGCGCACGGTGGGGGTGACCAATTAGTATGACGTCCAACTAACTGAGGAGCACCATGAGCGGGATCAACAGGGTCGGCGTGATCGGCGGCGGACTGATGGGATCAGGCATCACCGAGGTCGCAGCCCGGGCCGGGCTCGACGTCGTCGTGGTCGAGATCAACGCCGACGCGGTCAAGGCTGCGTCGGAGCGGGTCGAGGGTTCTCTGCGGAGGGCGGAGTCCCGCGGCAAGATCGACGCTGACGAGGTGAGCGCCGTGCTGGACCGCATCACGTTCACCGACGACCTGGAGCAGCTGGCCGACCGCGACCTGGTCGTGGAGGCCGCCTCGGAGGACGAGACCACCAAGCTCGAGCTGTTCCGCCGGGTCGGGCAGATCCTGGTCAAGGACGACGCGATCCTCGCGTCCAACACCTCCTCGATCCCGATCGTCAAGCTCGGCGCCGTGTCGGGTCGCGCCCACCACGTCATGGGTGTGCACTTCTTCAACCCCGCCCCGGTGATGCAGCTCGTCGAGCTGATCCCGTCCCTCACCACGTCGTCGGAGACGCTGGAACGCATGCGCTCGTGGGTCACGGACACGCTCGGCAAGAAGCCCATCGACGCGACCGACCGCGCCGGGTTCGTCGTCAACAGCCTGCTCGTGCCCTACCTGCTGTCGGCCATCCGCATGTACGAAGCCGGCTACGCCTCCGCTGAGGACATCGACCGCGGCATGGTGCTCGGCTGCGGCCACCCCATGGGACCCCTGGCCCTGTCCGACCTCATCGGCCTGGACACCCTCAAGGCCATCGGCAAGTCGATGTACGACGAGTTCAAGGAACCGCTCTACTCACCCCCGCCGCTGCTCGACCGCATGGTCGACGCCGGCCTGCTCGGCAAGAAGACCGGCCAAGGCTTCTACGGCTACGAGAAGTAGCCGCGTCAGCTGGTCGTGATGACGTTGCCGGCGAGGGTCACGGTGCCGAGCGACAGGGCGCGCCCGGTCAGCTGACAGCCGGCACCCAGGGTGATCGCTCCGCCGGCCAGGATCGTGCCGGCGAACGTGGACGACGCACCGGTCCCGGCCGCGCCGCTGACCTGCCAGAACACGTGGGAGGCCTGGGCGCCGTTGACGAGCGCCACCTGACTGTTCGCCGCGGCGTTCAACGCACCGTCGGTCTGGAAGATGAAGATCGCATCTGGGTCGCCCTCAGCGTCGAGCGTCACGGTTCCGGTCAGGGCCATCGCAGCGGTGGTGTGGTGAACCCCGATGTGGAACGTACGACCGCCGAGGACTCCGTCGAAGCTCGTGTGCGCGGCCCGGCCGGCGGCGTCGGTGTAGGCCGTGTCCAGGGCATCCCGCGCCAACCCCGCGGCCGAGTCGCCGGCGTGCATGATGCCTCCCACGATGCCCGGGGGAAAGCCCGAGACCGCATCCGCTGGGCTCACGCCCAGGTCGCCGGTCATGGTCGTCGCGTCGGTGTTGTCGACGCCGGTCGCCGCGAGGACCGAAAACGTACTCGCCGCGCCCAGGGCGACCGTCGGTGGGTTGATCTCGACGGTGAGGGCCTGCGTCGCGAATCCCGTGTTGCCGGCTGCATCGCGCACGCGGGCCACGATCGTATGGGTCCCGGGTGCCAGGCTCTCCGCGGTGACGCTCCACGTGCCGTCGGCCTGCACGGTCGTGGACTGGGACTGGCCCGCGACGGTGACCGTGACCGGCCGGCCGGCCGCGGCGTCGGTCGTACCGGCGATGTCCGGCGTCGGATCCTTGGTCACCTCGGCGGCGCCGCCCGCGATCGTGACGGTCGGCGGGAGCGCCTCGGTGAAGCGGATCGTGCTGCTGGCGAGCGTGACTGCATCGCGGGACAAGGCGCGGCCGATGAGCTCGGTGTCAGCGCCCAATGTGATCGCGCCGGCAGCCATGATCGTGCCCGAGAAGGTCGAGTTGGCGCCGAGGCCTGCGGCACCATTGACCTGCCAGAACACGTGCGAGGCGCGCGCTCCGTTGATCAGCACGACGTGGCTTGCCGCTGCCGTGTTGAGCGCGGCGTCGATCTGGAAGACGAAGACAGCGTTGGGGTCGCCGTCACCATCAAGGGTCAGCGTGCCCGTCAACGCGAACGCCGCTGCCGTGCTGTGCACACCGGCATGGAACGTCCCGCCGTTCTGGTCACCACCGAAGCTCGAGGTCGACGTCCGCGTCCTCGCATCGTCGTACGCCTGCACGAGCGCGGACTGCGCCTGTGCCGCAGGGATGTCTCCGGCGTGGGTCGTGCCGCCCACCAGGCTCGGCGGGAACCCGGTGACGTTGCTGCTGGGGCTCACGCCCAGGTCGCCACTGACGGACGACGTCCCGGTGCTCGTCACCCCCGTGTAGCCCAGGACCGAGAAGCTTCCGGCGTCGCCAAGGTCAGGACCCGAGTTGGCTGGCAGCGGATCGACATCCACCGCGATGCTGTCGGGGCTCTCGGCGCCCAGCCAGTTGGTGCTGTAGACGGGAGTCACGGCATAGACCCAGCGGCCGACTGGCACGGATGACTCGGTGCACGACGTGGCCGCGATCGTGCCCACGCATGCGGTGAGCGCGGTCTGCACGACGTGGGTCGTCGCGTCGTACCGCGCCACGCGATAGCCGTCGACCGCCTCGCCGGTCGACAGCCCGCTCGCCGCCCACTCGACCGTGACCGTGTCGCCGGTCGCGGAGATGACCGGCGTCTCGCCGCGACCCACCGTGGCGACCGCCGCAGCGCCGTTGCCGCCCGGCACGGACGTCGTGGACCAGTAGGCCCATCCGGCTCCGAACGTGAGGCTGAAGGCGAGGAACAGGACGCCGATCCGGCGCACGCGGGTTCGTATGCGGTGCCGCCTCGAGCCCCGACGATGCGTGCGGTGGCGGTGACTCATGGGCCCGCCGTCAGGTGGACCGTGAAGGTCGCACCCTGGCAGGCGTTCGCTGCGTCGGCACTCATCTCCAGCGCGTCGGACAACGTGACGGAGAGCGTGCCGTCGTCGGCTCCGGACGCCGCCGGCACCGTCCACCCGGCGCCGCTGTTGGTCTGGGTCGTGTAGCCGAGGGCCACGAGCGGACAGTCGAGGTGCGCGGCATCGACGGCGTATCCCCCGTCGCCCTGCGTGACGTCCAGGGCCAGGGATCCGAGGTCAGCGACGTACGAGTTGGGGTTGGTCACCCGCAGCACCACGTCGCCCACACCGCCCGGACGAAGATCCGCGGACGCTACGCCCGGGCTCAGTGTCACCGCGACGGATGAAGCCGTGCTCCCATGGCCGGCTCCAGCTCCCCCGGCGGCCCAGTAGCCGAACGCCGAGGCACCCGTGACTGCGACGAGAACACTCGGCACGAGGGCTCGAGCCCACAGCCGTCGAACCGGTGGTCGGGCTCGGCGAAGGCTGGACATCGGACATCTCCCTGACAGAAACCAGCACGTAAAGAGTCGCCACTCTACGTCCCACCAGACGATCGACCTAGGGGCAAAGGTCCCCACAAAAATCCCTGAAAATTCAGTGAAAAACAATTCACGACAACCCGACATCAATGGGCGAATCGGGCGTATGGTTCGCCACAGACTGCCACGCTCCACCTCACTCGGGGGTGGCCACGATCGCGCCATCAGCGCCGGGGCCACAGGTCAGGGCAGACGAACCGAGGGAGTTCGCATGTTCAGTCGTATCGCAGGAAAGAAGCGCGCCACCGCCGTGGCGATGACCGCCCTCCTGGTGCTGATCGGCGGGGTGGCGTTCGCCTACTGGACCTCGTCGGGATCGGGGACGGGTGCGGGCACGACCGGAAGCAGCACCGCGTTCACGGTGTCCAGCACAGCCCCCACCGGCCCCGCCCTGACCCCCGGCGGAGCCAGCCAGTCCGTCGCGTTCACCGTGGCCAACCCCGGCACCGGGACCCTGGACCTGACCTCGGTGACTGTCGTCGTTGCCGACGCGAATGGCGACCCGTGGGTGAGCGATCCGACGGGTTGCACAGCGGCCGACTACACCCTCGGCACACCCGCGATCACGTACGGCGAGATCGCCGGAGGCGGATCGATCGCCGGCACCGTGACCCTGACGATGAACAACCTCAGCAGCAACCAGGATGCGTGCGAAGGCCTGGCCGTACCGCTGTACTTCGTCGCCAGCTGACCCCGTCCAGCGGGCGGCGCCGCACGTCAGCGCCACCTGATGGGATGGCCATCGTCAGGAGTGAGGGACTCATCCATGGACTGTGACACGTTGCCGGACACCGGCGGCCCGGCGCTCGTCCTCGCCCTGGTCGCCGTGCTGTGCCTGGTCACCGGGGCGATGCTCCTCAGACACGCAGGCCGCAAGCGGGTCGGGCCGGTCGTCATGCTCGCGCTCTTGATCATGGCCCTCGCGCACGCGACCCTGGCCGGCGCGCCGGCGCAGGCGGCATCGACGGACTGCGAGACCGACCAGCGCGACGGGCAGAACTCGCTCCGCATCACCCAGACCTCGGTCCTCGCGGGCCTTGGCCCCGAGGCAGCACCGCTCGCGATCACCGGCAGCGTCACCAACGACTCCGACGACGACACCTACATCACGGCGGTCACGGTCACCATGACGTCGGTGACCAAGGGGCCGCACGCTGCTGCCGGCTCCTGTGACATCAGCGACTACACACTGACGGATCCACGTATGCCCGTTGGCAAGGCGCTCGGGCCGCACGAGTCCCTGACGTTCTCCGGAGCGACCCTCGGCTTCAGCAACAAGACGGTCAACCAGGATGCCTGCCAGCGCGCAGTGATCCGGCTGCGCTACCACAGCGCGGCGACCCAGGACCCGGCTAGTCGATGACGCGGTCGTCGCGGTGCGGCGCGAAGAACTCGGCCTGCTGCTTCATGATGTCCCGCATGCTCGCGCCCTTGGGCACGCCGTAGACGGTCCCGCCGAAGTCGAGCCCGCGCTGGATCGCCCAGATCTCGTCGTGACGGTCCGGAGGGAACATCTGTGCGGGGTCGCCCACCGCGACCCAGCCGATCGGCAGCGACTCCCCCGAACCGATCCGGGAGTTGACCTGCAGCACGCTGTTGATGCGCATCTCCGAGCCGGTCTCGACGGACGAGCCGGGGAACAGCGACGCACCGGTCGCGATGAACACCTCGTCCGCGATCGTCGCGCCGTTGACGTGTGCGTGCGGGCCGATCATGACGTCGTCGCCGATCGACACGGGGTGGCCGGCCCGCCCGCGTACGAGCGCGTTCTCCATCACGACGACCCGCTCGCCGATCGACACGGTGCCGTCCTCGGCCGTGACGACAGCGCCGTGGAGGATGCGGGCGTCGGCGCCGATCGTGACGTCACCGCTCACGACCGCGGTCGGGGCGACGTACGCGGACGGGTCGATGCGCGGGCTGGCTCCACGGTGCTCGATCAACATGATCCGACGGTATCCCTCGCGGCCGGGCCGCAACCACTACGCAACGGGGTGCAGGATAGACAGAGCGTGACCCGCGCCATTACAGGAGGCACTCGTGCTCTACCCGTTGACCGTCATGGACTTCCTCGACCGAGCGGTGACGGTCTATCCCGACCGTGTCGCGGTGGTCGACGAGCCGGACCAGCCCGCCGAGTCGTGGGGCGAGATCACGTACGCCGAGCTGGGCCGCCGGGCGCGCGCGCAGGCCGCGTCGCTGGACGAGATGGGCGTTCCGGTCGGTGGCCGGGTCGCGATCGTGTCGCAGAACTCGGCGCGGCTGTTGACGTCGTTCTTCGGCGTCTCGGGCTGGGGCCGGGTGCTGGTGCCGGTCAACTTCCGGCTCGCGGTGGCCGAGATCCGCTACATCGTCGAGCACTCCGGCGCCGAGGTGCTGATGGTCGACCCCGACCTGCGGCACCTCGTCGACCAGGTCGACTGCAAGCGGAAGTTCGTCCTCGGCGAGGATGACGACAAGATCTGGGGTTCGTCGACCGAGCCGCGACCGTGGCAAGGCGACGAGGGCGCGACCGCGACGATCAACTACACGTCCGGCACGACGGCCCGGCCCAAGGGCGTACAGCTCACCCACCGCAACAACTGGCTCAACGCGACGGTCTTCGGCTGGCAGGCCTCGGTGTCGGACCGCGACGTCTACCTCCACACGCTGCCGATGTTCCACGCCAACGGCTGGGGTCACCCGTTCGCGGCGACCGGCATGGGCGCCAAGCACGTAGTCATCCGCAAGATCGACGGCACCGAGATCCTCAAGCGCATCGAGCAGCACGGGGTCACCTACCTCTGCGCCGCGCCCGCCGTCGTCACCGCGGCCCTCGACGGCGCCAAGACGTGGGAGGGCGAGATCCCCGGGCGCGATCGCGTACGCATCATCGTCGCCGGTGCGCCGCCGCCGACCCGCACGATCGAGCGCGTACGCGAGGAGCTGGGCTGGGAGTTCATCCAGATCTACGGCCTCACCGAGACCGCTCCGCTGTTGACGATGTCCCGTATGCGGGCCGAGTGGGACGACCTCACGCCGCACCAGCAGGCCCTCAACCTGGGCCGGGCCGGGGCGCCCGTGATCGGCGTACGCATGATGATCGACGACGAGGGCGAGGTGCTGGCGCAGTCCAACCACAACCTCGAGGCGTACTGGGACAACCCCGAGGCCACGGCCGAGGCGCAGGCCGGCAACTGGTTCCACACCGGCGACGGCGGCACGTTCGAGGACGGCTACATCGCGATCGCCGACCGCAAGAAGGACGTCATCATCACCGGGGGAGAGAACGTCTCGTCGATCGAGGTCGAGGATGCGCTGAACTCACACCCGTCCGTGCGCGAGGTCGCCGTGATCGGCATCCCCGACGAGAAATGGGGCGAGCTCATCACCGCCCTCGTCGTGCTCGACCCCGACGAGGAGCCGGTCGACCAGGCCGGGCTCATCGCGCACTGCCGCGAGCACCTCGCGGGCTACAAGTGCCCCAAGAAGATCGAGTTCCGCGACGAGCTCGCCCGCACTGCGACCGGCAAGCTGCAGAAGTTCAAGCTGCGGCAGCCCTATTGGGAGGGCCACGACCGCCAGGTCAACTGAGCAGCACCGGAGAGTCAGAAAGGTCGGTCCCGCCAGGTCAGCTGACCTGGCGGGACCGACCTCGACCTCCTTGACCTACTTCTTCAGCTCGAAGTCCGCAGTAGCGGGCCCGTTGAAGAAGCTGGCGTCCGAGACCTTCACCCGGTACGACCCAGCGGTGAGCGCGGCACCGGTCTGCTGGCTGAGCTTGGTCGACAGGTTGTAGATGTACTGCGGGTCGGACCACCGCATGTTGAGCCCGTTGGTCGCAACCGTGGTCGTCGCCGTCTCCTCGTAGCCCGGGTTGGGCGTGCCGTCGAGCTTGTAGAGGGTGACCAGCGGGGTCTTGTCCGTGACCGCCAGCCCGTCACAGCCGGTGACCGTGACCTTGACCGGGATGGTCGAGCCGAGCTTGAACACGCTGCGCGTCCCGGCGGCGTTGATGGGCTGCAGGATGCTGCTCACCGTGGTCTTCGTCGCGAAGTCGCTCTCGGCGTCGGTGGTCTCGGTGTCGGTGCCACCGTCGTCGTCGGTCACGGTCACGCCGACGGTGTAGGTGCCGTTCGCCGTGTACGTGTGACTGCCCGTGACCGGCGAGACCGCGGGGTTCACCAGGTAGGTGTCGCCGACCGAGTCGGTGTTGCCGTCACCCCAGTCGATCGAGGCGAGGTGCGTGTCGGCGCTTCCCTGGTCGGCGAACGTCGTCGAGATCGAGGCCGAGCACGCGCCGGTCGCCGAGGGGCTGACGGTGCCGACGACGGGCGCGACGTTGGCCGCGGTCCAGTTGAACGTCTGGGTCGCCGGCGTGTGCTCGCCGTCGGTGGCGGTGACAATCACCGAGCCGGAGGCGTCGTCAGTCGTCGTGATGCTCCAGCTGAACGTGCCGTCACCGTTGTCGACGAGGGTCCCGCTGTCCGCGGAGATGTCCAGAGTGTCGTTGCCGTCCGCGTCGGTGAAGGATCCGCTGGTCGCCGGGTTGCCCGGGCTGCCCTCGTTGCCGTTGGCATCAGCGGCCTGGTCGCCGAGCTCGGGGGCGTACGAGTTGGTGTCGCACACGTCGCCGATGTCGTCGGTGTCGACATCGGCCTGGTCGGAGTTGCTGACCAGGGGGCAGTTGTCGTCGTCGTCCGCAATGCCGTCGCCGTCCGCGTCGACGATGGCCGGAGCCACCACATGGAGCTTGAAGTTGGCGGCGCTGACGTTGTAGCTGCCGGTGGTGTCGGACGCCGAGTGAGTGATGGCGTAGCCGTTCGGATCACTGACGGTCGACGAGCTGAACGTCGCGGTCTTCGCGCCGGCCGCACCACACGCGGTGAACACCAGCGTGTTGTCGTCGACTGTCACATTGGCCGGGACGGTGATCGTGAGGGTCATCGGCGAGCCATCGGCGGCGTCACAGTTGTTCGCTCCTCCGCCCGTCGCGTTGACCGTGTAGGTGATGGTGGTCGAGCCACCGGTGGTGATGGTGCCGGTGCCGTTGGCGCCGTTGGTCACGTCGTTGACGACGTTGTCGGCGAAGGCGAGGCTGCTCAGAGCCAGCACGGCGGCGGCGGCGAGCGCGACCACCGAAGTGGCTCGTCGGGAATGGGTCGTGATGCGGCTCATGGGATCTTCCTCCACTGGGAGTGGCTGACCGAGACGCAGCTCCCCGACCCGCGCGGCCCTTCCGAGCCTTGCCAGCCACAACTCTGCGCAAGCAAGTCAGTGGACACCCCGACACTAGGGCCGCAAGCCATCGGCCCTGAATAGCCCGATGGGCCCCCTTTTAGTCACCCAAATGGTGACCGGCTGGCTGACTCACTGTCGCGGGCCGTGCTACCCAGCCCTTCGACGATCTGCGCTGGACGGGTCAGCCTTGGACCTGTCGTTCGAGCTGGTCAGTCGAGGCTCAGGACGAGCAGCAGGTCGCCGCCTTCGGCCTGGCGGGTGTCGGGGATGACGAGACGTACGACGGTGCCGGCGTTGGGCGTCGTGATCGAGGCCTCCATCTTCATGGCCTCGATCGTGGCGACGGTCTGACCGGCCTCGACGGTGTCCCCCTCGGCGACGATCGCGTTGACGACGCCGGCGAACGGGACGGCGACATGCTGGGGGTTGCCGGTGTCGGCCTTCTCCGAGGCGGCGACCTTGGAGTCGACGGAGCGGTCGCGGATCTCGGTCGGCCGCAGCTGGCCGTTGATCGTGCCGAGCACGTTGCGCATCCCGCGCTCGTCGGCGTCGCCGATGGCCTCGATGCCGAACAGCAGCAGGTTGCCCTCGGAGACCTCGACCTCGGTCTCGTTGTCGTTGCGCAGTCCGTAGAGGAACGCCCCGGTCGGCACGGTCGACAGGTCGCCGAACTCCGCGTGCGCCTTGTCGAAATCCTGTGTCGGCCCGGGGAACAGCAGCCGGTTGAGGGTGTGGCGACGGTCGGACGCCAGGCCGGCGCGCTCGTCGTCGGTCAGCTCGGTGACCTTGGGCTTGGCGTTGCGGCCCTGCAGCGCCTTGCTGCGGAACGGCTCGGGCCAGCCACCGGGCGGATCGCCGAGCTCGCCCGACAGGAACCCGATGACCGACTCGGGGATGTCGAACGACGCCGGGTCCTCCGCGAATGCCTTCGGGTCGGCGCCGACCGCGACGAGATGCAGCGCGAGGTCGCCGACGACCTTGGACGACGGCGTCACCTTGACGACATTGCCGAGGATGTCGTTGGCGGCGGCGTACATGTCCTCGATCTGCTCGAACTTCTCGCCCAGGCCCAGCGCGATCGCCTGCTGGCGCAGGTTGGACAGCTGGCCGCCGGGGATCTCGTGCCGG
Source organism: Aeromicrobium sp. (assembly GCF_036676885.1). Lineage (GTDB taxonomy): Bacteria > Actinomycetota > Actinomycetes > Propionibacteriales > Nocardioidaceae > Aeromicrobium. The sequence goes on from NZ_JAKFCB010000308.1 coordinate 10,675, forward strand.
TAGACCCGGCCAGTGGGTGCCGGCAGGCCGGACTCGAACGGCGCGTAGAGGCGGCGGGTGGCTTCCCAGTAGGGCTCGAGCGCGTTGACGGCGTCGATGTCCAGGCCGGTCGTACGTTCGGAGTGGTTGGTGGCTGCGACCAGCGCCGACATCGGCGGCTGTGACGTCGTGCCGGCCAGCGCTGCGGAGGCCGCGTCGACGGCGTCGACACCGGCCTCGATCGCCGCGACCAACGTGGCCAGCTGGCCACCGGGGGTGTCATGCGTGTGCAGGTGCACCGGCAGGTCGAACCGCTCGCGCAACGCGCGCACGAGCGTACGAGCCGCGGGTGCGCGCAACAGGCCGGCCATGTCCTTGATCGCCAGCACGTGGGCGCCGGCATCGACGATCCGCTCGGCGAGCTTCAGGTAGTAGTCGAGCGTGTAGAGCTTCTCGTCGGGGTTCGACAGGTCGGCGGTGTAGCAGAGCGCGACCTCGGCGACCGCCGTGCCGGTCGCCCGTACGGCCTCGATCGCCGGGCGCATCTGGTCGACGTCGTTGAGCGCGTCGAAGATGCGGAAGATGTCGATGCCCGTCGCGGCCGCCTCCTGCACGAACGCGTCGGTGACCTCGGTCGGGTAGGGCGTGTAGCCCACGGTGTTGCGTCCGCGCAGCAGCATCTGCAGGCAGATGTTGGGCGCCGCCTCGCGCATCGCCGCGAGCCGGTCCCACGGATCCTCCTTGAGGAACCGCAGCGCCACGTCGTACGTCGCACCGCCCCACGCCTCGATGCTCAACAGCTGCGGTGTCGTCCGCGCGACGTAGGGCGCGACCGTCACCAGGTCGCGCGTACGAACGCGGGTCGCCAGCAGCGACTGGTGCGCGTCGCGGAACGTCGTGTCGGTGACGCCGACGGTGTCGCGCTGCCGCAGCGCCTCGGCGAAGCCCTCGGGCCCGAGGCGTACGAGCAGCTGACGGGACCCCTCGGGCGGTGGGACCGACAGGTCGACCGCGGGCAGCTTGGTGCGCGGGTCAACCAGCGTGGGGGCCGGGCCGTGGGGCTTGTTGACCGTGACGTCGGCAAGCCAGGACAGGATCTTGCCGGCCGGGTCGGAGGCGCCGTGGGCCTCCAGCAGCTCGGGGTGGCCCTCGATGAACGTCGTCGTGACGTGGCCGGCGCGGAAGTCGGGGTTGGCGAGCAGGCCCTTGAGGAACGGGATGTTGGTCGAGACGCCGCCGACATGGAACTCGCCGAGAGCACGCTCGGCGCGCGTCACGGCGGCCTCGAAGTCGCGCCCGCGACACGTCAGCTTGGACAGCATCGAGTCGAAGTGCGCGCTGACCACGGCGCCGGTGAACGTCGTGCCGCCGTCGAGGCGTACGCCCGGGCCGCCCGGGGAGCGGTAGGACGTGATCGCGCCGGTGTCGGGGCGGAAGCTGTTGGCCGGGTCCTCGGTCGTGATGCGGCACTGCAGCGCGAAGCCCCGCGCCTTGATCGCCGACTGATCCGCCAGGTCCAGCTCGGCCAGCGTCGCTCCGGCCGCGATCCGCATCTGTGCCTGCACCAGGTCGACGTTGGTGACCTCCTCGGTCACGGTGTGCTCGACCTGGATCCGCGGGTTCATCTCGATGAAGACGTAACGGCCGTCGGCACCCAGCAGGAACTCGACCGTGCCGGCGCACGAGTAGTTGATCGACTCGGCGAACTTCACCGCGTCGGCACACATCGCCTTGCGGGTCGCCCGGTCGAGGTTGGGCGCCGGAGCGATCTCCACGACCTTCTGGTGCCGGCGCTGCACCGAGCAGTCGCGCTCGCGCAGGTGCACGACATTGCCCTGCTGGTCGGCGAGGATCTGGACCTCGATGTGCCGGGCGTCGACCACGGCCTCCTCGATGAAGCAGGTCGGGTCGCCGAACGCACCGTCGGCCTCCCGCATCGCCGCCTCGATCGACTCCCGCAGCTTGGCCGGATCGTCGACCCGGCGCATGCCGCGGCCACCACCTCCGGCCACAGCCTTGACGAACAACGGGTACGTCAGCACGTCGGAGTCCGAGACCAGCACGTCGACATCCGCTGACGGCTCGACCGACTTCAGCGTCGGCACTCCGGCCGCCTTGGCCGCCGCGATCGCAGATGCCTTGTTGCCCGTCAGCTCCAGGACCTGCTTGGGCGGTCCGATGAACGTGATGCCGGACCGCTCACAGGCCTCGGCCAGGTCCGGGTTCTCCGACAGGAAGCCATAGCCCGGGTAGATCGCGTCAGCGCCGGCCTTGACCGCCGCCGCGACGATCGCCTCGGGGTCGAGATATGCGCGTACCGGGTGGCCCCGCTCGCCGATCTGATAGGCCTCGCCGGCGCGCACCCGGTGCTCCGAGCCCCGGTCCTCGTGCGGGAACACCGCAACGGTCTCGGCACCCAGCTCATGGGCAGCACGGATCGCACGAATGGCGATCTCACCTCGGTTGGCGACGAGAATCTTCTGGAACAACGGATTGTCCTTGCTCGGCGGAAGCGTCGGGGTCAACCTATCGTCCGCGTGTCACCGACACATTGCGAGGGTTCCCTCATGTTTCGCGACGCGTTGTCCCGCCCGGACGGGTCGACCTTGATCCTCGGAGTCGCCGACAACCCGACAGCGACCGGG
>NZ_JAKFCB010000309.1:0-4515 GCF_036676885.1 Aeromicrobium sp.
CATCGCCGCCGACCTGCTGCGCCAGCACAACAGCGAGAACGGCGCGTGCGTCCAGGCGCCCGAGATCCATGTGGCCCGGATCGACACCCGGGGTTGGGCAGCAGGCGGCAACTTCATCCCGAAATGTGGCGGCGAGGGCGCACTGTGGGCCAAGACCGCCGGAGGGTGGCGCCTGGTCTGGAGCGGGCAGACGCTTCCGGAGTGCGCGGTCCTCGAGCAGCACCGCTTCCCGGCAACTGTGGCCGGCACGGAGTGCAGCACGGCCGACGGGAAGACCCGCCGCTATCCGTGAGGCCCCGGCGTGAGGCCCGCGACCAGAGGCTCGATCAGCCGGAGGAAGCGTTCGGGCGTGGCGTCCGGGTTGACGGACTGCCGCATCGCGAGGCCGATGGCATAGTCGACGGCCGCCTCCGCGAGCACCTCGAGCGTCTCGTCGTCCATCGCGTCCGGCGGCACGAGCGACCGTACGACCGCCACCGCCTGCTGGATCGACGCAGTCTGACGCTGCGTCTGCGCTGCGGCCAGCCGCGGGTCGTTCATGGTGTCGAGCAGCAGCTCGAGCTCGAAGCGGACCCATCCCGAGGACATCGCCTCGGCGGCCCACGCCCGGACCTGGTCGAGGACGTCACCGGCGGCAAGGGCCCCGGCGACCCGATCGCCCAGCGCGCCGATCTGCTCGGCCTGCAGGCGTTCGAGGACACCCAGCGCGAGATCCGCCTTGCTGCCGAAGCTCGAGTAGACGATGCCCGTGGTGAACCCGGCCTCCTTGGCGACCGAGGCCAGCGACGTCGCGACATAGCCGTCGCGGAGGAACGCGTCGCGGGCCACCCCGAGGACCGTTTCGCGATTGCGGTCCTGCACCTGTGATCGGGTGAGCCGCGTCATGGAGTCAGCGTAGTGACCCGGCTCAGGTGTTCGAGGCGTTGCCCTGCGTGGCGGGTTGCTGGGATCCGGGCTGCTGCAGGCCGGGCGGGCCACCGGGCGGGAGCTGCCCGCGCTGCAGGCCGGGCGGGCCACCGGGGCCACCTCGGCCGTTGTCGGCGCCTCCGCCCGCCGAGCCCAGTGCAGCACCGGCGCCGAGGCCGAGCACGACCGCGGCGATCGCGCCGCCCACGAGCGTACGGGTCGACCAGGACTGGGCAGGACTGTCATCAGCGGTGTCACTCATGCCGCCACGATGACCGCCTGACCTGTCATGGTCCTGTGGACGGGCCCGGTGCGGGCTGGGACGGGCACTCACAGGTTTCTCACAGGGCGTTCTCACGCATCCGCCTGCTGGGCGATCCACAATCGACTCATGGCTTCCACACTGACCCGGGCGGACGGCACACCCCTGCGCGTCCTCGTCGTCGACGACGAGATCAACATCGCCGAGCTGCTGCAGATGGCGCTGCGCTACGAGGGCTGGGACATCCAGATGGCGCACACCGGGCGCAAGGCGGTGGCCGCGGCCAAGGAGTTCGCGCCCGACGCGATCGTGCTGGACATGATGCTGCCCGACTACGACGGCATGGAGGTCCTGCGCAAGGTGCGCGCCCAGTCCCCCGAGATCCCGGTGCTGTTCCTGACCGCTCGCGATTCCGTCGAGGACCGCGTCGCGGGGCTGACCGCCGGCGGCGACGACTATGTCACCAAGCCGTTCAGCCTCGAGGAGGTCGTGGCCCGGCTGCGTGGGCTCATGCGCCGCGCCGGGGCGATGGACGCCCGGCCCAACTCGGTCATCACGGTCGGCGACCTCTCACTCGACGAGGACAGCCGCGATGTCGAGCGCGCCGGCCGCGAGATCGAGCTGACCGCCACGGAGTTCGAGCTGCTGCGATTCCTCATGCGCAACCCGCGTCGCGTGCTGTCGAAGGCGCAGATCCTGGACCGGGTGTGGGACTACGACTTCGGCGGGCAGGCCAACGTCGTCGAGCTCTACATCTCCTACCTGCGCAAGAAGGTCGATGCGGGACACGAGCCGATGATCCACACCAAGCGTGGCGCCGGCTACGTCCTGAAGCCTGCAGAGTAGGTCCCGTGCGCAAGCTCCTCCCCTCCTCGCTGACCGGTCGGCTGATCGTCACGTCGGTCGTGCTGGTCGCTGTCGTCAGCCTGCTCATCTCGGCGACGGCGACCCTCGTGATGAGGTCGTACCTGACCGACCAGCTCGATGAGAAGGTCACACAGTCGCTGGGGCCTGCCGAGTTCCAGGCACGCGAGAACATTCCCGCACCGCCCGTTGGCCAGACGCGGGGTCAGGGCTTTGGCCGGGCCGTCGGCAGCATCGGAGCCCGGACCACCTCGACGGGGACTGCCGGGGAGCTGGTCGTGTCCGGCAACGGCGGGGGCGCCCGCGAGCTGTCCAGCCGCGCGCTCGCCGCCCTCACCGATGTCGAGCCCGACCAGGATCCCCGCACGGTGGACATCCCGGGACTGGGCAGCTATCGGGTTGCTGCCCGGACGACACCCACCGGCACGACTGTGTGGCAGGGGCTTCCGACCAAGGACGTCGACAGCACGATCTCTAGCCTCATCTGGTGGGAGTCGCTCCTCGCCCTCGCCGGGATCGCCGCAGCGGGGGCTGCCGGTCGCGTGCTCGTACGCCGCCAGCTTCGGCCGCTCCGCGAGGTCGCCGCCACGGCCCACGAGGTCATCGCGATGCCGTTGTCGTCCGGTGAGATCGGCCAGACCGTACGCGTGCCTGCCCAGCTCACCGACCCGGACACCGAGGTCGGGCAGGTCGGCGGGGCGCTCAACCAGCTCCTGGGCCACGTGGAACAGGCGCTCGACGCCCGGCACGAGAGCGAGCAGCAGGTCCGCCAGTTCCTCGCCGACGCATCCCACGAGCTGCGCACTCCCCTGTCGACGATCAAGGGCTATGCCGAGCTGAGCCGGCGTACCGGCCGCGACGATCCCGATCAGATCCTGGCGAAGGTCGAGTCGGAGGCCGGCCGCATGTCGACCCTCGTCGAGGACATGCTGCTGCTGGCCCGGCTCGATGCCGGGCGCGAGGTCGATCGCCGGCCGGTCGACGTGACCCGTCTCCTCGTCGAGGCCGTCAACGACGCGCGCGTCGTCGACCCCGAACGCCAGTGGAGGTTCGACGTGCCCGAGGAGCCCGTCACCGTGACCGGTGACGAGCAGCGGCTCCACCAGGCCGTCACCAACCTGCTGACGAACGCCAGCCGGCACACTCCGCCGAAGACCACGGTCGACGTACGCCTGCGAGTCGACGACAAGGTGCGGATCGAGGTCCACGACAACGGCCCCGGCATCGACCCCGAGCTGGTCCCCACGATCTTCGAGCGGTTCGTCCGCGGTGATTCGTCGCGTACCCGTGCGTCGGGTGGCGCAGGACTCGGCATGTCACTCGTGCGCGCGATCATGCACGCGCACCACGGCACGGCGAGCGTCGAGAGCAAGCCCGGCGACACGACGTTCACCCTGACGCTGCCAGCCTCCTGACCTCCGCGGTTTACCAGGAGAACCTGGTAAAGGGTCACTCCTCCGGGCAAATTTGCCTGGTGAAGTGGCGGTTTACCAGGTTCTCCTGGTAAACCGCCCCCTCCCGCGGAACGCTCACAGAGGTGGCACAGAGTGAGCACACGGTCGTGCCAGTCCGGTTTCGCACCGTGGAGGCATGAATCCGACGACCCTCATCGCGCCGGCGGCCGAGCGCCGCACCTCGGCGGCCACGCCTGACCGAATGCCCTCCGACACCTCGTGGCCCACCCGCCTGTGGCGCGGCAGGCCGGACGACTCCCCGTACGTACGCCCGGCGCTCCTCGCGCTCCTCGGTGCGACCGCCCTGCTCTACCTGTGGGGACTCGGCGCCTCCGGCTGGGCCAACTCGTTCTACTCCGCCGCCGTGCAGGCCGGCTCGGCGTCCTGGAAGGCGTTCTTCTTCGGCTCCTCCGACGCGTCGAACTCGATCACGGTCGACAAGACCCCGATGTCGCTGTGGCCCATGTCGCTGTCGGTCCGCATCTTCGGCCTGTCGTCGTGGAGCATGCTCGCGCCGCAGGCGCTGATGGGCGTCGGGGCGGTGGGCCTGCTCTACGCGACGGTCAGGCGTACGACTCGCAGTGCGTGGTCCGGGCTGCTCGCCGGCGCGATCCTCGCGCTCACGCCGGTCGCCGTGCTGATGTTCCGCTTCAACAACCCCGACGCACTGCTGACGCTGTTGCTCATCGCCTCGGTCTACGCGACGATCCGCGCGATCGAGTCACCCGAGCGCGCCGTGCGGTGGCTGGTGCTCGGCGGGACTCTCGTCGGGTTCGCCTTCCTCACCAAGATGCTGCAGGCATTCCTGGTCCTGCCGCCGCTCGCCGCCGTCTACCTGATCGCCGCCAAGCCGTCGATCGGCAAGCGCCTGGGCCACCTGCTCATCGCGTTCGGCTCGATGATCGCCGCCGCCGGCTGGTGGATCGCGATCGTCGAGCTGTGGCCCGCGTCGAGCCGCCCGTACATCGGCGGTTCGCAGAACAACTCGATCCTCGAGCTGACGCTCGGCTACAACGGCTTCGGCCGGCT
>NZ_JAKFCB010000310.1:0-11246 GCF_036676885.1 Aeromicrobium sp.
CCCCGAGTCGATCGTCGAGAAGATGGGCCGCAAGAAGTGCGAGCCGACGTTCGAGTCGATCGCCGAGCGGATCACCGACATCGCCGGCGTACGCGTGACGTGCAGCTTCGTGTCGGACGTCTATACGATCTTCGACCTCCTGACCGGGCAGTCGGACGTACGCGTCGTCGAGGTGCGTGACTACATCAAGACGCCCAAGCCCAACGGCTACCGCAGCCTGCACGCACTGGTCGAGGTGCCGGTCTTCCTCAGCGACGGTGAGATTCCGGTGCTCGTCGAGGTGCAGCTGCGGACGATCGCGATGGACTTCTGGGCGAGCCTCGAGCACAAGATCCACTACAAGTACCGCGAGGACGTACCCCAGTCGCTGCTCGACGGTCTCAAGGACGCGGCCGAGACCGCCGGTGAGCTCGACGCGACGATGGAGCGCCTGCACACCGAGGTCAAGACGTCGGGCGAGCTGCCCGAGGCGCTCAAGGACGAGCTGACCAAGCACACCAACGCCGTGCCGGACGAGCAGCTCATCGAGCGGCTGCGCCGGCTCAGCCGCTGATCTCGGCTGACCGCGACGGACGAGCGGGTGTTTCGAGACCAGGTCAGGTCAGGATCTGGCTGAGGTCGTACCTGGCGACCTCTTCGAGCTGTTCGTACGTGCAGGACGTCGGCTCGCGGTCGGGGCGCCACCGCTTGAACTGCGCCGTGTGGCGGAAACGGGCACCGTCGCCGACGCCCTCCATGTGCTCGTAGCCGACCTCGGCGACGCGGGTCGGCGCGAGGGTCACGAACGAGAGATCCTTGGTGCCTGACCATCGGCTCTGCCCACCGGGCAGCCGCGAGCCGGCCTGGGCCTCGGCGTCCTGCCACTTGCCCCACGGGTGCTCCGACGTGTCGACGATGAGTGGCTCGAGCTCGGCGATCAGCTCGGCCCGCCGTGACTCCGTGAACGATGCGGCGACGCCGACGTGCTGCAGCTGGCCGTCGTCGGCGTAGAGGCCGAGCAGCATCGATCCCAGCAGCGGACGCTCCGGCGTCGACGTCTTGTGCAGCCGGTAGCCCGCCACGACGACATCGGCGGTGCGGGAGTGCTTGACCTTGAGCATCGTGCGGCCGTTGGGCGCGTAGGGCCTGGCGAGGGCCTTGGCGACGACGCCGTCGAGCCCCGCGCCCTCGAAGATGCCGAACCACTCCTCCGCCTCGGCCGCGTCGGTGGTCGTACGTGTGACATGGATCGGGTCGGCGGCCGACTCCAGCGCCGCCTCGAGACGGGCCCGGCGTACGGAGAACGGCTCGGCCAGGAAGGACTCGGCGTCGAGCGCCAGCAGGTCGAACGCGACGAACGAGGCCGGCGTGCGTTCGGCCAGCGTCGCGACGCGGGATGCCGCGGGATGGATGCGCTGCGACAGAGCGTCGAAGTCGAGGCGCCCGTCGATCGCGATGAAGATCTCGCCGTCGAGCACGCATCTGTCAGGGGTCTCGGCCTTGATCGCCTCGACGACGTCGGGGAAGTAGCGGGTCAGCGGCTTGGTCGACCGGCTGGCCAGCTCGATCTCGTCACCGTCGCGGAACACGATGCACCGGAAGCCGTCCCACTTCGGCTCGTACGACAGCCCGCCCTCGACCGAGTCGGCAGCCGGAACACCCTTGACCGACTTCGCCAGCATGGGTTGCAGCGGGGGCATGACGGGGAGATCCATGACCGACAGCCTAGAGCCGGCACCCGACAGCCGACACCTACACTGATCAGGTGAATCAGCCCGTCGTCGAGGTCATCGATCTCGTCATGCGATACGGCTCGGTGACCGCGGTCGACGGCCTCAGCCTGACGGTCGAGCCGGGCACCGTGACGGCGATCCTGGGACCCAACGGGGCTGGCAAGACCACGACGATCGAGACCTGCGAGGGGTTCCGCACACCCCAGGGCGGCTCCGTGAGGGTGCTGGGCCTCGACCCCATCGCCGACGGCCGCAAGCTCAAGCCACGCGTCGGCGTGATGCTCCAGTCCGGAGGCGCGTGGTCCGGCGCCCGGGCGTACGAGATGCTGCGCCACATCGCCTCGCTGCACGCCCATCCGCTCGACGTCGACCTGCTGATCGAGCGGCTCGGCATGCAGGGCTACGGCTCGACGCCCTACCGCAGGCTCTCCGGCGGGCAGCAGCAACGGCTCAGCCTCGCGATGGCGATCGTCGGCCGTCCCGAGCTGCTGTTCCTCGACGAGCCCACCGCCGGCCTCGACCCCCAGGCCCGTCGCTCCACGTGGGACCTGATCTCCGAGCTGCGCGCCAGCGGGGTCACGACGGTGCTGACGACACACTTCATGGACGAGGCCGAGACGCTGTCGGACCAGGTGCACATCGTCGACGAAGGACGGGTCATCGCCTCCGGCACGCCCCACGCGCTCGCATCCTCCGGGGCCAAGAACACCGTACGTTTCACCGCCCGGGCCGGGCTGGACGTCGAGAACCTGATGCTCGCGCTCCCCCACGACACCAAGGTCGACGAGGTGAGCCCCGGTGCGTACGTCATCGCCGGCCACGTCGACCCGGCCCTGCTGGCGACCCTGTCGGCGTGGTGCGCCGGCGAGGGCGTGCTCACCGATTCCGTGCTCGTGGAGCGGCAGACCCTCGAGGACCGGTTCCTCGAGCTGACCGGCAAGGCACTGCGATGACAGCCCTCGACCTCTCCCCCAGCCCCGGCGCCGCGGCCACGCCGGCGATGCTGCGCTCGCAGGTCGCGATGGAGCTGCGACTCCTGTCGCGCAACGGCGAGCAGCTGCTCCTGACACTCGTCATCCCGCTGATGCTGCTGGTGCTCGGCACCCGCTCCGACGACATCGTCGACCTCGGCGCCGGACGGTCCATCGACATCATCACGCCCGGCATCCTCGCCCTCGCGATCCTGTCGACGTCATTCACGTCGCTCGCCATCGCCACGGGATTCGAGCGCCGCTACGGCGTCATCAAGCGTCTCGGCGCCTCGCCGCTCCCGCGTTGGGGTCTCATGTTGGGCAAGATCGGCGCGATCGCGGTCGTCGAGATCGCCCAGCTCACGCTGCTGTCGGTCGTCGGCGTCCTCCTCGGCTGGGAGCCACACGGCGGCGTGACGGCGTTCGCGCAGATGGTCCTCCTCGCGGTGCTCGGCACGGCGGCGTTCGGCTCGCTCGGACTGCTCATCGCCGGCACGCTGCGCGCCGAGGCGACCCTTGCCGTCGCCAACCTCGTGTACGTCCTGCTGCTCGTCGGCGGCGGCCTCCTCGTGCCGCTCAGCCGCTATCCTGAGGCGGCGCGTCACGTGCTCGAGCTGCTGCCGTCCGGAGCGCTCGGACAAGGGTTGCGCGACACCTTCGCCGGGCAGGGCCCCGGTGCCTTCTCCGTCGTGGTGCTGATCGTGTGGGCCGTGTGCTGCGGCCTCGGAGTCTCAAGGACGTTCAAGTGGGAGTGACAGCAAGCCTGCGGGCACCGCAACGGGCCGACGTCGAGCGCTGGGCCTGGGCGGCGGTCGTCGCCAACATCGTGATCGTGCTGACCGGCGGTCTCGTACGCCTGACGGACTCGGGCCTGGGCTGCCCCACGTGGCCGCAGTGCACCGACAGCTCGTTCGTGCCGCATCGGGAGCTCGGTGTGCACGGTGCCATCGAGTTCGGCAACCGCATGCTGACGTACGTGCTGATCGCGGTCGTCATCGCGACGTTCGTGGCGGTCTGGCGCTGGTCGGGCACGACCCGCGAGCTGCGGCGCCTCGCGGCGCTCATCGCGCTCGGTGTGCCGTTCCAGGGCGTCATCGGCGGCATCACGGTGCTGACCGACCTCAACCCCTGGGTCGTGTCGCTGCACCTGATCCTGTCGATGCTGCTGGTCTCGGCGTCGATGCTGCTGGTCTTCCGCATCCGCGGCGGCAGCGCGTTCGCCCGGCCCAGGTTCTCCGCGCCGGTCGTGCTCGCGACGTACGTCGTGCTGTGGGTCGCGGTCTACCTCGGCACCATGGTCACGGGCGCCGGGCCGCACGCCGGCGATGCCGAGGCGCGGCGCAACGGGCTTGACCCGCACGTCATGAGCCATGTGCACGCCGTGAGCGTCTACCTGCTGGTCGCGCTCACGCTCGCGGCGTGCGTGATCCTGCGGCGGACCCCCGCCGCCCGCGTCGCGATCATCCTGCTGGCGCTCGAGCTCGCACAGGGCACGATCGGGTTCGTGCAGTACTTCACCGACCTGCCGATCGCCCTGGTGGCAACCCACCTCGTCGGCGCCGCTGCCCTGATCGCCGGCGGAACCCGGCTGCTTGTCACCGTCGTGGCACCGGCGCCCGCAACCTCGGTGTCAGAGTCGTTCGACCGTCACCCCGCGTGAGGTCAGTCGTCCTTTGACGTCAGCCAGCGGTCGGCGTCTATCGCGTAGACCCAGCGGCGACCCGGCCACTCGGTGAGCGACCACAGCCACCGGCGCTGCGGGAGGTACGTGATGTCCTCGGGTCCGGTCGGCAGGACGCCGCGGTGCCGCCTGTAGTTGCCGGGCGTCCCGACCCACAGGTCCCCGGGGTTGCCCTCGCCGTTGCTCGACGTGATGGCCCAGGTGCCGTCGACGACCACGGCGCCCTGCATCCGGGCGACCTGCCGGTCATGCAGCTCGGTCGCCACCGCCCAGCCCCGCTCGTCGCTCCGCAGGAGCTGGGTGTCGCGATCGATGGGATAACGGATCAGCCGATGGCTACCGCCCTTGCGGCCGTACTCCCCCGCGACGAGGTGGTCCTCGGCGCCGGCGCGGTCGAGCGACATGAACGAGTACGTCATGCGGTTGCCCGCCTCGTCGTGCTCGGCGGCGTAGGACGAGTACTGCGGGAGCACGTAGCGATAGCCCTTGGTGCGCAGCCGGTTGCGGACCCGCACGATGTCGTCGAGGCGGAACACCCGGATGCCGGACGAGCTGCCCGCGACGAACAGGTGGTCGCCGTACCAGACGATCCCGCCGGCATGCACCCGCACAGGGCGTAGCCGGTGGAAGAACCACCAGCGCTGCGGCGTCGTGAGCAGCACGTGCCGATAGCGCGGCGGCTCGTCGTCGGTCCAGTCGATGACCGAGATGCGGGAGCCCAGCTGCAGCCAGCCGCGCCACCCGTGGGCGTACCAGCTGGTGATCACGACGTTGTGGCCCTCGTACATGCCGCCGCTGGGCTCGGCGCCGTACGCGTCGGCGGACGTCGTGATGCCCTGGGGATACCAGCGCCGGGTGTCGCGGTCGTCGTCCTGCCACGTCATTCCGGCGATGGCGGCCTCACCCGGTACGTCGGCGTGCGCCCCGACGCGGTTGAGGTCGGCGAGCACGCCGCGCAGGCCGACGCGCCTGAACCGGGCGAAGAACCGCTCGGAGAGGTTGAGCTCGCGCGCCGCCGCGACGAGACGGTAACCCGGGGAGCTCACCCCGCCAGCGTACGCAGACGCCGGCCGGCGGTCACCGCAGGAAGGGATCGACCGCGGCCGCGACGAACAGCAGCGCCAGATAGGCGTTGGAGTAGTGGAACAACCGCATGGGCTTGAGGATCGCGAGGTCCTCGGTGTCGAGCGCGCGCGACTTGAGGTCGTAGGCCTCGACGAGGAACACGATGCCGAGCGTGATCGCGACGGCCGGGTAGAACCAGCCCGTCGGCGTGATGGGCCACAGCAGCAGCGAGGTCGCGACCATGACCCACGAGTAGGTGACGATCTGCTTGGCGACCTCGGCCGACGAGACGACCGACGGAAGCATCGGGACGCTGGCGGCGGCGTAGTCCTCGCGGTAACGCATGGCCAGCGACCAGAAGTGCGGCGGCGTCCAGAAGAACACCACCATGAACATCACGACCGGGGCCCAGGCCAGCTCGTTGGTGACCGCGGTCCAGCCGATCAGCGCCGGGAAGCAGCCCGCCGCTCCGCCCCAGACGATGTTCTGGGTCGTGCGGCGCTTGAGGATCATGGTGTAGCCGACGACGTAGAACACGTTGGCGGCCAGCGCCAGCATCGACGACAACGGGTTGACCAGCGTCCACAGCCAGACGGTCGAGATGACACCGAGCGCGAGGCCGAACCAGAGGGCACCGCGGGTGCCGACCTGGTGACGCGGCAGCGGCCTGCGGGACGTGCGCCGCATGAGTTGGTCGATGTCGGCGTCGACGACGCAGTTGAGCGCGTTGGCGCTGCCGGCCGAGAGCGTTCCGCCCACGACCGTGGCGACGACGAGCCATGCCGACGGCACTCCCTGCTCGGCCAGGAACATGATCGGGACCGTCGTGAGCAGCAACAGCTCGATGATGCGCGGCTTGGTCAGCGCGACGTACGCCTTGACGACTTCGGTGAAGCGCGGCTCGGTGGGTACGTCGGCCGACGCGGCGGATCTCACGTCGACGGCGGTCACGTTCAGCAGTCTAGAGGACACGAGTAGGCTCGTCATTGCGGCCTGTGGCGCCGCCCAAACCAGACCCTCGTTCGAACCATCAGGAGCCAGAGCTGTGACGTCCGGAACCCCCTCCCTCGAGTGGACAGACCTCGACAAGAAGGCCGTGGACACCGTTCGTCTCCTGGCCGCCGACGCCGTGCAGAAGGTCGGCAACGGCCACCCCGGCACCGCGATGAGCCTGGCCCCCGTGGCCTATCTGCACTACCAGCGCTTGCTGCGGCACGACCCCACCGATCCGCACTGGACCGGCCGCGACCGCTTCATCCTGTCGTGCGGCCACTCGAGCCTCACGCAGTACATCCAGCTCTTCCTCGCGGGCTACCCGATGACCCTTGACGACCTCAAGAGCCTGCGCACCTGGGGCAGCCAGACGCCGGGTCACCCCGAGTACAACCACACGCCGGGCGTCGAGGTGACGACCGGTCCCCTGGGCCAGGGCGTCGCCAACGCCGTGGGCATGGCCATGGCGGCCCGCCGCGAGCGCGGCCTGCTCGATCCGAGCACCGCCGCCGGCGAGAGCCCGTTCGACCACCGCATCTACGCGATCGCGTCCGACGGCGACCTGCAGGAGGGCGTCTCCGGCGAGGCGTCGTCGCTCGCGGGCACCCAGCAGCTCGGCAACCTCACGCTGCTGTGGGACGACAACAAGATCTCGATCGAGGACGACACCGACGTGGCGTTCACCGAGGACGTCGCGGCGCGCTACGAGGCATACGGCTGGCACGTGCAGACCGTCGACTGGACCAACGGAGGCACCGGCTACGTCGAGGACGTCCAGGCGCTCTGGGACGCCTATCAGGCCGCTGCGGCGGTCACCGACAAGCCGAGCTTCATCAGGCTCCAGACGATCATCGCGTGGCCTGCACCGACCGCCCAGGGCACTGGTGGGTCTCACGGCTCCGCGCTGGGCGCCGACGAGATCGCGGCGACCAAGCAGCTCCTCGGCTTCGACCCCGAGCAGTCGTTCATCGTCGACGACGACGTCATCGAGCACACCCGCAAGGCCCGCGACCGCGGCGTCGCCGAGCACGAGTCCTGGCAGAAGCGGTTCGACGCGTGGGCGACCGCCTCACCCGACGGCGCCGCGCTGCTCGAGCGGCTCTCCAAGCGTCAGCTGCCCGACGGCTGGGACACCGACCTGCCGACGTACGAAGCGGACCCCAAGGGCGTCGCGACGCGCGTCGCGTCGGGTGAGTTCCTGTCGGCCGCGGCTCCGCACCTCCCCGAGCTGTGGGGCGGCTCGGCCGACCTCGCCGGCTCCAACAACACGACGCCCAAGGGCGAGCCGTCGTTCCTGCCGCCCGAGCGCTCGACGGCCAAGTTCCAGGGCGGTTGGTACGGCCGGGTGCTGCACTTCGGCATCCGCGAGCACGCGATGGGCGCGGTCATGAACGGCATGGTCCAGCACGGACTGACCCGGCCGTACGGCGGCACGTTCCTCGTGTTCAGCGACTACATGCGCCCCGCCGTACGCCTCGCAGCACTGCAGGAGCTGCCGGTCACGTACGTGTGGACGCACGACTCGATCGGCCTCGGCGAGGACGGACCGACCCACCAGCCGGTCGAGCACCTCGCCGCTTTGCGAGCCATCCCGGGCCTCGACGTGATCCGGCCCGCCGACGCCAACGAGACGATCGCCGTGTGGCGCACACTCCTCGGCATCACGGACCGGCCGGCGGCACTGGCCCTGAGCCGGCAGAACCTGCCGACGTTCCCCCGTGGCACCGACGGCTGGGCCTCGGCCTCCGAGGTCGCCCGTGGCGCCTACACGCTGATCGACGCCGACGGCGAGCCCGACGTGATCCTGGTGTCGACCGGCTCCGAGGTGCAGCTTGCCGTCAAGGCACGCGAGCTTCTCGCCGCCGACGGCATCGCGGCGCGCGTCGTCTCGATGCCGTGCCGTGAGTGGTTCGAGCAGCAGGACAGCTCCTACCGCGACAGCGTCATCCCGCCGAAGCTCCGAGCACGCGTCTCGGTCGAGGCGGGTGTGGCGCTCGGTTGGCGCGACGTCGTCGGCGACGCCGGCCGCATCGTGAGCCTCGAGCACTACGGCGCCTCGGCCGACTACGCGACGCTCTACGACAAGTTCGGCATCACCGCCGAGGCCGTCGCGGCTGCCGCCAAGGACTCGATCGCCGCCGCCGCGGGCGAGCCCTCGGCACCGTTCCACGCCCGGCCCGCCGGAGCAGTCGGTCCAGCCGACAATGCCGACGCCGCACAGACCCACTGACCAGCACAACTGAATTCCAAGGAGACATCATGAATGACCGACTGCAGGCCCTCGCTGACGCGGGAGTATCGATCTGGCTCGACGACCTCTCCCGAGAGCGCATCGAGACCGGCAACCTCGCCTCGCTGGTGGCTGACTCCGGTGTCGTCGGCGTCACCACGAACCCGACGATCTTCGCCGCGGCGATCTCCCAGGGCGAGCGCTACGCCGCCCAGGTCAAGGCGCTCAAGGCAGCCGGCGCAGACGTCAAGGAGGCGGTGTTCGAGCTCACCACCACCGACGTGCAGAACGGCTGCGACATCATGCGGCCGGTCTTCGATGCCACGGGTGGTGTCGACGGCCGGGTCTCGATCGAGGTCGATCCCGACCTCGCCAAGGACACCGACGGCACGGTGGCGCTGGCCAAGCGCCTCTGGGAGCGGGTCGACCGCCCCAACACGCTGATCAAGATCCCGGCGACGGTCGAGGGCCTCCCCGCCATCGCGGCGACGATCTCGGAGGGCATCAGCGTCAACGTGACCCTGATCTTCTCGCTCGAGCGCTACCGCGGCGTCATGGACGCCTACCTCTACGGCCTCGAGCAGGCCGCGGCCAACGGCAAGGACCTCTCGACGATCGAGTCGGTCGCGTCGTTCTTCGTCAGCCGGGTCGACTCCGAGATCGACAAGCGCCTCCCCGAGGGCAGCCCCCTGCGCGGCAAGGCGGCCATCGCCAACGCGCGGCTGGCCTACGAGGCGTACGAAGAGGTGTTCGGGTCGGATCGCTTCAAGGAGCTCGCGGCCAAGGGCGCCAACACGCAGCGGCCCCTGTGGGCCTCGACCGGCGTCAAGGACCCGGCCTACCCCGACACGATGTACGTCAGCGAGCTCGTCGTCGCCGACACCGTCAACACCATGCCGGAGAAGACGCTCGAAGCGTTCGCCGACCACGGTGAGGTCACCGGCGACACGGTGCGCGGCACGTACGACGACGCGCGCCAGGTCATCGCCGACCTCGAGGCCCAGGGCATCAAGTACGACGAGGTCGTCGAGCTGCTCGAGGTCGAGGGCGTCGACAAGTTCGAGACCTCATGGAACGAGTTGCTGGAGACCGTCCAGACCGAGCTCGACAAGGCCTGAGCCGTGGTGCAGATCGCGCTCACGGTCCCTGCCCAGCACGAGTTCGAAACGGCGCTGCGCGATGCCGTCGAACAGCGCGTCGCATCCCGCGTCGCGGCCCAGGACGCCACGCTGTGGGGTCCTGACGCCGAGTCCGAGGCCAGCATCAGGCTGAGCTGGACCCAGCTGCCGGAGGCCTCGCGACCCCTGGTCGCCGAGATCGCCGGGCTGCGCGAGGAGCTGGCGGCCAAGGGCCTGGACCGCGTCGTCCTGTGCGGCATGGGCGGGTCCTCGCTCGCGCCGGAGGTCATCTGCGACCAGGCCGGCGTCCCGCTGACGGTGCTCGACTCGTCGCAGCCCGACATGGTGCGGTCTGCCGTCACCGATCGTCTCGAGCGCACGATCGTGGTCGTCTCGAGCAAGTCCGGTGGCACGGTCGAGACCGACAGCCAGCGCCGGGCCTACGAGCAGGCGTTCACCGACGCGGGGCTGAGCCCCGCCGATCACATCGTCGTGGTCACCGATCCCGGCTCACCGCTCGACGACGAGGCCACGAAGGCGGGCTACCGCGTGTTCCGCGCCGATCCGCACGTCGGTGGCCGCTACTCGGCGCTCACGGCGTTCGGGCTGGTCCCCAGCGGGCTGGCCGGTGCGGACATCGGTGCGCTGCTCGACCAGGCCGCGGGCGCCGAGTCGGCGCTCTACGCCGACGACGCCGACAACCCCGCGCTGCGCCTCGGCGTCCTGATGGGGGTCGCCAACCGGCACCGCGTCGACAAGCTCGTGATCGCCGACCAGACCCGGCACGGCGTCGGCGACTGGATCGAGCAGCTCGTCGCCGAGTCGACGGGCAAGCTCGGCAAGGGCGTCCTCCCGGTCGTCGTGCCGTACGAGAACGCGATCAACTTCAACCCCAGCACCGCAGACTCGATCCTGGTGTCGATCGGCAGCTCGTACGTGCCTGAGGCGCAGTCCGGCTATGCCGCGGCGATCGACGCCGACCTCGGCGCGCAGCTGCTGCTCTGGGAGGTCGCGGTCGTGATCGCCGGCCGCATCATCGGCATCAACCCGTTCGACCAGCCCGACGTCGAGAGCGCCAAGCAGGCGGCGCGTGAGCTGCTGTCCGGCGGCGGCGAGGTGCCCACCCCGGACGCCACTGACGAGGGCATCGACGTCTACGGCGAGGGCTTGACCGTCGCCGAGGCCGTGAGCGCCCTCCTCGGCAAGCTCGACCTCCAGCACGGCTACGTCGCGGTGCAGGTCTACCTCGACCGCATCGCGTACGCCGACTTCGCAGGTGTCCGCGAGGTGCTCGCGCAGCGACTCGGCCGGCCGGTCACGTTCGGCTGGGGCCCGCGGTTCCTGCACTCGACAGGCCAGTACCACAAGGGCGGCACGCCCAACGGCGTGTTCCTGCAGATCACGGGCACGCCCGCCGAGGACCTCGCGGTGCCGGGTCGGGACTTCACCTTCGGCACCTTCATCGACTCGCAGGCT
>NZ_JAKFCB010000311.1:0-9809 GCF_036676885.1 Aeromicrobium sp.
CTGCTGACGTACAAGCACGACATCCAGGTGCTCGAGGACTTCCGCAGCCTGCGCGAGCGCCAGGGCCATCGCGCGCGCACGCTCATCGTGCTGCGTCACGGCAAGGCGGCGCCTCACGCCGACTACAAGGACGACCTCCAGCGCCCGCTCACGCCCGCCGGTGTCCAGCAGGCCCGTGCACTGGTGCCGCTGCTCGGCGCCTATGGCATACGCCGGGTCGTGAGCAGCCCGGCCGTCCGATGTGCGCAGACCGTCGAGCCGTACGCGCACTCGATCAGCACGTTCCTCGAGATCGACGACCGGCTTGCCGAGGACACCCGAGCCGCCCAGGTCACCCGATCGGTCACGGCGCTGCTGGACCGCAAGAAGCCCGTCGTGCTGTGCTCGCACCGCCCGACGCTGCCCTGGATCTTCGACGCGATCGGCACGGATGTGCACCAGCTGGCTACCGGCGAAGCCATCGTCGTCCACCACCGCAAGGGCAAGGTCATCGCGACCGAGAAGCTGCCCTGACGGCGGAAACCGCCGACTGCCGCCTTCACCGTTAGATCACCGTTCACCGCGCGTTCACCCACGGTCGGACATCGATACACCTGCGGCTCATAGCGTCACGGGACGTAAGCATTCTTTGAATCCCAGAGAGGGACCCCCGTGAACCGCAACTCACTGCGCACAGCCGCCCCCGCGGCCGCGCTCGCACTCGCTCTCGGCCTCAGCGCCTGCGGTGCAGCGAACGAATCCGATGACTCTGGCTCCGACACCGGCACCAAGGTGTCCGGGACCCTGAACGCCGGCGGATCCAGCGCCCAGGAAGCCGCCGTGGCTGCGTGGAAGAAGAACTTCCAGACCACGAACCCCGACGCAACGGTCAACTACGACCCGGTCGGCTCGGGCGGCGGCCGCGAGCAGTTCATCGCCGGCGGCCTCTCGATCGCCGGCTCGGACGCCTACCTGGACGACGAGGAGCTGGCCGCGGCCAAGGAGACCTGCAAGAGCGACATCGTCGAGATCCCGGTCTACGTCAGCCCCATCGCGGTCATCTACAACCTCGACGGCGTCGACGAGCTGAACCTCTCGCCGAAGACCGTCGGCGCGATCTTCGAGGGCAAGATCACCAAGTGGGACGACGCCGCGATCAAGGCCGACAACCCCGACGCCGACCTGCCGAGCAGCGACATCACCCCGGTTCACCGGTCGGACGACTCGGGCACGACCAAGAACTTCACCGACTACCTCGACCAGGCGTCCGAGGGCGGCTGGACCGGTGGCGAGGTCGAGACGTGGCCGATCAAGGGCGGCGAGGCTGCCGAGGGCACCTCGGGCGTCGTGGCTGCGGTCACCGGCGGCAAGGGCACGATCGGCTACGCCGACGAGAGCCAGGCCGGCGAGCTCAGCCAGGCCAAGATCAAGGTCGGCGAGGAGTTCACCGCCGCAACGCCGGAAGCCGCGGCGAAGGTTCTCGACACGGCCGCACCGGTCGAGGGTCGCGGACCGACGGACATCGCCGTCGACGTCGATCGCAAGACTGCCGAGTCCGGCGTCTACCCGATCGTCCTGGCTTCGTACCAGATCGCCTGCCAGACGTACTCGGACAAGGCCACGGCCGACCTCGTCAAGGCCTGGCTGACGTACGTCGCCAGCAGCGACGGCCAGGCTGCTGCCGCCGAGACCGCGGGCTCCGCGCCGCTCTCGTCGGAGTTCAGCAGCAAGGTCCAGGCCGCGATCGACACGATCAAGGCAAGCTGAATCCCCCTTGAGCGACCATACGTTCCTTGAGCTTGTCGGAAGGTCCTTTCGACAAGCTCAAGGAGCGGGGTCGCCCGAGACTTTCCTCCCCGAAAGGCATCACCTGTGACCAGCACGCAGGCTCCCGCTCCCGGCACGACCACCCAGGTCCGCCGGCCCGGCGACCGCGTCTTCGCCGGGCTCTCACTCAGTGCCGGGCTGCTCATCCTCGCGATCCTCGCCGGCGTGGCGATCTTCCTCACGGTCCAGGGACTCCCCGGCATCACCGCCTCGCCCGACGAGGTCAAGAGCGGCAAGAGCTTCCTGCCGTACGTCTGGCCGCTCGTCTACGGCACGCTGATCGCCGCGACCGTCGCGATGGTGATCGCCGTGCCGCTCGCGATCGGGGTCGCCCTGTTCATCTCGCACTACGCGCCCCGCAAGCTGGGACAGAGCCTCGGCTACCTGATCGACCTGCTCGCCGCCGTGCCCAGCGTCGTCTACGGCCTCTGGGGCATCGGATTCCTCGCGCCGCGGCTCGTGCCGTTCTACGAATGGCTCGACGAGCACCTCGGCTTCATCCCCTTCTTCGCCGGGCCCGCCTCCGCGACCGGCCGCACCATCATGACCGCGAGCATCGTGCTGGCGGTCATGATCCTGCCGATCATGACCGCGATCTGCCGCGAGATCTTCCTGCAGACGCCGCGCCTCCACGAAGAGGCCGCCCTGGCGCTCGGCGCGACCCGGTGGGAGATGGCCCGCCTGGCGATCTTCCCGTACGCCCGCTCGGGCATCGTGTCCGCCGCGATGCTCGGCCTCGGCCGCGCCCTGGGTGAGACCCTCGCCGTCGCGATGGTGCTCTCGGTCAGCGTCGGCACCGTGACCGCGAACCTGATCAGCAGCACCAACCCGAGCACGATCGCCGCCAACATCGCCCTCAGCTTCGGTGAGGCCAGCGGCAAGACCGTCAACGCGCTGGTCGCCAGCGGCCTCGTGCTCTTCGTGATCACCTTCCTCGTCAACTTTGCGGCGCGGGCCATCGTGGACCGCCGCAAGGAATTCTCCGGAGCCAACTGATGACGACCACTCTCACTCCCCCGCCCGTCGACATCGCGCGCGAGCTCTACGGCGCCCGGCTGCCCAGCTGGGGACCCAAGGCAGTCATCGCGACCGCCGTGATCGCGGCCGGAGGCGCGTACGTCGCCGGCGCCAACGCTGTCGAGGCCGCGCTGATCGCCTGGGTCATCTGCATGTGCCTGCCCCTGTGGTCGGTGGCCGTCGAGGGCCGTCGCAAGGCGACCGACCGGCTCGTCACGACGCTCGTGTCCTCGGCGTTCGTCCTGGCGCTCTTCCCGCTGTTCAGCATCCTGTGGACCGTCGTCAGCAAGGGCACCAAGGTCCTGTCGGCGGAGTTCTTCACGTACTCGATGCGCAACGTCGTCGGCGAGGGCGGCGGCATCTACCAGGCACTGGTCGGCACGCTGCTGATCACGGGCGCGGCGGCGGTCATCTCGATCCCGATCGGCATCTTCTCGGCGATCTACCTCGTCGAGTATGCCGACGGCAACCGACTGGCCCGCTGGATCCGGTTCCTGGTCGACGTCATGACCGGCATCCCGTCGATCGTCGCGGGCCTGTTCGCGTACGCGCTGTTCGTGCTGTTCTTCGGCGAGGGCGTCCGCATGGGCATCGGCGGCTCGGTCGCCCTGTCGGTGCTGATGATCCCGGTCCTCGTCCGCTCGACCGAGGAGATGCTCAAGCTCGTGCCCAACGAGCTTCGCGAGGCCGCGTACGCGCTGGGGGTGCCGAAGTGGCGCACCGTCGCGAAGGTCGTGCTGCCCACCTCACTCGCCGGCATCGTCACCGGCATCACGCTGTCGATCGCCCGTGTCATCGGCGAGACCGCTCCACTGCTGATCATCGCGGGCGCGACCGACTCGGTGAACTTCAACCTGTTCGACGGACGCATGGCGACGCTTCCGGTGTTCGCCTACACATCGCAGCGCAACCCCGGCATCCCCCCCGAGTTCAGCATCGATCGCGCCTGGGGCGCAGCGCTCGTGCTGCTGATCATCGTGATGCTGCTCAACCTCATCGCCCGCCTCGTCTCCTACTTCTTCTCGCCCAAGGGCGAGCGCTGAGTTCAGAAAGGACTCTGTCATGGCCAAGAGCATCGATGTCTCTGACCTCAACATCTACTACGGCGACTTCCTCGCGGTGGAGGATGTCACGATCCCGATCGCGGCGAAGTCCGTCACGGCGTTCATCGGCCCCTCGGGCTGCGGCAAGTCGACCTTCCTCCGGTCGCTCAACCGTATGCACGAGGTCATCCGCGGAGCGCGTGTCGAGGGCAAGGTCCTGATCGACGGCCAGGACCTCTACGGCGCCGACATGGACCCGGTCAACGTACGCCGGATGATCGGCATGGTCTTCCAGCGCCCCAACCCGTTCCCCACGATGTCGATCTACGACAACGTGCTGGCCGGGCAGAAGCTCAACAGCAAGCGCATGAAGAAGGCCGAGGCCGACGACATCGTCGAGCGGTCGCTGCGCAGCGCCGGCCTGTGGGCCGAGGTCAAGGAACGTCTCGACCGCCCCGGCTCGGGCCTCTCGGGCGGTCAGCAGCAGCGCCTCTGCATCGCCCGCGCGATCTCGGTCGAGCCGGAGATCCTGCTGATGGACGAGCCGTGCTCAGCCCTCGACCCGATCTCGACGAGCGTCATCGAGGACCTGATCCACGAGCTCAAGTCGCAGTACACGATCGTCATCGTCACCCACAACATGCAGCAGGCGGCCCGCGTCTCCGACGAGACCGCGTTCTTCAACCTGTCGGGTGTCGGCAAGCCCGGCCGGCTCATCGAGCACGGTCGTACGGAGACGATCTTCTCCAACCCGACCGACCCCGCGACCGAGGCCTACATCCAGGGCCGGTTCGGGTGACGGTTTACCAGGTTCTCCTGGTAAACCGACACTTCTCTGGGTGAATCTGCCTGAAGGAGTGGACGCTTGCCTGGTGAAGTGACCGCGCCCCGCGCGAGATCAGGGCAGGAACAGGTGGGCGATGCCGTAGGTCAGCGCCGCGACGCTCGCCGCAGCGGGGATCGTGATGATCCAGGCCAGGACGATTCCCTGGGCAACGCCCCAGCGCACCGCGCTGAACCGCTTCGTCGCACCGGCACCCATGATCGCCGACGTGATGGTGTGCGTCGTCGAGACCGGAGCCTGCAGCCCGATCGCCATGCCGTAGAGGACGGTCGCTGCCGTCGCCTCGGCGGCGAAACCCTTGGGCGGATCGAGGTCGATGATGCGGCGGCCCAGGGTGCGCATGATGCGCCAGCCACCCGAGTACGTACCGAGGGCGATCGCGGTGCCTGCGGCGACGATGACCCACAGCGGCACGTCGTCACCATCGGCGTACCCGCCGGCGACCAGGGCCAGGACGATGACGCCCATCGTCTTCTGGGCGTCCTGCAGGCCGTGGCCGAGCGACATCGCAGCAGCCGACACGGTCTGCGAGTGGCGGAAGCCACGGGAGATCCTGTGCGGGCTGGCACGGCGGAAGATCCACATGATCGCCGTCATCAGGATGAAGGCGCCCAGGAATCCCAGAAGCGGGCTGAGCACCATCGGGATCGCGACCTTCTCGATCAGCGTGTCCCACTCGACGGTCGTGGCCGAGGCCAGGCCCGCGCCGACGATACCGCCGATCAGCGCATGGGACGACGACGAGGGGATGCCGAAGTACCAGGTCAGCATGTTCCAGGTGATGGCTCCGACGAGCGCCGCCAGCACGATCGTCAGCGCATGGGAGGCCTCCCCCGGTGCCGTGTTGATGTCGATGATGCCTTGGATCGTCTTGGCCACACCGACACCGAGCAGGGCTCCGACGAAGTTGAGGACCGCTGCCATCGCCAGCGCGATGCGCGGCGTCAGTGCGCGCGTCGAGATCGACGTGGCGATCGCGTTCGCCGCGTCATGGAAGCCGTTGGTGAAGTCAAAGATCAAGGCAATGACGACAACGGCGATGACCATCGCCAGGGTCTGGTCCACAGCCTAGGACTCCTTGACGGCGATTTGCTCAACCGTGTTGGCGACAGACTCCAAGGCGTCGATCGCGTGCTCGAGCGAGTCCGTGACGTCCTTGAGCTTGAGCACCTCGAGCGACTTGTAGCTGCCGCTGAACAGGTTGGCGACGATGCGACGGTAGGAACGATCGCCCTGGTTCTCGAGCCGGTTGATCTCGATCCAGTACTCGTCGAGGTCCTTCATCGTGCGCAGTCGCGGCATCGCGTCGGCGGTGAGCTGCGTCGCGCGCTGGAGCACCTCGACCTGCGGGGCGAACTCGGTCGACAGGTCGCCGAGCTCGTAGAGGTTGACGAGGTCGACGGTCTCCTCCATGAAGTCCATGACGTCGTCGAGGCTGCTCGCCAGTCGGTAGATGTCCTCGCGGTCGAACGGGGTGATGAACGTCGAGTTGACCCGCTTGATGATCGCGTGGGTCGTCTCGTCGGCCTGATGCTCTGCTTCACGCATCTGCTCGCCCAGGGCGGCCTTGTCGGTCTCCGCGTCGAGCATCTGCGCCAAGATGTCGGCGCCGTTCACGAGGTGGTTTGCCATTTCTGAGAACAGATCGTAAAACGATGTCTCAACCGGTCGGATGCGAAAACGCACGACTAGCTCCTGTCAATGCTGGGTAGGCCACGCCCATGCTAGAGGCACGGCGTTCCAGAGTGTGAATCGCGGTGCCCCTCAGGCGTCAACCCGCTTTGGCGATGCCGAGGATCTCGTCAACCTCGCGCTGTGAGAGGTGCCCGTCCTTGGATGAAGCCGCGATGATCAGACGACTCGTCAGCTCGATCTCGTCGAGTGCCTCGTCGTCGCGGAGGCGACTGTCCAGGGGCTCCGGCATCAAGGCACTCCATCTTGCGTCGATCTGCACTACGCGGTCTGCCTGATCGTGGCTCGCCACGATCAGGGTCGTCCTCCCCATGCGTCGAGGCTATCGGGTCGCTCCACACAGCGCACCCCCTTTCCGGTTTAACGAACCGTTCAGCGCACTGGCAGACTGTGTACGCGCGTCGTACGGCGCGGGCCTCTAGCTCAATTGGCAGAGCAGCGGACTTTTAATCCGCGGGTTGTGGGTTCGAGTCCCACGGGGCCCACTCATTCCGGAACCGCGCCTTGCTTCGTGCCGACGCCGATGTTGAGGGGCGCGGTCAGCACGGCGGAGCCGTCTCCGTCGCCGCGCTCACGAAGCATGCCGTCGAGCACCCGGAGGATGTCGGCGCGTTGCGTGTCGGTGAGATCGGCGACCAGCATCCCGGGGATCGGGTTGCTGCCGACGGTCCAGTCCCACAGTTGCTGTCCGGTACGAACCGTGATGCGCTCCTCGTGGCGAATGTCAACCGTGACGTCGGTGAGCCGAGCGTCGATCAAGCGCTGCCGCAGGACTTCGGGGTCGGCGACCTGGAACTCGAGCATCGGCTCGTCCTCGGCAGGACCTTCGAAATCGGGGACCACAGCCTGAATCGCACTGAGGAAGACGTGGAACGCCTCGAACCTTGCCACGTCTCCATACGCGATCAGGAGAACGTGTCCGCCCGGCTTGGTGACCCGAACCATCTCGCGTAGCGCCCGGGCCTGATCCGGCACGAGCATGACACCGAACTGGGAGCCGACGACGTCGTAGCTGTCGTCGGGGAGGTCGAGCGCATGACAGTCCATCACCCGACCCTCGACCTCGAGGCCTTCGACCCTGGCCCGCGCTTCGAAGCGCTCGATCATCTTCGGTGACCAGTCGGTCGCCAGCACCTCGGCGCCGAGCCGTGCGGCCGGAAGACTCAGGCCGCCGGTCCCGGCCGCCACGTCGAGGAAGGTGTCGCCCGCCTGAAGTCCGGCCAGGCGAAGTGCGGCTGTTGCCAGGTCAGCCTCTCCCGGGGCAACGTGCTCGTCGTACTGTGCGGCGATCGCATCCCATGCCTCGACAGGCGCCACGTGCTCGTCCTGTCCTGCCGTCTCGTGCTTGATGTCAGTCATGTCCGTCTCCTTCGCGCTGGTGCTACGGAACAAGACGCTAGGCAGGCAGGAAGCGGATGGCTTCGGCCAAACGGTGCATTGTCTGCTCGAAGGCATGGCCAGTTGTGTGTAGACGGCTCAGATCAGACCGTTCTCGTAGGCGTAGGCAGTGGCCGCCGCGCGTGAGGGCACACCGAGCTTGGTGAGCACGTTGTGGACATGGCGGGCAATCGTCTTCTCGGAGAGCCCCAACTCCCTGGCGATAGCGCGATTGGTCCCGCCGGATGCCACCAGCCTCAACACCTCGACCTCACGCGCCGACAGACCGCCAGCCGCATGGCTGTGCGGACCTCGACCCATCAGGACATCGACACGATCACGGTCCGGCGCCGCGCCCAGTTTCTCGAACACGCGGCATGCGCCGGCGAGCTCCGATGTGGAGGTCTCGGGATCATTCAGCGCGGCACACGCCAGCCCGATGAGGACGTGAACGCGCGCAGCCTCATATGGGGCGTCCAGCTCGCGCCACGCGGATCCGGCAACACGGAGGCGGCGCAGCGCCGATCGCGCGTCGCCCTCCGCAAGGAGTACCGCTCCCGCCGCGGAACCGGCCACAGCGCGAAGATAGGGAGCACCCATCGCTTCTGCGATCTGACCGATCTCCTCTGCGCCTGCACGGGCGGCGCCAAGGTCGCCCGAAGCGATCATGGTCTCGACGTATGCCGGGAGGATGCGTGATCGGGCGGGCGGCTCCTGGATCTCGGCGAGCGAGCGGCGAAGGACTGCGGCCGCCACATCGTGACGTCCTTGAGCCAGCCGGAGCAGCGCAATCCCCGGCTCGGGCGGGCGGCCCGACTCTTTGGCCTTGCGGTAGCTCTCCTCGGCAGCGGCAAACTCGCCACGCAGCCGTTGTAGTTCTCCGAGCTGGTAGTACGCCGAACCAAGCGTGTCCCAAGCGACCGTTCCGGCGAGGAGGTCGCACGCCTGCTGAGCCGCCACCATCGCGTCGGGCCACGCCCCTCCCAGCTGCATGAGCTCACATCGATGAATCAGGCAGTTGCCTCGAAACGGCACGAGGTCGGGCTGGGCGTCGCACCATCGGGTGAGAGCGGCCGTCCACTCCCTTGCCCTTCGTAGGTCGAAGACCTCCGAGCAACCGGCGATGACCGTGCAGTACGTGATTCCGGCATACATCGGCGACACCTCGCCAGTTGTGACGCCGACCATGACCTCGTCCAGCAGGGCCAGGCCTGAGGGACCTTCGCCCTGCATGAGCAGGCACATTCCCTGGCCGAGGCGTGACAGCGTCACGAGGTCGGAGTCGTCGAAGCGTTGGCCATCGGCGACGCTCTCGGTGAAGTCGTCCTGGGCGCTCTCGATCGCTCCGCCCCACATCCGCACAAACGCGTTCCAGGTACGCACCCACCCACGTTCTGCACAGTCGCCGCTGCCCTCGAGAACCCGTTCCCCACGGGCGAACCACCCCATGGCTGGGGCGGCTTCCCCGCGGAACAACAGGCCCGCTCCGATCTGCACCGCGTTCCGGGCGGCACGCTCCGGATGGTTGCGGCGGAGGGCTTCGTGGTGGGCACGAGTCCACGCGCGCGTGGACTCCTCATCGAGGCCGCAGAGATACCCGGCGAGCGCGAGCTTCTCGAGATCATCCAGCTCGAGCGGCGTCGCTGCATCGGCGGCCGCGAACTGCCGGTACGCATCGCCCCATGAGCTCGTGCCGAAGGACGTTCGAGCCCGTTCCAGCACATCGATCGTCGTCACCAAACCAGTGTCGCGCTTTCGCGTGCTGTTCGCGGTTGATCAAGGGCCGCTTGGGCAGTCCGTACGGATGCACGTCATCGCGCCGCCTGTTCGACCTGCGTCCGCGTTCCCCACACACCGATCGACGCGGCGAACGCGATCGCGGCGAGGATGAGGAACGCATCGCGCTGGCTGCCGGTGGCAGTCGCCAGGACGGCACCGGCGAAGGGCGCGATGGCAGATGCCAGCAGGATGGGCGCCGAGAGGATCGCACTCAGGTGCCCGTAGCGGGCGGTCCCCCAGCGGTCACTGAC
>NZ_JAKFCB010000312.1:0-7903 GCF_036676885.1 Aeromicrobium sp.
TTCTCGGTGCCTGAGCGGCGACCGGACTCCTGCCCACCACCGTGGATCAGCGGCTCGAACCGGGTGCCACGCCGGACGTACAGGACTCCGATGCCCTTGGGCGCACCGAGCTTGTGCCCGGAGATGCTCATCGCCTGCACGCCGAGCCGCTCGACGTCGAGGTCGAGCCAGCCGGCTGCCTGGACGGCGTCGGTGTGGAACGGGACTCCCCGGTCTGCGGCCAGCCGCGACAAGGTCTCGATCTGCTGGATCGTGCCGACCTCGTTGTTGGCGTACTGGATGCTGACCAGCGTCGTGTCGCTGCGCAGGGCCTCGGCCAGTGCCGCGGGCTGCACCATGCCGTCGTGGTCGACGTCGAGGGCCGTGACGTCGTAGCCGAGGCGGCCGAGGAACTCCGCCGACTCCAGCACCGCCGGATGCTCGATCGACGACACGATGATGTGCTTGCCGCGAGGATCCGCCAGGGCGATGCCCTTGATCGCGGCGTTGTCGGACTCGGTGCCGCCCGACGTGAAGGTGACCTCCGAGGCACGCGCGCCGAGCACCTGCGCCACGTCCGCGCGGGCCTGCTCGAGCGCCCGGCTGGCGGACTCGCCGACCTCGTGGTGGCTCGACGGGTTGCCGAAGTCGGGCCCGAAGTAGGGCCACATCGCCTCCAGCACCTCCCGCTTGAGCGGGGTGGTGGCCGCCTCGTCGAGGTAGATCATGTCAGGACACCGTGATGTCGAGTCCGAGGTCGAGCGCCCGGACGCTGTGGGTCAGCGCGCCCACCGAGATGATGTCGACCCCGGTCCGGGCGACCTCGCCGATCGTGTCGAGCGTGATGCCACCGCTCGCCTCGACGATCGCGCGGCCGGCGATCTGCTCGACCCCGGCCCGCAGGTCGTCGAGGCTGAAGTTGTCGAGCATGATCGTGCCGGCTGCTCCGGACTCGAGCACCGCGTCGAGCTGCTCGAGCCGGTCGACCTCGACCTCGATGTGCGTCGTGTGCGGGAGATCGGCCTTGGCCTGGCGCAGCGCCACGGTGATGTCGGGGATCACCGCGAGGTGGTTGTCCTTGGCCATGACGGCATCCGACAGGGAGTAGCGGTGGTTGTGCCCGCCGCCGCAGCGTACGGCGTGGCGCTCGAGCGCCCGCAGGCCCGGCGTCGTCTTGCGGGTGTCGACGACGCGCGCCTGGGTGCCGGCGACGGCTTCGACGTACGTCGCGGTGAGCGTCGCGATGCCGGTCATGCGCTGCACCAGGTTGAGTGCGACCCGCTCGGCCTGCAGCACCGCGCGCGCCGGGCCCTCGACGCGGGCCAGCACGGCACCGCTGTCGAATCGGTCGCCGTCGGACGCCTCGAGCGTGACCTTGACCGTGGCGTCGAGCGTCGTCATCGCGACCTCGAACACCTCGGCGCCGGCGAACACACCGGGCTCACGCGCGACCAGGTCGGCTCGGGCCACGGCCGACTCCGGAACGAGGGTCTGCGAGGTCAGGTCGCCGAACGGGGCGTCCTCGTCGAGCGCCATGTCGACGACGCGCTGGATCTGCCGGCGCTCAAGCATGCTGCGGCGCGATCGAGGAGTGCCGGGCCTGGGCGGGATCGCTCTCGGGAAAGTCGGTGCGGAAGTGGCCGCCGCGCGACTCCCGGCGGGCCAACGCGCTCGCGACGACGGCGCGGGCCACGACGAGCAGGTTGGCGTCCTCGGCGGACTTGGCGTCGGTGGCCGCCGGCGCGCGCCACTCGGCGAGCCGCGCGAGCGCACGCTCGAGGTCCTCACCGTTGCGCGACAGGCCGGCGGCGTCCCACATCAGCTGCTGCAGGTCGCTGCGGTTGACGTCGTCGCCGTCGGGATCGTCGGCGAGGTCGACCTCGATCGGTGCGGGCCAGTCGGCGTCAAACGCGGTCATCGGCGCCGGATCGCCCAGGCCCTCGATCACCCGGGTGCCGTAGACCGCGCCCTCTAGCAGCGAGTTGGACGCAAGCCGGTTGGCCCCGTGCAGCCCGTTGCAGGCAGCCTCGCCGACGGCGTAGAGGCCGGGGATCGAGGTGCGTCCCCACTCGTCGGTGCGGATGCCGCCCATGTAGTAGTGGGCGGCGGGGGTCACCGGGATCGGCACCTCGCCCCAGTCGAAGCCCTGCGCGCGGCACGCGGCGTCGATGTTGGGGAACCGCCTGGCGAGGAATTCGGCACCGAGTCCCGTGGCATCCAGGCGTACGGGGATGCCGGACTGCTTGGCCATCTGGGCGGCGATGCCGCGGGCGACGACGTCACGCGGCGCGAGCTCGGCGTCGGGGTGCACGTCGAGCATGAAGCGCTGGCCCGCGGTGTCGATCAGGGTCGCACCCTCACCACGTACGGCCTCTGACACCAGGAAGTTGCCCGGGGCGTCGAGCGACGTCGGGTGGAACTGGTAGAACTCCAGGTCCGCGGCGACGGCGCCGGCCCGCAGCGCCATGCCGAGTCCGTCGGCCGTCGCGACTTCGGGGTTGGTCGTGTAGGGGTAGAGCTGGCCGGCGCCACCCGTCGCGAGGATCACCGAGTCGGCACGCACCTCCTCGCCGTCGAGCAGGCGTACGCCGACGGCCGTGCCGCCCTCGATCATCACGTCGACCACGGTCGTACGCTCGCGGATCGTCACGTCGCTCTCGCGGAGGCGGT
Source organism: Aeromicrobium sp. (assembly GCF_036676885.1). GTDB lineage: Bacteria > Actinomycetota > Actinomycetes > Propionibacteriales > Nocardioidaceae > Aeromicrobium. The sequence goes on from NZ_JAKFCB010000312.1 coordinate 2,650, forward strand.
CGATCAGCGCGTACGCGATGCCGGCCCCGGTGGCGTCTCCCCCGGCGTGCAGGATGCGCGCATAGGTGTGAGCGGCCTCGAGACCATGGGACAGCTCGCCGTCGTGCCGGTCGAACGGCACACCGCGGGCGATGAGCTCGTCGATCGCCTCGGGTCCGTCGGCGCACAGGATGCGTACGGTGTCCTCGTCGCTGAGGCCGGCGCCGGCGACCAGCGTGTCGCCGACGTGCGACTCGATCGTGTCGCCCAGGCGGGGCGCGCCGGGATCGCTCATCGCGTCGATCACCACGGCGACGCCGCCCTGCGCGTAGCGCGTGTTGCTCTGGGCCAGGTCGGCCTTGGTGAAGAGCGTGACATCGTACGCGCCGGCGGCCTCCAGCGCGGCGGTCATGCCGGCCACCCCGCTGCCGACGACGATGATGCTGTTGCGCATGGCGAGGTCCTTACTTCGGGAGCGCTGCGAGCATGCGCTCGAGCGCGACCTTGGCGTGGGTGGCGACGTCGTCGGGGACGATGATCTCGTTGCGGAGCTCTCCGGCGACCAGGCCATCCAGCGTCCAGGCGAGGTAGCCGGGGTGGATGCGGTACATCGTCGAGCAGGGGCACACCACGGGATCGAGGCAGAAGATCGTCCGGTCCGGGAACTCGGCGGCGAGCCGGTTGACCATGTTGACCTCCGTGCCGATCGCGATGACGTCACCGGGCTCGGACGCGATGACGTACTTGCGGATCGCATCGGTCGACCCCGCGGCATCCGCCGCGTCGACGACCGGCATGGGGCTCTCGGGGTGCACGATGACCTTGACCCCGGGGAAGTCGGCGCGAGCCTTGTCGATCTGGGCGACCGTGAAGCGCTTGTGCACCGAGCAGAAGCCGTGCCACAGGATGACCTTGGCATCGTTGAGCTCCTCGACGGTGTTGCCGCCGAGCTCCTTGCGCGGGCTCCACATGGGCATCTGCTCGAGCGGGATGCCCATCGCCTTGGCGGTGTTGCGGCCCAGGTGCTGGTCGGGGAAGAACAGCACGCGCTGGCCGCGCTCGAAGGCCCACTCGAGAACCGTCGCGGCATTCGAGGAGGTGCAGACGATGCCGCCGTGCCGGCCGCAGAACGCCTTGAGCGCGGCCGAGGAGTTCATGTAGGTCACCGGGATCACGGGCTGCTTGCCGTCGGCGTCCAACTCCTCGCCGTAGACCGCCATGAGGTCCTCCCAGCACGCCTCGACCGAGTCCTCGTCGGCCATGTCGGCCATCGAGCAGCCGGCGGCGAGGTTGGGCAGGATCACGTGCTGCTCCGGGCGCGCCAGGATGTCGGCGGTCTCGGCCATGAAGTGCACGCCGCAGAAGACGATCGTGTCGGCGTCGGGCTTGGTCAGCGCCGCGTTGGCGAGCTGGAACGAGTCACCCACGAAGTCGGCGTACTGGATGACCTCGTCGCGCTGATAGAAGTGGCCGAGGATCACGAGCCGGCTGCCGAGCTGCTCCTTGGCCGCGCGGATGCGGGCGTGCAGCTCATCGTCGGTCATGCGCTGGTACTCGGCGGGCAGCTGCCCGGGGCGTACGACCGGGTCGGGGATGACGTCGTTCTCCGACGCGCCCGGGCCGTAGCCGGGGAACGTGTCGAACTCCCACGGCCCCTTGGCGAGCTCGACGTCGCAGCTGGTGTCTGGTGCGGCGACGATCAGGTCGTTGATGGAGGTGGTCATCTGCGCTCCTCGGGGGCGTTTGACGGTGGTCCTGCCTCGAAGCGGAACAGGGCCGGAGGTCGGTGACTCGTGCCCTGCAGGCAGGTGCCGGTGGGGACGAGGGTCTTGCTGGCCAGCGCCTGGCGGCGGAAGTTGGCCGGATCGAGATGCGTACGCAGCACGGCCTCGTGCACGGCCCGCAGCTCGGCGAGGGTGAACTCGCGGGGCAGGAATCCGTGCGCGATCGGCGTGTAGGTGATCTTGGCGCGCAGCCGGGCAAGGGCGTAGTCGACGATCTCGGTGTGGTCGAACGCCAGCGGCGGCAGCTCGTCGGCGACGAACCACTCGACGTTCTCGCCGTCGACGGCCCGGGCGACCTCGTGGGGCTGCACGAGGGCCCAGTAGACGATCGACACGACGCGGTCGTCGGGCGACCGGTCGAGGCTGCCGAAGGCGTACAGCTGCTCGAGGTAGTTGGGGGTCAGCCCGGTCGTACGCTCGAGGGTGTTGCGCGCGCTGCCGGCGAGGTCCTCGTCGGCCTCGAGCGGTCCACCGGGCAGCGCCCACTGGCCCTGGTAGGGCTCGCGGATGCGGCGCACGAGCGGCAGCCACAGCGTCATGAGGCCGCTCTCGGGGTGCGGGCGGAGCGCGAAGATCACGGTCGAGACCGCGAGCGAGACCCGCTGGTCGATCGCCGACTGCATCGTCACGTGCGCGCCTTCCCGCTCTCGGCCTGACTTAAGGTTGCCATGACTCTAAGGTCACCCTAGCCGTCCACTTAAAGTCATGTCAACCCTAAGTCGTGGCACCGCTTGCATTGTCGGTGGCGCAGCCAATGATGGGGGCATGCTCCTCGCTGACGTCGTCGCCACCTCCGCTGCGGTCGCCGCCACCCGGTCCCGTACGGCGAAGGTCGCCGCGCTCGCCGACCTCCTGCGCCGTGCAGCCGACACCGGGCCCGACGTCGTGCCGATCGTGACGTCCTACCTCGCCGGGGCGCTGCGCCAGCGACGCACGGGCCTGGGCTGGCGTTCGTTGCAGGACCTGCCCGATCCCGCGTCCGACCCGGCCCTCGAGGTCACCGAGGTCGACGCAGCGTTCGAACGCATCGCTGTGCTGGCCGGGGCGGGCTCACAGATCGCGCGCGCCGACGCCACGCGACAGCTGTTCGCCCGGGCCACGGCCGACGAGCAGCGGTGGCTGCGCGGCCTCGTCACCGGCGAGGTCCGCCAGGGTGCGCTCGACTCGTTGGTGCAGGAAGGGCTGGCCGTCGCCGGTGGTGTCTCCGCCGCTGCCGTCCGTCGAGCCGCCATGATGGCCGGGTCCACGGTCGACGTCGCCACTGCAGCGTTGACCGACGGGGAGGACGCGCTGGCGGCGTTCGTGCTCGAGGTCGGCCGGCCGGTGCTGCCGATGCTGGCCTCGACCGCTCCGACGGTCGAGGCAGCGATGGCCAAAGCCGGTGGCGGCGATGTCGCGATCGACACCAAGCTCGACGGCATCCGCATCCAGGTGCACCGTCGCGGTGACGACGTGCTCGTCGTCACGCGTTCCCTCGACGACGTGACGGACCGCCACCCCGAGGTCGTCACCATCGCCCGCGGCCTGCCCTGCCACGATGTCGTGCTCGACGGCGAGGTTCTCGCCCTCGGCCCCGACGGCCGGCCGCGACCGTTTCAGGAGACCGCGTCCCGCGCGGCGACCGCGGGCGGCACGGTCCGGCTTACGCCGGCGTTCTTCGACCTTCTCCATCTCGACGGTCAGGACCACGTCGACTCCCCGACCGCGGAGCGCCTCGCCGCGCTCGAGCGCGTCGTTCCCGAGCAGCACCGCGTCCCGCGGCTCATCACCGCCGACGCCGGCGCGGCCGAGGAGTTCGCTGCCCAGGTGCTGGCCCTCGGGCACGAGGGCGTGGTCGTGAAGAGCCTGACGTCGTCCTACGCCGCAGGCCGGCGTGGGACCAGCTGGGTCAAGGTCAAGCCCGTGCACACCCTCGACCTCGTGGTGCTGGCGGTCGAGCGAGGCTCCGGCCGGCGCAGCGGCTGGTTGTCCAACATCCACCTCGGCGCACGCGATGGCGACGGATTCGTCATGCTCGGCAAGACGTTCAAGGGCATGACCGACGAGATCCTCGCGTGGCAGACCCAGCGGTTCCGCGAGCTGGAGATCGACGACAATGGCTACGTCGTCACGGTCCGGCCCGAGCAGGTCGTCGAGATCGCGTTCGACGGCGTCCAGCGATCGACCCGATACCCCGGCGGCGTCGCGCTCCGCTTCGCCCGCGTCATCCGCTATCGCGACGACAAGTCACCCGCCGAGGCCGACACGATCGACACGGTCCGCGCATTCCTCCCCGTCTGACCCCGCGATCGGTGAGGAGAGGGTTCCGGATCGGTGACGAGAGGGTTCCGGATCGGTGAGGAGAGGGTTCCCCACGAGCTCTGCGAGTAGGGGCGGGTTTGGGACCGCACACATGGGCCACAACCCTCTCCTCGGTGGGCCACAACCCGCCCCCTACTCGCAGAGCTCGTGGGGGACCCCCATCCTCAGCGGAAGTTGCGGCCCTGGTGCTTGGCGGGGATCGCGGCGGCGGCCTCGGGATAGACGGTCTCGATGCGCTCGAGCTTGTCGGCGACCAGGTTGGTGACGCCGTCGAAGCGCTCCAGCTTGCCGCGGATGATCAGGCCCGCGGAGTTGCGGGCGACCCGGCGATGACGCTGCCACAGCGCCTGGGAGCACACGACGTTGAGCATCCCGGTCTCGTCCTCGATGTTGAGGAACGTCACGCCTTCGGCCGTCGCGGGACGCTGCCGGTGCGTGATCAGGCCGGCAACCTTGACCCGGCGGCCGGACTCGGCGTCGGCAAGCCCGGCGACGGAGTGGATGCCCTCCGACGTCAGCAGGGGGCGGAGGAACTCGACCGGATGCTTCGAAGGCGAGATGCGGGTCGCCCACAGGTCGGCCATGGTCTCCTCGACCTCGGTCATGCCCGGCAGCATCGGCGGGGGTGACTGGACCGAGGTGCCCTCGAGCTGGTCGGGGTTCTCGACGTAGCCGGCGTTCCACAATGCCTGCCGGCGCGACAGGCCGAACACGTCGAACGCTCCCGCGGTCGCCAGCGACTCCATCTGCGCGACGGTCAGCCCGGCCCGCCGCGACACGTCGGCCATGTCCTTGTACGGCTGCCGGTCGCGCTCGGCCACGATGCGGCGGGCGATCTCGAGGCCCACGCCCTGCACCTCGTCGAGTCCCAGGCGTACGGCGAAGCCACTGTCTCGGCGGTGCTCGGCGGTCGGGTCGGGTGTGCCGCGGACGAACCTCGGGACCGCCGGCTGCTCCCGCGCGAGGCAGCTGTCGAGGCCCGTGGCCTCGGCGGACTCCTGCACTTCGAGGTCGGCCTGGGCCTGCGAGTGCATGATGTCGGGCCGCAGGATCGTGACGCCGTGGTGCCGGGCGTCGGTCACGAGCGACTGCGGCGAGTAGAAGCCCATCGGCTGGTTGCGCAGCAGCGCCGCGAGGAACGCCGCGGGATAGTGCAGCTTGAGCCACGAGCTGGCATAGACCAGCAGCGC
>NZ_JAKFCB010000313.1:0-7901 GCF_036676885.1 Aeromicrobium sp.
CTCGACGCCCGTGAACCGTCCGCGGACCTTGGTCAGCCCGAAGTGGCGGCCGATGAAGCCGACCTCGGCGTGCCCGGGATCGATCGTCCAGGTGCCCGCGGCGGGCAGTCCGGTCTGTTCGGCGATCTGTGCAGTGCTCATGATCTTCATCCTTTACGTAGTTTATGTGCGTGTGCACACACTCTACATTTGCGTGCGGATGCACGCAAGTAGTAGTTTCTCCCCATGGCTGAAGACCGCGATCCCGTCGCCGCGTGGCAGGCCGTGCTGCGTGCCCAGAACCGGGCGCTCCGGGCGATCGAGCAGGATCTCCACGACCAGGGGCTCATCCCCCTGTCCTGGTACGACGTCCTGCTGGAGCTCAACGCCGCACCGGGTCGTCAGCTGCGGATGCAGGACCTCGCGGCGCGGGTGGTGCTGTCGCGGACGCGGGTGAGCCGACTGGTGTCGGAGCTCGAGCGGGTGGGATACATCGAAAGGGTGCCCGACCCTGACGACGGACGAGCGACCCTCGCGCGGATCACCCCCGAGGGACGTGCGGCCCGCCGGCAGGCTGCACCGGCATACCTCGCTGGCATCGAGAAGCACTTCAGCCGGCACCTCACCGCGGCACAGCAGGACGCCGTCGCCAAGGGCCTGCAGCGCGTCGTCGATGCCCACGACGTGGACCCCCGCCGCTGATCACGCTGAGGAGAGGGTTCCGGTGCGCTCGCGAGAGGGTTGTGGACCCCCTCACGATCCGTAAAGGTCTCCTCGATGGGCCGGAACCCTCTCCTCAGCGGTCCGGAACCCTCTCCTCAGCGGTCCGGAACCCTCTCCTCAGCGGTCCGGAACCCTCTCCTCAGCGGTCCGGAACCCTCTCCTCAGCGGGGGTGGTTAGGCGCGCTCGGCGCTGCGGATCTCTCCGACGAGCTCTTCGAGGACGTCCTCCAGCATGATGACGCCCAGCACGGCGCCGGACTCGTCGGCGACGCGGGCCATGTGGGCGCCGCGGGCCTGCATCGTGCGAAGCGCTTCGTAGAGGCCCGAGCCGGCAACCACCGTCGCCAACGGCCGCAGCCACTTGTCGGCGATCGTCTCCAGCCGGGACGCGTCGTCGGTCTCGAGGACATCCTTGATGTGGAGATAGCCCGCAAGCTCGCCGTTCGCGTCGAGCACGGGGAAACGCGAGAACCCGGTGTCCGCGCACGCCTGCTCGACGTCGACCGGCGTCGCGCTCGGCGAGATCGTCACCAGCCCGGCACTCGGCAGCAGCACCTCGTCGACCGTGCCCTCGTGGAAGTCGAGCGCACCTGACACCAGGCCGTACTCGTCCTCGTCGAGCAGCCCTTCACGCCGGGACTCCTCGACCAGGCCCGCGACCTCGTCGTGCGAGTAGGTCGAGGCGACCTCACCCTTGGGCTCGATGCCGAACAGCCGGACGATCAGGTTTGCCACGCCGTTGAGCACGATGACGAACGGCTTGAGGACGACGACGACCGCGAGCATGAAGGGTCCGAGGAACAAGGCCGCGCGATCGGGGCCGACCAGCGCGAGGTTCTTGGGCACCATCTCACCGAGCACGACGTGGGCGAACACCACGATCGTCATGGCGATGACGAACGCCAGCGGGTGGACGGCACCGTGCGGCACGTGGAGTGCGTCGAACACCGGCTCGAGCAGGTGCGCGATCGCGGGCTCGCCCACGGCGCCGAGGCCGAGCGAGCAGATCGTGATGCCGAGCTGCGCCGCGGCCATGATCTGGGTGATGTTCTCGATCGCCCGCATCGCCAGCCGGGCACGGCGCGAACCGGCCTGGATGCGGGGCTCCAGCTGCGTACGCCTGGCCGAGATCAGTGCGAACTCCGAGGCCACGAACAGGGCGTTGAGCGCCAGCAGCACGATCGTCAGGAGGATGCCGTAGAAGCCGCTCATGCTGTGCCACCCCCCTGACCGTCATCGTCGACGGTGAGCGAGACGCGGTCGATGCGGCGGCCTTCCATGCGCTCGACCCGGAGGGTCACGATCAGCGGTTCGGGGTCCTCTTCTTCGTCGTCGGGCGTGCGATCGAGGCTGAGGGTGACCGCGTCGTCACGCACCGCGATGCGGCCGAGTTTCTCATGGATCAGGCCGGCGATCGTCTCGTAGTCCTCGCCCTCGGGCAGCGCGATGCCGGTCTGCTCCTCGACCTCGTCGGGACGCAGCAGCCCCGACAGCGACCAGGTGCCGTCCCGGCGATGCCGGCTGCGCGACGAGAGCCGGTCGTGCTCGTCGGCGATGTCACCCACGATCTCCTCGACCAGGTCCTCGAGGGTGACCACACCGTCGGTTCCGCCGTATTCATCGACCACGACCGCCATCTGCATGCCCTGCTCACGCAGGAGCGAGAGCAGCGGGTCGAGCTCGATGCTGTCCGGCACGATCGTCGCGGGATCGGTGATGTCGGAGATGCGGACGCTGCGCCGACGATCCAGCTCGATGCCCACGGCTCGCTTGATGTGCACGATGCCGATCACGTCGTCGGGGCTCTTGCCGATCACCGGGAACCGCGAGTGGCCGGTCTGCCGGGCCGCCTCGATGACATCGAACGCCGTGTCGCGGCCCTCGAGGAAGTGCACGCGGACGCGAGGCGTACGTACGTCAGCGGCCGTGCGATCGCCGAACGCGATGCTGCGGGCCACCAGGTCGGCGGTCTCGTCGTCGATCGCGCCCTGCTGGGCCGAGCGCAGCACGAGGGACCGCAGCTCGACGGGTGATCGGGCCGACCGCAGCTCCTCCTGGGGCTCGACGCCGAGGAGCCGGAGGATCGCGTTGGCGATCCCGTTGAGCGCGCGGATCGGCCACGCCATGACCTTGGTGAACATCCGTTGCGGCCACTGCGTCAGCGCGGCGGTGCGCTGCGGGAGCGCCAGGGCGAAGTTCTTGGGCACGAGCTCGCCGACCAGCATCGTCACGACGGTGCTCAACCCGAGCGCCACGGCGTACGCGACACCCTTGAGCGTGCCGCCCTCGAGGCCCGCGGACTCAAGCGGGTCGTGCAGGAGCTTGCCGATCGCGGGCTCCGCCAGGAAGCCGATCACGAGGTTGGTGATCGTGATGCCGAGCTGCGCCCCGCTGAGCTGGGTCGACAGCGTACGCAGCGCCAGCAGGGTGCCCTGGGCGCCGGTGTCACCGGCCTCGGCGTCGCGCTCGATCGTGGCACGGTCGACCGTGACGAACGAGAACTCGGCGGCGACGAACACACCGCACGCCAGCATGAGGAGGAGCGACGTGGCGAGGAGCAGCCATTCGGTCATCGATGGGCTCCGGAAGGACTGTCTCGACGAGGTACGGGATCGGGCACGGTGCGAGCAACTGTACCCTTGAGGTGCCTCATCGATCGAGCGGGAGCATGACGTGCCGAAGTACCAGTACCAGTGCAAGGACTGCGGAGAAGCGCTGGAGATCCAGCAGAGCTTCACCGAGGATGCGCTGACCGTCTGCCCCAACTGCGGTGGCGACCTCCGCAAGGTCTTCAACGCCGTCGGCGTGGTCTTCAAGGGGTCCGGCTTCTACCGCAACGACAGCCGGTCCACCTCGACCTCGGGCGACACCGCCAAGCCCGCCGCCAAGGAGAGCTCGACGTCCTCGAGCTCGTCGGACTCCTCGTCGTCCGCAAGCTCCGCGCCGGCCAAGAAGGCCGGCAAGGAATCCGCAGCCTGATCCGAGCGTCGTCGCACCGCGGCTGTGGACAGGGCTGAGCGCTGTCGGCCGGATCTTCCTAGAGTCCGGGCATGGACCGGATCCATCGCTTCGTCTTCGAGCACCGTCGCAGCCTGGCAGCCGTCTTCGCCGGCCTCGCCGTCCTGACCTCCCTGTCGGCCCTGCGCCAGGAGCCCGCCGGCGCCGCCGTGCTCGTCGCCAGCCACGACCTGCGCAGCGGCCACGTGCTCACGGCCTCCGATGTGCGTACGGCCACGGTGCCGGCGGCGGCTCGTCCGTCGCATGCGCTCGGCCGCGGCGCTGCGATCGGTCGCCGGGTCGCCGGGCCGATGCGGGCAGGCGAGGCGATCACCGACTACCGCGTGCTGCAGGACGATGCACTGTCCGGGTACGCCGATGACGCCGTCCTCACGACGATCCGGGTCGACCGCGCCGATGGCCTGACGGGGCTGCACGTCGGCGACCGCGTCGACGTCATCGCGGTGGACCCTGACGGCGAGACCAAGGCCACGGTCGTCGCGCGCGGGGTCGAGGTCGTGACGCTGCCGCCTTCGACCGGCGGCACCGAGGTCGTGCCGGTCGGCATCGTCACGACCGAGAAGGTCGCCCTGGCGCTGGCGACGGCCGCGCTCGAGGCCCGCTTCAGTGTGATCACGTCGTCGCAGTGACCCTTCGTGAGCCCTCGCTATGGTCGTGGAGTCCGCACCCAACCAGTAGGGGGAAACATGATCAAGGGCTTCAAGGACTTCCTGATGCGCGGCAACGTCGTCGACCTCGCCGTCGGCATCGCGATCGGCGTCGCCTTCACCACTCTCGTCGCTGCCTTCGGCGACAACTTCGTCAAGCCGATCGTCGCGAGTGTCGGCGGCGGCGACGAGAACTCAAAGGGCTTCGGCTTCAGCATCACCGACAGCGATGCAACCTTCGTCAACATCGGCGGGATCATCAACGCCCTGATCGTGTTCGTCGTGACGATGGCCGTCATCTACTTCGCGATTGTGGTCCCCGTGCAGAAGCTCCAGTCGCTCCGCAAGCCGGGCCCCGGCGCCGATGAGCCCGAAGCCGTCCCCGAGGACACCGCACTCCTGCGCGAGATCAGGGACGCGTTGCTGCGCCGCCCGCAGGTCTAACCGTGGTGCGGCGGGACGTCGCGGAGGTAGTCGTCGTCGCGCGACGAGGTGTCCTTCTCGCCCCAGCCTTCAGCGGTCTCGTCGCGCGTCGTGTCGGGGAGCAGGTCGCCGAGCAGCTCGGCGGCCCTCCGCCGGCGCTCGACCTCGGCCTTGCTGAGCTTGGCGGGGCCGTCAGACGAGGTCATCGAACCACTCGGGCGTGAGCTTGGGGTGATAGGGGTGCCAGCCGGTGCGGTCGCTGAAGAGCTGCGAGCTGACCCGCTGTGACCGTGTCAGGATCTCGAGCTTCTCGCCGCCGAGCCGCAGGATCCAGCCCGGCAGGAACGAGCCGGACCGGCGGCCGGCGGCCATCGCGATCGTGTCGACGTAGTCACGGCGCTGCACCGGCTCCGCGCCGACGTTGTAGACCCCGCCCGGGGCGGTGAGCGCGTGCACGACCGCCGAGCCGATGTCGTCAGGGTGGATGACGTGCATCCACGAGCCCTCGGCGCCGAGGCCGATCGCCCGGCCCGCCGCCGCGCGGCGGAACAGCCACGCCGTGTTGCGGTCGTTGCCGGTGATGAGCCCGAACCGCAGGCTCACCGCGGTGCCGCCCGCGGACTCGATCGCCTTGACGTTGTCCTCGGCGACGACGACCGGCTCGGTCGCATGGGTCACGTCGATCGGGCTGTGCTCGTCGATCCAGTCGTCGTCCTGGTCGGCATACATGAAGCTGAGGCTCTGCTGGATGATGCGGTCGACTCCGGCTCGTCGCGCGGCATCCGTGACGATCCGCGAGCCGTGCAGGCGGATCCGGTCGATCGCCTTGAGCGATCCCGGGCGCAGTGCGGCCGTGCCCACCGGCACCTTGGTGGCGAGGTTGGCGACGACGTCGCAGCCCTGCATGCCGGCGGTGAGTGCGTCGAGGTCGAACACGTCACCGAGGTGCGGCTCTGCTCCGGCTGCGGCGATCTGCTCGGCGCTCTCGGTCGTACGGGCGAGCCCGACCACGTCGTGGCCCGCGTGGTGCAGCGCGGCGATGGACGATCGGCCCATGACTCCGCTCGCACCGGTGAGGAAAACCTTCACGTTCGCTCCCTGGTGGAGGACCCCCCTGCATGATCTGCCGGGGGAACCTTCGGCGCAGTCGGTGGACCAGCCGGAGATGACGAAAGAATAACAATTCTCGCGGCGTACGTATTACCTGTGGGTAACTTTGCGGTTACTGGACGAGGGGAACGATGTCGGCGATCGACTCGAAGATCTCGGTCGGCCGGAACGGGAAGCGCTCGATCTGGCCCGGAGCGGTCGACCCGGTGAGCACCAGGAACGTCCGCAGACCGGCCTCGAGACCCGACAGCACGTCGGTGTCCATCCGGTCGCCGATCATGACCGTGGTCTCCGAGTGGCCCTCGATCTGGTTGAGCGCGCTGCGCATCATGAGCGGGTTGGGCTTGCCGACGAAGTACGGCTCGACGCGGGTCGCCTTCGTGATGAGCGCCGCGACCGAGCCCGTGGCGGGCAGCGAGCCGCCGGGCGAGGGACCCGTCGGGTCGGGGTTGGTCGCGATGAACCGCGCACCGTTCTCGATCAGCTGGATCGCGCGGGTGATGGCCTCGAACGAGTAGGTCCGGGTCTCCCCCAGCACGACGTAGTCGGGCTCGCGGCTCGTCATGATGTAGCCGACGTTGTGCAGCGCCGTCGTCATGCCGGCCTCGCCGATGACGTACGCGGTGCCCTCGGGGCGCTGCTCGCTGAGGAACTTGGCCGTCGCCAGCGCTGACGTCCAGATCGCCGACTCCGGCAGGTCGATCCCGGCGACACGCAGCCGTGCGCACAGGTCGCGCGGCGTGAAGATCGAGTTGTTGGTGAGGACGAGGAACTTGCGGCCGGTCTCGGTCAGGCGGGCGATGAAGTCCGCCGCCCCGGGGATCGCCTTCTCCTCGTGCACGAGAACGCCGTCCATGTCGGTCAGCCACGTCTCGATGGGCTTGGTCATGCCCCTATTGTCCACCAGCGGCGTGCTCTTCGAAGAATCGCCAGATCAGGGTGCTGGCGTCGATCTCCTGCGTCATGACACCGGAGACACGGCCGGACGGGACCTGGGTGCCTCCCGGCCAGCGATGACCGCCGTTGTCCACGACGTACACGTTGACGCCCGAGCCGTCCTTGCACTTGGTCCAGGTGAAGTGGCGGACGTGCTGGGCCACCGTCGTCGTGGCGCTCGCGGCCGGACAGCTGTCATGTGCCGCCCAGCTCGCCATGACGTCGTTGACCGGCGGGAGGGGCCCGATCACGGTCTCGGCACCGGCGTACGGGACGACCTTGTCCCTGAGCCCGTGGAAGTAGATGATCGACGCCGGCGGCGACTTGCGGCACGAGTCGCTCCAGTAGGGGCCGGACACCGCGCCGTACGCCGCGAAGTCCGTCGTCCCGTCGCAGGCCAGCGCGAGCGCCAGGACCGAGCCGTTCGAGAAGCCGGCCGCATAGACCCGCGACGGGTCGACGCAGGCATCAGCCTTGAGCTCCTTGACCAGGTCGCGGACGAATGCCAGGTCGGATGTCGGATCACTGATCGGCGTACGGAAGTCCCATTCCGTGATGCGTCCGCGAGCCAGCGGCGCCACGAGGATCGTGTCGTCCTTGTCGGCGAGCTTGCCCATGTTCGTCGTGTCCAGGACTGCCTGCGGGCTGCCGCCGAGGCCGTGGAACAGGAGGACGAGCGGGGTCCTGGTGGAGCCGTCGTAGCCGGGTGGCACGTGGACCAGGTAGCGGCGGTGCTGGCCGCCCGACTCGATCGTGCGTTGCGTGGAACCCGTCGGCAGCGATCGGCCCGGGGCGCAGTCGTCGCGGGGTTTGCGGATCGTGTCAGCCCTGCCGCACGACGCCATCCCGGTCGCGAAAAGTGCCAGGATCGCCGCGAGGACCAGCAGCCGCCTCACTGCCCGGACCCTGTGGCGCACAGGGGTCGGTGGCGATGGCACATAGAGGCGATCGTATGGGTTGGGACCAAGACTGGATAACCTGAGTCCTCACGCCCTCGTAGCTCAGTCGGATAGAGCGACCGCCTCCTAAGCGGTAGGCCACAGGTTCGATTCCTGTCGGGGGCAC
>NZ_JAKFCB010000314.1:0-13994 GCF_036676885.1 Aeromicrobium sp.
TACCCGGCGGCCTCGTTGAGTCCCATCGCCAGGCCTCGTTGCCTCGGGCCGACCAGGTCGATCTTCATGATCACGGTCGTGGACCAGGTCAGACCCTGGTTGATCCCGAGCAGCACATTCGCCGCCACCACCCAGCCCCAGCTGGGCGCCCAGATCAGCATCAACGGCACGGGAACCGCGAACAGCCAGCCGACGATCAACACAGGCTTGCGGCCGTAGCGATCCGACCAGGTGCCGGCAAAGTAGTTGGCGGCTGCCTTGCTGATGCCGAAGGCGACCACGTAGGTGAAGATGAAGGTGTAGCCGGTCAGGCCGAACTCGTCCTCGGCGAGAAGCGGCAGGACGGTCTGTTGCTGGCCGACCATGCCGCCGACCAGGGCGTTGATGGCGACCAGGAGCGTGAACTGGGCGGCGTTCGCCCGGAGCCCCAAGGTCACCGGGCGGGTCCGGCTCATGCGTCGCGCTCCAACGTCCGCCCGGTTGCCTCTGCCCAGTCCGTCGGTCCGCCGTCGAGGACCGCGACCTCGCGGTGGCCGGCGCGTGCGAGAAGGCTGGCGGCTCCCATCGCACGTTCGCCGTGGCCGCACATGACGACCGTTGGCCGCGATGGCACTGCAGCGGTACTGGTGGCGAGGTCGCCGAGCTCGACGTGGGCGGCGCCCGGGACATGCCCGGCGGTGAACTCGCTTTCCTGGCGGATGTCGAGCACCGCGGCGTCCTCGAGGCTCTCCGCCGAGACGAGCGGGATCGACCTGGTCGGCATCGCCGCGTCGGTCCACGAGGCCAGGCCGCCGGCGAGTTCGCCGACGATCTGGTCGTAGCCGACCTTGCGTGCCTGCCAAAGGATCTCGGCGGGGTCCTGGTCGGTGTTGCGCACGATCACGATCGGCCGGTCGTCCTCGACCAGCCAGCCCAACCAGGTCGCGAACACCGGCCGCAGCGGGATCGACACCGATCCCGGAACATGGGCCTGGGCGAAGTCGAGCACCGGACGCACGTCGACCAGCTGAGCGCCCTCGGTGGCCAGCCGGGCCACATCGCCGGCCGACAGCGGTCGCAGGGTGTCCCCGGAGACGGGCGCGGGTCCGCGGCGGTTGATCTCCCCGAGCCGCAGGAAGTACGGCGGGAAGCTGCCCAACGACGCCAGTAACTGGCTCACAAACGCGTCCTCGTTCTCGGCGCCGAGCAGGGAGTTGGTGGCGCGTTCGGCGCCGATCGTGGACGTGCGCTCCGTCCCGGGCGGCGCGGAGCAGAACGAGCCCGCCCCGTGGGTGGGCCACACCGCGACCTCGTCCTCGAGCTCCGCCAACCGCTGCAGCGACCGGTACTGCGCGCGAGCCAACTCATCCGTCCGATCCGGGGAGACCAAGTCGGTGCGGGCCGCGGACCCGACCAGGAGCGACCCGCCGGTGAACACGCCGAGCACCCGCGACCCGTCGACCACCTCGAACGCGAGGTGCTCATGGGTGTGCCCCGGGGTCGCCAGCGCCCGGAGCGTCAGGCCGGCGAGGTCAATCTCATCGCCGTCGACCAGCCCGCGGTGCGGGAACTCCCGGCTTCCGGCTCTCGCAGCCAGGACGGTCGCGCCGTCCTCGGCCGCGAGCCGGAGCGCGCCGCTGAGGAAGTCGGCGTGCAGGTGGGTGTCCGCGGCGTAGGCGACACGCAGACCTCGTCGATCCGCCGCCGCACGCAGCGCCCGCAGATCGAGGCTGGCATCTACCGCCAGCGCCCGGCCATCGCCGACGTCGAGCAGGTACGCCGAGTTGCCGAGCCCCTCGTCGACCAAAGAGATCACCTCGAGGGCAGCCACCGTATCTCCGGTCGCATTGTTGGAATCGTCCACGCCCAAACACTACGACATTCCACAGAATAATGGAATCGCGACCTCCCGACTCCTATTCGGGAGTGGGCATGGCCGCGCCGGCCGCGCCGATGACGCCGTGGACCGCGGCCCGGATCCGTGCCGCCGCCTGGTCGGGGTCGGGCTGGCCGGCGTCGAGCCAGGCGATGACGGCCTCGGTGGTGAGGGTGGGGATCAGCTGGGCGTCCCGCAATCCTGCGTCGAGATCGAGCCAGAAGTAGACCGTGTGCAAGGCGAGGGCGGCCTGTTGGGACGCGCGTCCGGTGCCGGCACGGACCCGGCATCCCCGTTGACCAGCCGGACCGTCCCGGCATCGATCGCGGCTCGCGGTTGCGGCGGTCATCGCCGACGAGGGTGGTCGCAAGAGAATCACTGAGTACTGTCTCCGCGTGGCGGTAGTTGTCAAGAAAACTCTTGAATATGCCTCCTGTCGAGTCGCATACTCAGGGCGTGGGTGAATGTTGCGAACCCGAGGGTTACGACGAGACGTTCAGCGACCGGTTCGCGCGGCGGATGGCACGCAGGTATCGCCGGCGTGGGTTGAGCCGGCCCGCACGCGCGATCGTTGCCTTCCTCACCGATCGTGGCATCGACGGTGCGAGCATCCTCGAGATCGGGGGAGGTGTGGGGGAGCTCCACGTTGAGCTGCTCCGACGCGGGGCAGCCGCGGCGACCAACCTGGAGATCTCCTCGAACTACGAGGTCGAGGCCGCGCAGCTGCTGGAGCTCACCGGTATGGCGGCGCGCGTGGAGCGCCGGTTCCTCGACATCGCTCAGGTGCCCGACGAGGTGGAGCGGGCCGATGTGGTCGTGCTGCACCGGGTCGTTTGCTGCTACCCGGACTATGAGCGGCTGCTTGGCGCCGCGGCCAGTAAGACCGGTCGGCTGCTGGTGTTCAGTCACCCCCCCCGCAACCTGGCAACCAGAGCAGTGCTGTGGTTGGAAAACACCGTGCGCCGACTCAAGGGCGACAGCTTCCGAGAGTTCTTGCATCCACCCGAAGGGATGCGGAACGTCGCAGTCGGCTCGGGATTGCGCGACACCTACCGGTGGCGCGGGTTCAGCTGGCGCGTGGTCGGGTTCGAACGTTAGCCAGCTCTACTTCGTGCCGACCCCGATGTTCAGGGGCGCTGTCAAGACCGCGGCGCCGTTGCCTCCGGAGCGCTCGCGGATCATGCCGTCGAGCACTTGGATGATGTCCTCGCGTTGCCGGTCGGTGAGGTCGGCGACGAGCATGCTGGGGATCGGGTTGCCGCCAAGGGTCCAGTCCCACAACTGCTGTCCGGTACGGACGGCGACCCGTTCCTGGTTGGTCGTGTCGATGGTGACGTCCCTCAGGCCTGCGTCGATCAGCCGCTGCCGCAAGACATCGGGGTCGGCGACCTGGAACTCGAGCATCGGTTCGTCCTCTGCCGGTCCTTCGAACTCGGGGACTACCGCCTGCACCGCACTGATGAAGACGTGCAGCGCCTCGAACTCGCTGGGGTCCCCGTAGGCGATGAGGAGCACGCGTCCGCCGGGCTTCGTCACGCGGACCATCTCGCGCAGCGCTTGGGCTTGGTCAGGAACGAGCATGACGCCGAACTGCGAGCCGGTCACGTCGTAGCTGTTGTCGGGGATGTCGAGGGCGTGGCAGTCCATCACGCGAGCCTCGGCGTCGAGCGCTTCGGCCGATGCGCGTGCGTTGAAGTGCTCGATCATCTTCGGGGACCAGTCAGTCGCCAGAACCTTCGCGCCGATCCGTGCGGCGGGAAGGCTCAGGCCGCCGGTGCCGGCGGCGACGTCGAGGAACGTGTCGCCTGCCTGCAGTCCCGCCAACCTGAGTCCCGCCGTTGCCAGCTCCGACTCACCTGGTGCGACGTGCTCGTCGTATAGAGCCGCGATCGAGTCCCACGCCTCGACGGGTGCTGTGTGCTCGCTCGGCTGCCCTGTCTCCTGCTGCAGATCTGTCATGTCCTGCTCCTATCGTGCGACGTTCCGATGGAGTCGAACGCTAGGCCGGTCAGGACCAGACGGCTTCGGTCAAACGATCCAGGACGCCGCCTGAGGGCATGGGTAGTTCTGTCTAGTCGGGCTCAGATGAGGCCGTTCTCGTACGCGTACGCGGTGGCCGCCGCACGGGAAGGCACACCGAGCTTGGCGAAGGTGTTGCTGACGTGGCGGGCGACCGTCTTCTCGGACAGGCCGAGCTGGCTCGCGATTGCCCGGTTGGTCTTCCCGGATGCGAGCAGGCGTAGCACCTCCACCTCGCGCTCAGTCAACCCACCGGGGCTGTGACCGTACGGCCGTTGCTGGAGTGCATCAAGCCGCTCGAGGTCCGGTGTAGCGCCCAGACGCTCAAAGACCTTCCTTGCTCCGTCGAGCTCCAACGCGGAGGTCTCCGCGTCGTCGACCGCACCGCACGCGAGACCGATCAGGACCTGGACGCGCGCGGTCTCATACGGGGCGTCCAGCTGGCGCCACGCCGATCCAGCAACGCGGAGGATCGGCAGGGCCGAGGCCGCCTCGCCGTCCGCCAGCAGGACGGCGCCGTCGGCCGTGGCGGCCACCGCGCGCAGGTACGGCGCGTCCAGCAGCTCCGCGATCTGGCCGAGCTCGTCGGCGCCGGCGCGGGCTGATGCCACATCCCCGACGGCGATCATGGTCTCCACGTACGCGGGCAGTATGCGGCACCGGGCAGTGGACTCCGTGGTCTCGTGCAGTGCGCGGCGCAGGACTCCACTCGCAACGTCGATGCGTCCTTGCGCCAGCCGGAGAAGCGCCAAGCCGGGTTCGGGTCGACGGCCGGACTCGTTGGCTTTGCGATAGGACTCCTCGGCTTCGACGTACTCGCCGCGCAGCCGCTGCAGCTCGCCGAGCTGATAGTAGGCCGATCCGAGCGTGTCCCAGGTGACCGGGCCGGACAGGTGATCGCACGCCTGCTGCGCAGCCGCTTTCGCTTCGGTCCAGGCTCCTTCCAACTCCATGAGCGCACACCGATGGACAAGGCAGTTTCCCCGGTAGGGGACGAGGTCGGGTTGGGAGTCGCACCAGCGGGTCAGAGCTGCCGTCCATTGCCTGGCTCGCTGCAGGTCGAAGAGGTCCGAGCAGCCGGCGATCACCGTGCAGTAGATGATTCCGGCGTACATCGGGGACACCTCGTCAGAGGTGACGCCGACCATGACCTCGTCCAGCAGGGCCATGCCAGGGGGGCCTTGGCCTTGCAAGAGCAGGCACATGCCCTGGCCGAGGCGTGACATTGCGACGAGGTCGAAGTCGTCGAAACGCTCGCCGACCGCGACGCTTTCGGTGAACGTGACCCGAGCGCCCTCCGGGTCCCCGCCCCACATCTGCACAAAGGCATTCCACGTGAGCAGCCAAGCGCGTTCGGCGCATTCGCCGCAGCCCTCGAGCACGCGCGCGCCGCGCGCGAACCATCCCAGCGCCGGTGCAGCCTCGCCACGGAACAGCAGGCACGACCCGATCGCAACGGCGGTCCGTGCCGCACGCAGCGGATCCCCCCGCTGGTCGGCCTCCCGGTGGGCGCGCGTCCACGCGCGCGTGGCTCCCTCGTCATCGCCCGACAGGTACGCGGCGACAGCAAGCTTCTCCAGGTCCTCCAGATCGAGGGCAAGCGAGGCATCCGCCGCCGCAAACCCCCTGCGCGCATCACCCCAAGAGCGCCCTGCGAAGGACGCTCGCGCCCGCTCGAGTTGGTCGCTCGTCACAAGTCCAGTGTGGTCTGTCTGGGTCAGCCTGTCGTGGTGGCGAGCAGGGAGATGCTCTTGACGCCGTACTTGGCGCTGGCGTTGCGGGCCTGGTCGGAGATGAACTCGTACGTGTTGACGCGGTGCTGGGCGATGGTGAAGCCGGCCGACTCGATGGCCTGGAGGTAGATCTCCTGCTGCGCGGCGCCCCCGATGCAGGAGGCCCACAGGTCGGCATCGCACACGATCGCGTCCTTCAGCTGCTGCTCGCTGATGATGTCGGCGATCGCCAGGCGTCCGCCGGGCTTGAGGACGCGGGCTGCTTCGGCGAACACGGCCTTCTTGTCCGGGCACAGGTTGATCACGCCGTTGGAGATCACGCAGTCGACGCTCGCATCATCAAGCGGGAGTGCCTCGATACGGCCTTCACGGAACTCCACGTGTGCGAGCCCTGCGTCGTCGGCGATCCGGCGGGCCTTGTCGAGTTGTTCCTGGGTGAAGTCGACTCCGTAGACGTGGCCGGAAGGTCCGACGAGACCGGCGGCGTAGAAGGCGTCCATCCCGGACCCGCTGCCGAGGTCAACCACGGACTCGCCCGGCTGGAGGTCGGCCAGGTCGAAGAAGTAGCCCACCCCGGCGAAGGACTCGACCGCGCCCGGAGGCACGTCGGCGAGCCGGTCGGCGTCGTACCCGGCGCGCAGTGCGACCGGTGCGCCGAGCTCGAAGTGGAACCGGTCCTGCGGCTGCTGGGCCACGTGCCGGTACATGTCCTTGACCTTGGCCTCGAGCTCTTCGGTGTTCACGGTCGCAGTCATGGTCGATACCTTCCGATGTCAAATTCAATGGTTCTCTTGAATAAGACTCCTGCCCTTAGGGTATTGTCAAGGGAAATCTTGAATATATTGAGGGCTTGGAGGTGACGACGTGGCGGATCACGGAGCAAAGGCGGCGCTGTACGACGCGCTCGCCGAGTCGGCCAAGGCGCTGGCCAACGGGCGCCGCGCGGAACTGGTCGATGTGCTCGCCCAAGGTGAGCGATCGGTGGAGGACCTGGCCGCGGAGATCGACCAGACCGTGGCCAACACCTCCCAGCACCTGCAGCGTCTGCTGCGCTCCGGCCTGGTCGAGTCCCGTCGCGAAGGCACCCGGATCTACTACTCGCTGTCTAGCCCCGTGGTCGGTGACCTGTGGCGCACCATGCGACGTGCCGCTCAAGAGCACGTCGCGGGCCTCGAGCAACTCGCGGCGGACTACCTCGGGGATCGCAGCAAGCTCCGCACCATGACCCGAGACGACCTGCGGGCGCGACTGCGCGCCGGCGACGTGGTCGTGCTCGACGTGCGCCCCGAGACCGAGTTCGCCGCCGGCCACATCCGCGGCGCGGTGTCCATCCCGATCACCGACCTGAAGTCACGCCTCGGCGACATCCCGGACGGCGCCGACGTGGTCGCCTACTGCCGCGGCCCCTACTGCGTCTACGCCGACGAGGCAGTCCGGGTCCTGACTCGAAAGGGTGTAGCCGCGGCCCGGCTCGAGGACGGGTTCCCCGAATGGGTCGAAGCACGCCTCCCCGTTTCCGGCGGCTGATCGGACCTGAGCGAAGCTAGCTGCCGGGTTCAGGCAACGGCGCCATCGCCTCGAGTGCGTCGAGGACCTGGGCGGCGGACTGCGTTCCGACCGGGTCCGCCGGCCACTGGAGCCATCGCACAGCGCACTGATGACCGGTCTCGGGCGCGCTGGTGGCTGCGCGGATGTACGAGACCCGACGCCACCCCTGATCTGTCAGCCTCCACTGGGTAGTGCCACCCCACAGCGACTGAAATCAAACCTTATTCAAGGTTTCTCTTGACAAAGCGAAGGCGCTGCGGGTTAATCAAGCAATGTCTTGAATAGGGGAGTGAATCTCTCCCCGACACACCCGAACCACGGCCGGGCCAGCCGACCGTCCATCCAGGAGGAAGCCATGACAGTGACAGCGAACCCGAACAAGGCACTGTGGGAAAAGGGCGACTTCACCCAGGTCGCCGAAGCGATGCGCGCCAGCGGGGAAGCCCTGGTCGCCCGCCTGGGCATCACACCAGGAACGAACGTGCTCGACCTCGGCTGTGGGGACGGCACCACCGCCCTGCCGGCGGCCCGACTCGGTGCGGAAGTGCTGGGGGTCGACATCGCCAGCAACCTGGTGGCGGCGGGCAACCAGCGCGCCGAGGCAGAAGGCCTGAGCAACTGCCGGTTCCAGGAAGGCGACGCCTCACACCTGGACGACCTCGCCGACGACTCCTTCGACCTGGTCGTGAGCATCTTCGGGGCGATGTTCGCCCCGCGCCCGTTCGATGCCGCCAAGGAGATGGTCCGGGTGACCCGTCCCGGCGGTCAGATCGTGATGGGCAACTGGATCCCGGGCGACCCGACCCTGGTGGCCCAGATCCTCAAGATCTCCGGCTCCTACTCACCGCCGCCGCCGGAGGGCTTCATCAGCCCGATGACGTGGGGCGTCGAGGAGAACGTGATCGAGCGGTTCGCCCAGGCTGGCGTCCCCGCAGACCGAATCAACTTCTCCCGCGAGACCTACACCTTCGAGTACCCGGCAGCGCCCACGGAGCTGCTTGCCACCTTCCGTGAGTACTACGGACCGACCATGAACGCCTTCGCCGCAGCAGATGCGGACGGCCGGACCGAGGATCTGCAGCACGAGCTCGCGGCGCTGTTCACCGCCCAGAACTCGAGCCCGGACCCCGACACCACGTCGATCCCGGCCACCTACCTGCAGGTCTCCGTGACCCTCTGACAGGGGTTCATCGATCAATCCCGCCACGCGAAGCACGACCGACACGAGGAGCACCAGTGACCGAACAACTGCAGCAGGACGACGTCGCAGTCCACCGACGCGGTGTCAGCATCGACGTCGACCAACTGTCCCGGCAGGTCCGGCTCCGCAACCGGAATCAGCTCACGCTCCTGGACGCCGTGTCGCTCTCGATGTCTGCTGGTGAGCTCGTCGCGATCGTCGGTCCCAGCGGCGCCGGCAAGACGACGCTGCTGGAGGCTGTGGCGGGCATCGCTCCGGCAACCTCGGGATCGGTGCGCTTCGACGGCGTCGACGTGTACGGAAACCTGAGCGCATTCCGCAGCGTGCTGGGCTACGTGCCCCAGGACGACATCATCCACGCCGACCTGCCCCTGGAGCGCACGCTCCGCTACGCGGCGCGTCTGCGGCTCCCATCGTCGACAACCGCGGCGGAGGTTGATCGCGCGGTGCGTGACGCACTCGACGCCGTGGGCCTGACGGACCAGGCCGAGGTGCGGGTGGGCTCGCTGAGTGGCGGTCAGCGCAAGCGCGCGAGCATCGCGGTCGAGCTGCTGACGGACCCGCACGTCTTCTTCCTGGATGAGCCAACGTCAGGCCTCGACCCGATCACCAGCTCCGAGCTGATCGGCCGCTTGCGCGAACTCGCCGACCGGTCGGCGACGGTCGTGTTCACCACGCACTCGGTCGACGACCTCGCCGCGTGCGATCGCGTCGTGTGCGTGACAAGCGGTGGACGACTCGGCTTCGTCGGGTCCGTGGATGAGGCGCTCGAGCTGTACGGCGTCGGCTCAGTGCATGAGCTCTACCGCCACCTGACAGATCCAGACGGCAATCACCATGCTGCCGTGACGGCCACGGCTGTGTCGTCGCCCGACGTACGTCACCCATCGGTGAACAGGCGACCGGTGGCGAGCGGGCTCACCCAATGGGGTGTCCTCACCCGGCGGACACTGGAGACGCTGGTGCGCAACCGCTTGACGCTCGCGATCCTGGTGGGTTCTCCGGCAATGGTCATCGGCATGTTCGCGATCCTCTTCCAGCCGGGCGCGTTCGACTTTGAGGACCCGAGCCCGAGCTCGATGGTGATGGTCGGCTTCTGGGTCGTCTTCGCCGCATTCTTCTTCGGGCTCACCTATGGCTTGCTGCAGATCTGCACCGAGCGAGCGATCCTGCGCCGCGAGTACCTCGTCGGCCTGCGGCTCGGGGCCTACGTGGCATCGAAGGTGACCGTCCTGGTGCCGTTCGTCCTGCTCGTCATCGTGGGGATGCTGGGCGTGCTACGGCTATTGGACCGCCTACCGAGTCGCCCGCTCTCCACCTACGCCTCGATCGCTGTCGGCCTGGCCCTGTGCTCGGTCGCGGCCCTCGGCCTCGGCCTGCTCACCTCCGCCTCGGTCGGCAACGTGCCCCAGGCCACCCTGGCTCTACCGATGCTGTGCTTCCCCGCCGTGCTGTTCTCCGGGGCGATCCTCCCGGTACACCTCATGCCGGGGACCGGAGCAGCCCTCAGCACCGTAATCCCGACCCGCTGGGCCTTCGAGGCCATCGGCAGCGACCTCGGGGCACGTCACATCCTCGCCGACGGCGGATCACCACTCGGGCCGCCGCTCCTTGAGTCCTACGGCGACGCGGGCACCCAGCCCATCGGCACCTACTGGCTGATCCTCGCGGGCTTCGCCGTCGTCTTCCTCGTCGCCACCTGGGCCGTGCTCGTCCGCACCACCCGCAAATCACAACGGTGAAAGGGCTACCCGGTGGGAGCCAGGAGCGGAGCGAGTGCCGCAAGAGCATCCATGGTCTCAGCTGCGGAGGGGGTGCTGGCCGGGTCCACTAGCCACTGCAGCATCAACCCATCGCACAGCGCGATGATGACCGAGGGGAGCGCCGCGAGGGCTGCCGGCACCTCCATGCCCTGCTCGGAGAAGGCCCGGGTCAGCATTTGGTTCCCCGCGTCCCGTCCGCGCGCGTAGCCGTCGGCCAGCCGCTCTCGCAGCACCGCCGAACGGATGGCAGGTGGGAACGCCTCCACGCAGGCGATGACCAGGGGACGGAGCTGCTCGAAGCTGTCGATCACGGCGCTGAGTGCGGACTCGAGCTGGACGCGTGGTGCCTCACCCGTGCTGCCTACGACCGACGCCTCGACTCGTGCGGCCCACGTGTCGAAACACTGCCCCAGCACCTCTTCGAGCAGAGCATCCATGCCGCCGAAGTGGTAGCCGATCGAAGCCAGATTCGCTCCGGACGCGGTGGCGACGTCGCGGGCAGTGGTATGGGCGTAGCCCTTGTCGCGCACCGACTCGAGCGCCCCGTCGAGCAGCTTCTGGCGGTTGTTCCGGCGCGCTGTCTGAGGGCTCACGATCGTAACTATACATCTGTGCAATACGAATGTACGGTTTCAGGGTGACTCAACTGACCACGACCAAGGCCGTCCTGCCTCCGGGCCTTCGCTTGCCGGACGCGCTGCAGGCGATCTTGTTGATGCGCTACCGGCCCACCGTGATGCGTCGGTTGCACAAGCGGCACGGCGATGTGTTCTCGGTGCGGATGCCGTATGGACCGCACGGGTCGATGGTCACCGTGGTCGCGCTGGCCAATCCCGAGGACATCCGGCAGGTCTTCGCCGGCAATGTCGCCATCTACCACGCGGGTGAGGGCAACTCGAGTCTGCTCGACGTGATGGGGGAGCACTCCCTGCTCCTACTCGACGAGAGCCAGCACGCACGCGCCCGCAAGCTGCTGACTCCAGCCTTCACCACCGGCGCCCTGAACGGCTACCGACCCATGTTCGCCGACCTCGCCCGAGCCGAGATCGCCGGATGGCCCGACGGCGAAGAGTTCGCGGCGATCGGACGCATGCAGGCCATCACCTTGGAGATCATCCTGCGCGTGGTCTTCGGGGTGACCGAACCCGAGCGGCTGGCCGAGCTCCGTCCACTGGTCATCAAGATCGCAAACCTCGACTTAGTGATGCTGCTCGCCTGGCGCTACCCAAAACTGCAGAAGCTGCCGCCGTGGCGAGGCCACGCCGCCGCGCAACAGGAGCTCGACGACCTGCTGTACGCCGAGATCGCGGAACGCCGCGCGGACCCGACGACCCCGGTCCGGGACGACCTGCTCTCGCGACTCCTTCGCCCCAGCGACGACGGCGACATGCTCAGCGACGCCGAACTCCGCGACCAACTGATCACCTTCCTCCTCGCCGGCCACGAAACCACCGCCACCGCCCTGTCCTGGGCACTGCATGAGCTGGCGCATCACCCCGAAGCCATGAGCCACGCGCAGCAGGCCGCCGACAATCCGAGCCACGAGGGTGACAAGTACCTCGAGGCCGTCGTCAAGGAGGCCATGCGGCTGCGACCCGTCATCTTCCAGGCCACCCGCACCCTCACCGAAGACACCAACGTGGCCGGATACCGGCTCCCTGCCGGTGTCGTCGTCTCACCCGCCCTCGGCCTCGTCGGACTCAGCGAGGCACTCCACGACGATGCCGGCGACTTCCGTCCCGATCGGTTCCTCGCCGCGAACCCGGCACCGAACACCTGGATCCCCTTCGGCGGCGGACCCCGACGATGCATCGGAGCCGCCTTCTCCCTCGTGGAGTCGGTCGAGATCCTCCGCGAGCTGCTCCGCGCGTACGAGATCGAGCCAGTCCGACGCCGTCCCGAACGCCTCCGCCCCCGGGGCATCATCAACGCCCCCAGCCACGGCAGCCGCATTCGCCTCAGTGCCCGCGCCTCCTAGAATCGCGTCGAGGAGGCAGCGTCATGACAGACCCCTCAGCGATCGACAAGCTGCTAGCGCAGGCCCGGCGCAACCTCGGCCGGGTGCCGGTCGAGGACCTCGCCGATGAAGTCGCCAACGGGGCGATCCTCATCGACATCCGACCACTCGAGCAGCGCCAGTGCGATGGGGACCTGCCCGGCGCCATCGTGGTCGACCGCAACGTCCTCGAATGGCGACTTGACCCGACCTCACCGCACCGGCTGCCTATCGCGACCGGCGCCGACGTGCGGCTGATCATCGTCTGCAACGAGGGGTACAGCTCGAGCCTGGCCGCCGCGACGTTGCACGAGTTGGGGCTCTCGTCCGCCACGGATCTGGTCGGCGGATTCCAAGCCTGGCGCACATGGTCAGCGCCTGGATGACCTACTGATTGCGGTGCTGAACGCGGCTCAGAGCGTCGAGGTTGCGTTGGTCGGTGTCGGGCCAACGGGCCGGTGTCGCGTGCTCCAGTGCATTCCATGATCCAACGCCATAAGTGGGACCTCCCGAGAGCGACGTGTGGGCCAGTTGTAGGCAAAGTCGGCATGGATGCGCTGGGACGTCGGTGGACGTCCGCGGAATCGAAATGTGCCTCTGACCTGCGGGTATACTGAAAGCTGAGCGTGGAGCGCGGGCCGGAATCGCCTGTAGGTATAACTCATAACCCAGAGGTCGCAGGTTCAAATCCTGCCCCCGCTACAAAGAACGAGGCCCGACCTGGGATATCCAGGTCGGGCCTTGTTGCTTTCGGCCGCCTCGGCTGTGCCTCGTTCATGCACAACCCGGCCGGTCCTGGCGTCGGCCGTCAACTGGCCCACATCGTCGGATCCGACGGTTTCAGCATCAGCATGCATCCGACTACCAGCCAGGCGATCGCGAAGGAGAGCGTCGGGCCGCTCGGAATGTGGCCTATCAACCCAGCCGACACGAACGCGCCCGGGCCGCAGACCAGGAGTAACCAGGCCCACGCGCGCGGCACGACCCGGCAGCGGAGCAGCGCGAGCCCCCATATGGTCACGCCGACGACCACGGCGAGTAGGCCCAGCACCTCGAGGGCGAAGCCGATCCCGTCGCCCCAGTAGTCGCCGGCGACGCCCACGGTCGTCGCGACCAGGCCGGCCATCAGCACCACGAAGCCGCGCTTCTCCAGGCGGCTGGAGGACGACGCGTGGGCACGGTGCAGGGCCACAACCATGGGCATGAACAACACGTACGCGAGGTTGTAGATCTTTCCGTACGTGGCGTAGACGTCCTCGCGTGACGCGAACGTGATCAGCGGATCGAGTCGAGGCTCGGCGGAGTCGAACCAGAACGGCAGGACGTCTTCCCCTGGATACGCGAGGAAGTAGGCAGTCGCGAAGGGCGGGGTCAGCACGATGGCAGTCAGCCCGCCGACGAGCGCGGCCGACCCGGCCCAGCGCATTCCTCGGGTGATCTGCATGCCGGGTCTTCTCCTGGTGAAAGGGGTCGCGCCGTGCTGTGGCAGCCGTGGCGACAGCATCCCAGACGAACGCGGACCTCGACGTCTTGCCCGACTAGCGCTTCGTCGCCCTGATCAGCCAGGCCGAGCTCGCCAGGAGGACACCCGCCTCGGTCTCGCCCTGCTCGAACACAGCCCGCAGGTTCGCCAGTGCCTGCGCCCGCCCGGCGTCGTCAAGGTCCTCCAGCAGACCCCGCACCATGCCGTTGGTGGAGAAGAAGGCGAAGGCGTCGTCGGCATCGGCGCCCAGGTCGACGGGCTCATCGACCGGGACCAGGTCGATGTCGTCGTACCCGGCGGCGCCGAAGATCGAACGCACACGGTCGGGGTCGGCGAGGGAGAACGGGTGGCCGGGGGCGTCCGGCGGGGGTGTCGGGAGGTCCCGGCCGAGGGCGA